>CAZCLX010000001.1:0-52700 GCA_964499615.1 uncultured Oscillospiraceae bacterium
TGGGACAAAATCTTTCGCCACCAGCTCTTGCCGATTTATTCAGAGCTTCCTTAAAGATGAGAAGAGAGAAATTGTCATGGTGTTTTTTCAGAAGCTAACGAGCCGCTTTCATAAGGCCGACCCGGGGCAGCTGGGGCGGGAAATGCGCTGGCTGTGGGCGAAGGCCGGACGCTACCGTGGAAAAATTCTGGCGGTGGGTCTGCTGGCGCTTGTAGGCGCGGTGATGGGTCTGGCGTCCAGCGTCGCGTCAAAATATCTGATCGACGCGGTTACCGGCGGCGGTAAGGGACTGCTTTTCCGCGCTGCCGCGATTATGATTCTGATGATGCTGGGAAACCTATGCCTCCAGGCAATTTCCTCCCGGGTCAGCGCTTCCGTCCACCTCCATGTGAAAAATGATATTCAGTACATGACCTATGGCCGGGTGCTCCGGGCCGGGTGGGAGCCTCTGGAGGCTTACCGCAGCGGCGATCTGCTGAACCGATTGACATCGGATGTGGCAACCGTTTCCGACGGGGTCATTCAGTTCCTGCCCAATCTTGCCTCCTCCGGCGTGAAGTGCCTGGGCGCCTTTGCCATCATGCTCTATTACGACCCAATCATGGCGCTGATTGCCCTGCTGGGTGTTCCCATCATGCTGGGCCTATCCCGGGCGACGCTGAGAAAAATGCGTGGCCACAACCTGGAGATGAAAGAACTGGCGGGGGAAGTGATGTCCTTCCAGGAGGATTCCTTCCGCAACCTCACCGGCATCAAGGCATTCTCCGCCGCCGGGCAATTTGAGGAGAACATGCGCCGCCTCCAGGGAACCTATTCCGACGCGTTCCTGGCTTTCAATGCCTTTCAGATTGGCATGTCTGCCTTCCTTTCCTTGGTCAGCATGGTTGTGACGGGGGCTTGCTTTGGCTGGGGCGTATACCAGCTCTGGAACGGCAGCATAACCTACGGATCCCTGACGCTGTTTTTGCAGCTGGCGGGTACGCTGCGGGGATCGTTTTCCTCCCTGGTATCGCTGGCGCAGCAGCTCATCTCCATTACGACCTCCGCCGGAAGAATTATGGCGGTGGAGGCGCTTCCGGAGGAGGTTCAGCAGATTCCTGAGGGACTGTCCGAGGAATCGACTCTGGATATTTCCCTGAAGGGAGTCTCCTTCCATTACCAAAACGGCGACTATGTGCTGGATCCCTTTGACTTTACCGCCCACCATGGCGACCTGATCGCGGTGGTCGGCCCATCCGGGGAAGGGAAAACCACATTGCTGCGGCTGCTGCTGGGACTTGTAGAGGCCAGCTCCGGGTCGTGCCGGTTGGTGGGAGCAAGCGGACGGCGCTATCCCATCTCCGCCGGAACCAGAAGGGCCTTTGCCTATGTGCCCCAGGGCAACAGCGTGTTTGCGGGAACCGTCGCGGAGAATCTGCGGCTGATTCGTCCCGACGCTCGGGAAGAGGATATGGTACAGGCGCTGAAAATTGCCTGCGCGTGGGAATTTGTCAGCCAGTTCCCGGATGGAATCCACCACTCTCTGGGCGCCGGTGGCCGGGGAATTTCCGAGGGCCAGGCCCAGCGGATTGCCATTGCCCGGGCGCTGCTGAGCAGAGCGCCGATCCTGCTTCTGGACGAAGCAACCTCCGGACTGGATGTGGCTACCGAGCGAAAGCTGATGAATAACCTGCGGCAATGCGGCCTGCTGCAAACCTGTATACTGGTGACTCACCGCCCGGAAAGCGCGAAGGTTTGCAGCCGAACCTATGAAATACAGCATAGACAGGTGACAGAGGTAATAGCAGATGGAGTCTGATGTGAAGATTTTCTCTCCAGGCGTACTGATGGATCCGCTGCTGGATCTGATGAATGACGCGGAATATGTTCCGCTGGTGATCAGCGGCTATAGTATGACCCCATTCCTGGTGCATAGCCGGGATACGGTCTACCTATCCAAGGTGAAGCGACCGCTAAAACGGGGCGACATGATCCTGTACCGCCGGGACAGCGGTTCCTATGTCCTGCACCGGATTTACCGGGTGGAATCCGGCACCTATACCATGGTCGGGGACGCCCAAACCCAAGTGGAACGGGGCATTCGCCCGGATCAGGTTCAGGCGCTGGTGACCGCTGTGCGCCGCAAAGGGAAACTCCTGCGGCCCGGCTGCTTCTGGTGGGATTTTTTTGAAAAGGCGTGGATCCGTCTGCGATTTCTGCGGCCAGGAATCGTTGCCGCTTATTCCCGATTGACCGGTTTGGTTCGGCGAAAAGCAATGGAGAGTTCGGAATGATCGATTTACACAGCCATATTTTGCCGGGACTGGACGATGGCGCCCAAAGTCTGGAGGATTCCCTTGCAATGGCGCGAATGGCAGTGGACAGCGGCGTGACCGCCATGGCGGCGACGCCCCACTGCCTGGACGATAGATCCCGGGAGGTATACGACGCCTGGAAGCTTCTCCGCCAGGCACTGAAGGAAGCTGGAATTCCTCTGAGACTTTGCCTGGGAATGGAAATCTTTGGCACCCGGGACACGGCGCGACTGCTTCAGGAGGGCCGGCTGTTCACCCTGAACGGCTCCCGGTATCCCCTGATTGAGTTCTCCTTCCATTCCAGCGGGGAGGAGGAGACCTGGATTCTCCACAGCGTGTGTAAGGCGGGCTATACGCCCATCGTTGCCCACCCGGAGCGCTATACTTATGTCCAGCAGAACCCGGAAATCGTCAACCGTTGGCGGCGAATGGGCTGCCTGCTCCAGGTAAACCGGGGAAGCTTGCTGGGACGCTTCGGCGTCAGCGCCCAGGAGATGGGGGCGGAACTGGTGGAGCGGGGCTTTGCCGCCGCGGTTGCCACCGATGCCCATTCCTCCCGGATGCGCACGCCCTGGATGAAAGATGTCCGGCAGATGCTGGCCAGGCAGATTTCTCCTCTCTGCGCCAGAACACTGCTCCAGGACAACCCCAGGAGAATCCTGAAAAATGAATTGCTCCCTTCGGCAGAGCCGGAGTGGTTTTGATAAAGAGGGCGAAGGAACATGAAAAAGAAGAATTGGCTTCTGCTGCTGCTGATCGGGCTGTGTCTGGTGGTTTTCTTCGGCTACCGGACGGTGGATCAGATGCGGACGGACACCCGTCCGCCGGAAATTATGGTGGATTCTCAGCCTCTGGAGATTTCCGTGGGGGATCCCCAAAGTATGCTTCTCCAGGATGTCTCCGCGTGGGACAGCAACGACGGAGATGTGACGGCTTCCCTGGTGGTGGAGAGCGTCACACTCCTGGACGGCAGCGGCAATATCTCCGTGCGCTACGCGGCTTTCGACGGCGCCGGAAACGTGGCAAAGGCGGACCGGGAGGCCCGCTACACCGACTACCAAAGCCCCAGGTTTACCCTGAGCGCCCCGCTGCTGTACCCCTACGGCTACAGCTTTGACATTATGAGCACCATCGGCGCGACGGATGTGGTGGATGGGGACATTCAGCACCGCATTCGCGCCACAGCCACGGAGGACACCGCGATTTCCACGCTGGGAACGCACGAGGTTCAGTTCCAGGTGACCAACTCCCTGAAAGACACGGTAACGGTGTGCTTCCCGGTGGAGGTCTATGCGGCGGATTCCTATAATGCCTCCCTGAGCCTGACAGACTATCTCATCTATCTGCCGGTAGGTGCGGAATTTGAAGCAAAGGATTACCTGGATTCTTTCACCGCCCAGGGGCAGACCAGCAGCCTCAAGGGGGGACTGCCGGAGAATTTCGCGCTGAAAACCCGGGGCCAGGTGCAGACCGGCACGCCGGGCACCTACACGCTTGAATACAGGGTGACCTACACGGATCGTAACGAAACGAACCGGGATTTGGACCGGCAATATACCGGCTACTCCAAACTGATTGTTGTGGTGGAAGGATAGACAATGGAAAATACAAACGATCTGCATAGGGGAAATACCGGCCTGCTGCCCTTTGACCCCATCGTTCTTTTACAGGATGTGGCGAAGCGGTGGCTTGCAATTGTGCTGGCAGCACTGGTGGTTGGTGTCAGCGTATTTATCTACACGGATATGAGCTATGAGCCACTCTACAGGACTACCACGACTTTTGTAGTCACCACAAGAGGCAGCTCCACTACGGTATATTCCAACCTTTCCTCCACCAGCAATTTGGCAAGCTTGTTTACCGGTCTGCTGAACAGCTCCATTATGCGCAAAACCGTTGCCCAGGAGCTGGGTGTCCCGTCGATCAGCGGAACAGTGGACACTGCGGTGATCCCCAATACCAACCTGATCACCATGACGGTGACGGATACCAATCCCCGAATGGCGTTCCTGACGGCGCAGACCATCATCGATCACCATGAGTCCCTGACCTATCAGGTGGTGGACGGTATCATCCTGGAGGTGCTCCAGAGCCCGGTAGTGCCTACCGCCCCCATCAACCAGGCTGACGCAATGGGCAAGATGAAAAAAGGAATGGTTCTTGCCGCCCTTGCTGCCACAGCACTGCTGGCGCTTGCCTCCTATCAGAAAGACGCGGTGCGCAGCGGAAATGAGGCGCGGAAAAAGCTGGACTGTGACTATCTGGGGGAAATCGACCACGAAAACAAATACAAAACCCTGGCTGCCCGCCTTCGCCGCCGGAAGACCAGTATTCTGATCAATAACCCGCTGACCAGCTTCCGGTTCGTGGAATCCATTCGCAAGCTTTGCCGCCGGGTGGAGCAGTATATGGGCAGTGACAAGGTGCTTATGGTCACAAGCCTGCTGGAAAACGAAGGCAAGTCCACCATCGCGGTCAACCTGGCGCTGGCAATGGAGCAAAAGGGAAAGCGCGTGCTCCTGATCGACTGCGACCTGCATAAGCCTGCCTGCCATGTAGTGCTGGATAAAAAGCAATTTACCTATGGCATTCGGGAGGCCCTGCTGGGAAACGGAGATTTAGCAGACTGCTTCCTGCGGTATAAAAATACCGATATGTATATGCTGCTGGCAAGAAAAGGGGAACGGGACGTCAGCGACCTGATCACCTCCCAGCGGATGGAGGCGCTGCTGAACTGGGCACGAAAAAATTTCGATTTCATTGTGCTGGATCTGCCCCCAATGAACGCAGCATCGGATGCGGAGGGAATGGCCAACCTGGCGGATGTCAGCCTTCTGGTGGTTCGTCAGAACGCGGCAGTCGCGCCTGCGCTTAACAATGCCATTGGCGCCCTGGAGGGCCATAGGGCAAAGCTGCTGGGCTGTGTGCTGAACAATGTATACGCTACCCGGCTGTCCTCTGGAGCGGGCTATGGTGGCTACAAAGAATACAGCCATTATGGCCACTATGGCCACTATGGTTCAAGTAGGAAATAGGAAGGGCTGCTATGGAAATCGAAGAAAAGGATCAACAGAAACTGGATTTATTTGTGCTGCTGGAGGATTTCCTCCGCCAGGCAAAACGAACCTGGCTGCTGGGTCTGGTACTGATTTTGCTGTGCGCCGGAGGGATGACATTTCTGCGGTACCGATCCTATCGGCCCACCTATGAAGCCTATGCTTCCTTCACGGTTCGGGTGGCAAATCCTCTCTATGCCAGCGTTGGCAGCTACAATGAAAAAACGGCGCAGGTTATGGCGGATACTTTCCCCTCTATCCTGACCAGCGGACTACTCCAAAATCGGGTCAAGGAGGAGCTGGGGATCAGTCAGGTACCGGCAATATCGGTTTCAGCATCGGCCCAGGCAAGCATTCTGACACTGCAAGTACAGGATTCAGATCCGCAGCGAGCTTACGATGTGCTCAACGCTGTAATGAAATGCTACCCGGAAGTGGCGGAATTTGTCGTCGGATCTACGGTGCTTGTGCTGCTGGACGAAAGCGGCGTCCCCACGCAGCCGGTTGCCACATTCCATTTCCAGTACTACATTCTCCGAGGCGCGGGAATCGGTGCGCTGCTCTGGTGCGCGCTGATAGCGGTTTTGGTTCTGCTGAAAAATACCATCCATAATGAAGAAGAGCTGCGCCAGACCTTAAACACACATTGCCTTGGCCAGATTCCTGCTATCAAGGTAACTCGGAAAATGCCTTATCCTCTGATTCAGCGGCTTAAAAATGAATCCGGCTTTTCAGAGTCCATCCGGCTTCTCCGCCTGCGGGTAGAGAATGCCATGAAGGAAGAGGGGAAGAGGGTCCTCCTGGTCTCCAGCGCCGTTCCCGGCGAAGGAAAAACGACGATTTCTGTGAATCTGGCAGTCTCTTTGGCGCAAAAAGGGAAAAAGGTGCTGCTGATCGACTGCGATCTGCGCAACTCCTCTGTAGTGAGTACTTTGTCTACAAAAGGGAATCCCTTGACCAGTAAGTTTAACCTTGTGGACTTTATAGAGGGCCGTATCACCATCGCGGAAATGATTCAGTCCACGGAAGTGGATGGCCTGTTTGTGGTGCCCGGTGGGCCGAATGATAAAACGGACCATTCCGAACTGCTGTCCAAGGAACGGATGCCCCGGCTGATTCAAGCTGCGCGAAAGCTGTATGATTATGTGATTCTTGATACGCCTCCCTGCTCCCTGCTGGCGGACGCCGCGGTGGTAGCCGAGGTTGCCGAAGTGGGACTGATGGTTATTCGGCAGGATTTTGCCTCCCGGGAGCAGATCCTGGACGGCGTACAGCGCCTTACTGATGGGAAGCTTCCTATCATTGGCTGCGTGTTTAACAACGTGCGTAAAGGCATTTCCGGTAGTTACGGATATGGGTATGGATACGGATATGGCTACGGTTATGGTTATGGATACGGCAGAAAAACGAAATAAAAATCAAGGACCGCGTTTTTCGCGGCCCTTGATTTTTTAAAATGTGCTTCTATTCTGCTGGAACACAGAATTTGTCCACCACAAAATCGTGAAGCCAGGTTTCATCCGGATAGAATTCGGCATACGTTTCACCCATTACGGTTTCTCCGGGAAGGGACACTACCGTATCTGAGGTGAAGCTCATTTTGCCAATGTTCTGGGCAAGGAAGGTAATTTCCACCAAGTCCAAATCGGTGGTAACCTGCCCACTGAGACGGTTCAGAAAATCCAGCGCTACCGTGGGGTCTGCGGCAATTTTGTCCTTACATTGGTTAAACAGCGCCTTCAGAACAGCCATGCTTCTCTCGCCTCTGTCATAGGCACCATCCAGCTGATTGATATTTCGGTACGTAATAAACTTGCTTAGATAATAATTGTTCAGCGTTGCTGTTTTGCCGCTGGTAAAGGAAGAGGAAATTTCAGGATAGTCCTGGTCAAAGGTAATGGTGATGCCGCCGACCATATCGTTTAATGTGTACAGCGCATTATAGTCCAGAGCAGCGTAGCGATTCACCGGCACGCCGTACAGCAGACGGGACACCGCGTCAGCAGTTAGGCGGCAGCTAAGATCTTTGCCGTCCCCATAGCTGTGGGCAGTGGTAATGTTGCTGCTGATGGTATCGTAGTACTTGCCGTCCGCATCCATGACGATTACATCAGCCATGGTATCCCGTGGGATATACAGAATGGAAAAGGAAAAAGTGTTGACATCAAGGATCACTAGGCCCATCACATCGGCATTGCCGCCGTTAGACAGCATATCTCCGTACCAGTGGCGGGAATCACTCATGTAATCGATGCCCATAAGGAGAATGGCAATCACATCATCCCGGTAGTTATAGGCATTGCCACTGTCATCGACCCAGTCCGCGACGACAGCTGGCATCGTTTGTGTCTCTGCCGAAGGGGCGGAAGGGGAGTCCCCGACAGACTCCGCTTGAGGAATCATTTCGGCGATGCTTCCTCTGGAGGCAAACATTCCTCCACGGATACTGCTGGAGTACCACACAAAAATACCAATACCAATAGCTACAAAAACCAGAAGTGCCGCCAGCGAGCTTAGCACGATGGCGGTTACTTTCAGGGGAGTTGCTTTTTGCTTTTTTCGGAGAAATTTTCCTTTTGAAGTGTTCATGATTCGTTTGTATCCTCGTCAACTGACGGAGCTTCCGCGAATTTGCCTAATTCCTCACTGATGAGCACACCGTGCAAGACAAACCGGTAGGACGGATTGCCTATGCAGGTGGAAAGGGTAACAATTCTATCGGAGGGCGTGACTTCGTACTCCGGCTTGAACAGTGCCATATCCGTGCGGGCATATATGCTCTCAATGTACTGCTCCTTTAGCTCCTGTGTGGAGAAATCATTATTCACGATAATGTTCAAATTATCGTTGCGGTACAGAGCAAAGATTTCGTAGGTCAGCACCCGATCAGGGGTGTAGATAGTGAACTGCCCATACGTGTCAAAAAATTCCTTGTTCCGGAAGTTGTGGAGCGGAGCAAACATATGCCCATCCAGATTGTTGTGACCGTAAACCACCGTGTTGAAATCCGTAAAATCGTTGGCATTTTCACCTAAAACAAAGATGGAACCGTAGTTTGTGTAAGTCCCTTCGTAATTATGCTTCAGATAGTAACGGTTATATGTGGTGTCATATAGAATGGGAAAATCAATATCCGTGCCATCCACCGTGATCCAGCCAATAATATCCGGGTTCTTCTCCTGCAGGAATTCAAAGTTGATGGGTATGTCCACGAGGACGGGCTGAGTTTCCTCTACGATCTCCTCTGCCTCTGTTGGTACAGTGGCCACTGTGGAAACTGTAGGAACCGAGGGAGAAACAGCTCTGGCATCCTTTGCAAGCTGGGCATAGTCACTTCGGGATTCGCTGAGAGAAAACAGCAGGAATCCAATCGCACCCAAAGCAACCAAAACAATGGAAAAACTGACAATGCAAATAATCAGGTAAAGACGTTTCTTGTTTCGCATTTTAATAATTTTAATGGAGCGATAAAATTCACCGCCCCATTAAACCTCGTTATTCTTTGCTTTTTTTGTAAGCAACTGCACCTATACCCCCTGCAGTGCAAGCGGTAATTGCAAGCACAACAACCGCGACAGAGCCAGTCCGGGGAGAACTGGTGTCGCCGCCAGTGTAACCGCCCTGATTGCTCTTAACATCGGAAGCAAAGGCCGTGACGGACAAACTCAAACACAAAACGAATGCAACAATAAAGGTTACAAGCTTTCTCATTTCATTTACTCCTTCCTATCATCATTAAAATAACAAGCATTGCTTATATGGATCAGCGAGCAGAGCCCTAGCATCGCCGAAGACACAGTTAAGATACAGCTTGCCTTTTACTTGCTTCATATTATAAACTGTTTGCGGGAATTTGTCAACACAAAATAGTGCTTTTCTGCAAGCGTTACTGTTTTGGCACAAGGACGGCGAAGGATTGGGTGGGAAGGATAAGGGCGGATCCAGAAATTTCCGGCGCACCGATGGTATAGAGAGGCTTATATTCTCCGTCCAGGGAGCAGACAACCGGGTTTTCACCGGGATTCATGGCAATCAGCAGGTTTCCACGCTTGTAGGCAAAGAGGCGTCCCTCACAGCGGTAAACCTCAAAGGGACTTCCGTTTTGCAGATCTTCCCGGCTGTGCCTCAGAGCGATCAGTCTACGGACGTGATTGAGAAGGGAGTTCGGGTCATATTCCTGCCGGGCGACGGTGTGGCGGTCATCGTTTTCCACTGGCAGATACAGATTTTCCGCGGCGCCCTGGGAGAAGCCCAGGTTTTTGCCGCTGTCCCACTGCATAGGCGTCCGGGAGCCGGTACGGTTGTAGCCGCCTTCTTTGGTGGGAAGATCCCGGTAATCCATGCCGATCTCGTCGCCGTAGTACAGGAAGGGTGCGCCGGGCATGGTGAAGATCCAGGCGTAGGCCAGACGCCGCTCCGTTTCCGTCAGGCTGGCGGAGGGGCGGGGGGTATCATGATTGCAGGTGATAAGGCACCACAGCCCCAGATCCTTAGTGTCATGGTACTGGGGCAGGTAATCCGCCAGAAACCGGCTGGCATCCGTTCCGGAGTGGAGGGAAAAATAGCTGTCATTGACGCTGGGGGCGCCATCCTGCTTTTTCACTGAGCGCATCATGGCGCTGTAGCCGTTGCCGTCCCAGTTCAGATAGAAGTCCATGTCGAAGCCGCACCGAAGCGCTTTGTCCGGATGGTTCCACTCAGAGACGAAGGCCGCTTCAGGGTACTCACGATGGATGGTGCCCAGAATGTCCCGCCATACCTCCATGGTGGCAAGCTTTTCGGTATCGTCGTTTTTTACCAGAGAGTCCGCCATGTCTACCCGGAAGCCGTCACAGCCCCGGCTGAGCCAGAACCGCATTACATCTTTCATTGCCTCCCGGGTAGCGATGGCGTCGGGGCTGGTGATGGGTTGCTGCCAATCGGCATGACGCTCCCGGAAGCCGTAGTTCAGGGCGGGCTGGGCCTTAAAGAAGTTGATGACGTATGCTCCGGACCGGGGGAATTCTCCGGCAATGGAAATCATATTACCCTCTGCCCGCTCCCAGATGTTGCCGGTCCATAGATAGCGCCCGGACAGCTCGTTTTTCTCCTCCCGTCCGCTTTCCAGGAACCAGGGGTGCTCCTCGCTGGTATGGCCAGGCACCAGATCCAGCAGAACTCGGATGCCCAAGTTGTGGGCAGCCTGGAATAGCCGGCACAGGTCTTCGTTGGTGCCGTACCGGGGAGCCACCCGGCAGTAGTCCCGGACGTCATAGCCTGCGTCCTTGAAGGGGGAGTCAAAGCAGGGGTTGAGCCAGATGGCATTGCAGCCCAGGTTTTTTACATAGGGGAGCTTCTCTGTGATGCCCGGCAGATCGCCGATGCCATCGCCGTTAGAATCCCGGAAGCTCTGGGGATAAATTTCATAAAATACCGCGTCGCGAAGCCAGGATGCCGGCATAGTGTGTACCTCCATTATTAAGGAAATCTTCATGTTCTTTTTTCGGTGCTATGATATAATAAAAGCAAATTTATAGAAAAGAGCCGGTGCTTGTGAAGAAATATAAGATGCTGCTTGCTGCGGTGTGCGCTACCGCTCTGCTGTTTGGTTGCGGGAAAAAGGATCAGATGCCGGTGACCACCCCGCCGGAAACTACGCTGCCTCCGGAAACCACCAAGCCTCCGCTGACAGACCAGGATCTGGCGGAAAAGCGGCGAAACGTGCTGCGCCAGACGCTGGAGGACTTTGCCTATGAACTGGTGCTCCCGGATGGCCGGCAGGCCAAACTGGACAGCGGGTTCGGCGCTATGGAGGGAAACCGCTTCGCTTACCAGGATGTGGACGGCGACGGGAAGGAGGAACTGGTGCTTTCCTTTTCCGTCTGCTCCATAGCGGAAATGACACTGTATGTCTGCGGCTTCGATGGGGAGACTGTCACCCAGGAACTGACGGAATTTCCCGCTGTGATCTTCTATCCCGGCGGCGTGGCAGTGGCGGAGCTATCCTACAACCAAGGGCTGGCTGGAGACGATATGTGGCCCTGCAACGTCTATACTTATGATAAGGACACCGGTGTTTACGGTCAGAGCGTCACCGTGGATGGCTGGGACAGAACCTTGGGGGAGACGAACTACAACGGAGAATCCTTCCCGGAGCATATCGACCTAGATGGGAACGGATATGTGTACCTCATCAGCCGGGACGGTGTGACAAGGTACTTAGATGATGGGGACTATGAGACTTGGAGAGAAGCCCAAGGCCTCGCCGCCGAGCCAATAGAAGTGACTTATTATCCTGTCTCCCGGGACTATATTCGGGCGGCGTTCAGCAGTTAGCAGATAGCGGAATCGCAAGACTTGTTTATTCCACTAACTGCTAACCGCTCCTTAATCCAAAAGCTCCAGGATCTCTGCCTTGGGCATGGCCCCAACCGCCTGGGTGACTACCTTGCCGTCCCGGAGAACTACCAGGGTGGGGATGCTCACCACACGGAACTGGGCGGCAATATCCATGGCCTGATCCACATCGATTTTGCAGATCTTCACATCCTCCCGCTCTTCGGCGATCTCTTCCAAAATGGGAGCGATCATTTTGCAGGGGCCACACCATACGGCAAAGAAATCCAGAAGGACGGTTTTGTCGCTTTCCAGGACTTCCTGGGCGTAGTTTTCCGAGGTGACATGAATGATAGACATAATTTTTCCTTCCTTTCCATGTTTTTCTCTGTACAACCGGAGAAGAAAATGGTATAATACAATAAATTGTGGTATTAGTATATCACATCCGTTTTCCTATAGCAATCAAAAAAAGGATAAGGAGTAAAAAAATGCGCATTACACAGGACATCCGTTATGTTGGCGTAAACGATCACCATGTGGATCTGTTTGAGGGGCAGTACGTAGTGCCAAATGGCATGGCGTACAATTCCTATGTGATTCTGGACACCAAGACGGCGGTCATGGATACCGTGGATCAGCACTTCACCCATGAGTGGCTGGACAACATCCAGAAGACCCTGGGCAGCCGGAAGCCGGACTACTTGGTGGTTCAGCATATGGAGCCGGATCATGCGGCAAATATCGCAAACTTTATGAAAACCTACCCGGAGGCAACCATCGTTTCCTCCGCCAAGGCGTTTACCATGATGGGGAATTTCTTCGGCGCCGACTACGCCGACCGCCGGGTCGTGGTCGGGGAGGGCAGCACCCTCTGCCTGGGCGAGCATACCTTAACCTTTGTCACCGCGCCCATGGTTCATTGGCCGGAAGTGATCGTAACCTATGATTCCCGGGACAAGGTCCTGTTCTCCGCGGACGGCTTCGGCAAGTTTGGAGCCCTGGATGTGGAGGAGGGCTGGGACGATGAAGCCCGGCGGTACTATATCGGCATTGTGGGCAAGTACGGCGCTCAGGTTCAGGCGCTGCTGAAAAAAGCGGCAGGGCTGGATATTGGGATCATCTGCCCTCTTCATGGACCGGTGCTTACTGAGAATCTTGGCCACTACCTGAACCTGTATGACATCTGGTCCAGCTATCAGGTGGAGAGCGACGGCATTGTCATTGCCTACACCTCCATATACGGCCACACCAAGGACGCGGTAGAACTGTTGGCCCAAAAGCTTCATGCCAAGGGCTGCCCCAAGGTGGTGGTGCATGACCTTGCCCGCTGCGATATGGCAAAAGCGGTAGAGGACGCCTTCCGCTACAGCAAGCTGGTGCTTGCCACTACCACCTACAACGCGGATATTTTCCCCTTCATGAAGGAGTTTATCAACCACTTGACGGAGAGAAGCTACCAGAACCGCACCGTTGCCATGATGGAAAACGGTTCTTGGGCGCCCCTGGCCGCTAAGACCATGAAGAATATGCTCTCCGGCAGCAAAAACGTCACTTTTACCGACACCACAGTGCGGATTCTCTCTGCCCTGAGCGACGACAGCAAATCCCAGATTGAGGCACTGGCGGAGGAGCTGTGCAAGGATTATCTTGCTCGGCAGGATGACACCGCCAACAAAAACGACCTGACTGCCCTGTTTAACATCGGTTACGGCCTGTATGTTGTCACCTCCAACGATGGAATGAAGGATAACGGCCTGATCGTCAACACCGTATCCCAGGTGACCAACACTCCCAACCGTGTGGCGGTGACCATTAACAAGCAGAACTATTCCCACCACATCATCCAGAAGACCGGCATTATGAACGTGAACTGCCTGGATACCTCCGCTCCCTTCTCTGTGTTCCAGAACTTTGGCTTCCAAAGCGGACGGACGGCGGACAAGTTTGCCGGGGAAGAGGTGCTCCGGTCCGATAACGGTCTGCGGTTCCTGCCTCGGTATATTAACTCCTTCATGTCCCTGAAGGTGGAGAGCTATGTGGATCTGGGAACCCACGGCATGTTTATCTGCTCCGTCACCGAAGCCCGGGTCATTTCCCAGCGGGAGACCATGAGCTACACCTATTACCAGAATCACGTTAAGCCCAAGCCGGAGACAGCGGGAAAGAAGGGCTTTGTCTGCAAGGTCTGCGGCTGGATCTATGAGGGCGACACCCTGCCTGACGACATTGTGTGCCCCCTGTGCAAGCATGGCGCGGCGGATTTCGAGCCCATCGGATAAAATAGGAGAAAATTGGAAGCACCCGGCTTTTTTTGAGGCCGGGTGCTTCAATTCTTAAGGAAGACTTAACCTGAAACCAGTTGATTTTTCAGCGGTTAGGAAGTATCATATAGCGTAAAGACAGAAACACTTATACCATGGAGGAATTTGCTATGAAGCTACAAAAAATCCTTGCCCTGGCGCTGGCGCTCTGCCTGACGCTGACCCTCGTTGCCTGCGGCGGCAAGGAAGGAGCGGTCTATGTCCAGTCAGTTAAGGAATTGAGTCAAATGGGCGGAATTGCCCCCGGAGATCGGTTTGTTGGAATTGTAGTTTCCGAAAATGTCGCGGAGATCAAGAAAGATCAGAGTATGACAGTAGAAGAACTGCTGGTCAAGGAAGGCGACGATGTGAAAACCGGTGACAAGCTGTTTTCCTACGATGTAGAGGAACTCCAGCTTACTCTGGACAAGCAGCGCCTGGAAAAGGAGCAGCTGGAAACGACCATTGAAAATCTGAACAGTCAGATCGCGGATCTGGAAAAGCAGTATCAGCGGGCAGGCACCGGGGATAAACTGCAGTACGCCGTTCAGATCCAGACCAATCAGGTGGATCTGAAGGAAGCGCAGCTGAACCTGAAAACCAAAGAGGCGGAGGTTGCCAAGTCGGAAGAGATTTTGGAAAATTCCACCGTGGTATCTCCGGTTGACGGACGGGTTACTCAGATCAGTGAAAGCGGAACCGATGACTATGGCAACGCGCTGCCTTACATATCTATTCAGCAGGCGGGCGCCTACCGGGTCAAGGGCACCATTGGAGAAATGCAACGGGGAGGCATCCTAGAAGGTGACCGGGTTCGGATCATTTCCCGTACAGACAGTACAACCTGGACCGGAACCGTTACCCTGGTGGACTATGAAAGCCCTGTCCAGGGGAATGCCAGCAGCGTGTACAGTGGTAAAGGCGATGAGATGTCCAATGCCAGCCGCTACCCCTTCTATGTGGAGCTGGACAGTAATGAGGGACTGCTGCTGGGGCAGCATGTATACATGGAGAAGGATACAGGGGATAATGTGGTTGCCGGCGTCCAGCTTAGCAGCGCGTTCATTGCGTATAACGACGACGGTTCCGCTTACGTCTGGGCGGAAAAGGGCAGTAAGCTGGAAAAGCGGAATGTCATTCTGGGCTATTACAACGGTATGTTGGATACCTTCCAGATCACAGATGGACTGAGTGAAGACGACTTCATTGCCTTCCCGGATCAGTACTGCGTAGAGGGAGCGCCTACCTCACATAGCCCCGTCGTGCATGAGGACGATGGAGAGGAAGGCTTGGCTGAGGACGATCTGGGCGGCAAAGGTGATGACGGATTCTATGAGGATGACCTGGGCGGCAAAGGTGAGGACGGATTCTACGAGGGCGACCTGGACGGCAAGAGTGATGACGAAAGCCCTATGGATGACGGCGGCGAGATCGTAAACGCGGAAGGCGGGGTGGGCGAATGACCATTCTGAAGCTGACAGACATTTGTAAGGACTATGTGCAGGGCAAGGAGCCGGTACGGGTTCTGAAAAATGTAAATCTTTCCGTGGAACAGGGAGAATACCTTGCTATTATGGGTCCGTCTGGTTCCGGGAAAACCACACTGATGAATTTGATCGGATGTCTGGACGTTCCAACCTCCGGCAGCTATGAGCTGAGCGGTCAGAACATACAGGATCTGGACGACAACGCCCTGGCAGACGTGCGCAATCGCCATATCGGCTTCGTGTTCCAGAGCTTCTATTTGATGCCGAAAATGGATGCCCTGGACAATGTTGCCCTGCCGCTGCTGTATGCCGGCGTGCCGCTGAAGGAACGCCGGGCCAGAGCGGAGGAGGCGCTGAAATCCGTGGGACTGGAGGAGCGGATCCATTTTTACCCCAACCAGCTCTCCGGCGGCCAGTGCCAGCGGGTGGCAATTGCCAGAGCCATTGCCGGCAAACCGGATCTTCTGCTGGCGGACGAGCCAACTGGCGCGTTGGATACCAAGGCGGGCCTCCAGATCATGGAGATTTTCCGCCGCCTCAGCGATGAGGGAATGACCATTATCATGATCACCCACGAACAGGGAATTGCCGACTGCGCCAATAAGATATATCACATACTGGATGGTGAACTGCGGACGGAGATGGATCAGTCGGAAACTCCCAGGGCCGAAGGAGGCAATGCGGAAAATGAAGCGGAATAAGATGAAAAAGCCTTGGAAGTGGGTAATCGCCATTGCCGCTGTTGTGCTGGTAGCGGCAATTGCCGTGGGCGTCGTTTTTGCGGTGACCAGCGGCGGAGGCAACCCGATTGGGGTGTATAGCTTTAACATGATCGGTATGACAAACTACTGGGGCGATACCCAGAGCTGCTATGGCCCTGTTTCCACTGAAGGAATTCAGACGGTTTTTCTGAGCGACACGCAGACCGTTACAGAGGTGGCGGTGAAAGAGGGGGACGAGGTAAAGAAGGGCGATCTGCTTCTCCGGTTTGATACTACTTTGTCAGATCTGCAGCTGGAACGGAAACGGCTGGAGGTGGAGAAAGCGAAGCTTCAGCTGGAGGATGATGAGAAGAGACTTCAGGAGATCAAGAGCATGAAGCCTATGGCGACGCAATCTGTCACGGAGCCATCTGATCCGGATCTTGGCATTGGCCTTACGGAAAGCTATCAGATTTATGCCGGGGGAGACCATGACGGCAGTTCCCAGGAGAACGCAATCCTGGTGTGGCTGAAAAGCGACACCGCGATTACCCAGAGCCTTATCGAAGCGATCCGCCAGGAGGCAGAGCGGCAGCAGAATGAAAACCGTCCGGAGCCGGAACCCACGGATCCCTCCGACGTGACGGATCCCTCCGACGTGACGGATCCTCCGGTAGTAACAGATCCCCCGGAAGTGACGGATCCTCCGGTGGTGACAGACCCCGCCGAAACGGGGGTTCAGGAGGGAGGCGATTCCAGCGCCTCCGCTGTGGAGGAGCCGGAGCCGATCCAGGTAAGCGACTTTTACGTGGTGTTTAAGATCACCTCCGGGGATATGTCCAAGGGCAGCGTGACTGTCTGGCAGGGAATGCATATCTATACCGCTGGCGGACTTTCCATGCGGCTGTTCAGTGCCAGCGGGATCGCGGACTATACTCTGGCGCAGGAAACCGAAACAAATGTGCCGGATATCGACTTCGGCAGCGGCTACACTGCCGCCCAGATCGCTCAGATGCGTCAGGAACAGGAGCAGACCATTAAGAACGATGAGTTTCAGCTCAAAATGGCAGAAGCGGAATATAACATCATGGAACGGGAAATGTCTGACGGAAATATCTATGCTGAGGTTGACGGCAAGGTGGTCACCTGCCTGACGGAGGAGGAAGCCCAGCAGACTCAGCAGCCTATGCTGAAGATCTCCGGCGGCGGCGGATTCCTGGTCACCGGCTATGTCAGCGAACTGATTCGGGATAAGCTGCCAATCGGGCAGGAGGTCACCGTGTATGACTGGAGCTCCGGCATGGCTTATACCGGTACCGTTCAATCCGTGAGCGATTTTCCTTCCAGCAGCAACAACTATTACGGATATGGCAACACCAACGCGACCTACTATCCCTTTACGGTCTTCATCGACGAGAGCGCCAACCTTCAGGCGTGGAACTACGTGGAAATCGAGTTTTCCGTATCCGGAAACGAAGACAGCATCTACCTGCAAAATCCCTTCATCCGTACCGAGGACGGTGAAAGCTATGTCCTGGTTATGGGCGAGGACGGACGGCTAGAGAAGCGTGTCGTAACTGTGGGTAAGTCTCTGTGGGGCAGCTACACAGAGATCCTCAGCGGTCTGAGCACGGATGATATGATCGCCTTCCCCTACGGCAAGAGCGTTAAGCCCGGCGCGAAAGCGGAAGAGGGCGACATCAGTGACCTTTACAATTACTGACAGCGGGAGGGAAGAATATGGGTGAAAATATCAGACTTGCCTTTGAAGGCATTTGGAGCCATAAGCTTCGCTCCATGCTGACTATGCTGGGTATTATCATCGGCATCGCCGCTATCATTACCATTGTTTCCACCATTCAGGGAACCAATGAGCAGATCAAGGAGAATTTAATCGGTGCGGGAAACAATGTGGTGACAGTACAGCTGTACGCGGAAGGTTATGCCTACGATATGACCTGGAACGATATCCCATCCGGCGTCCAAACCATCACTGAGGAAACCCGGCAGGAACTGGAAGCAATCCATGGCGTGGAGGAGGTTTCCCTGATTCATACCCGGAGTTGGGACGATGAAAATTATTATCTGAATACTGAGTTTGATGGGACACTGATGGGAATTGACCAGCATTACCTTAGCGTCTACGGTTACCGGATTCGGAACGGCAGAGGCTTCACAGAGACAGATTTTCTGAATTTCCGGAAGGTAGCACTGGTGGATGCCAAGGCGGTGAGCACCCTCTTTGGCGGAGAAAATCCCATTAATCAGACGTTGGAGCTGCAGGGGGAACCTTTTATTGTCGTGGGTGTCGTGACCCTTTCCGATGAATTTAGTCCTACGATCAACTCCATGCAGGATTACCAGCTGTATGCAGATACCTCGGCAGGGACGATTTTCATCCCGGATCCGGTCTGGCCTTCCATCTACCTGTTTGATGAACCTCAGACGGCGGTTATTAAGGTGGAGAATACCGACGCAATGACCTCCGTCGGCAAGGAGGCAGCGGACCTGCTGACTCAGAAGCAGATCGAAGATCCGGAAAGTGATTTTGATTACCGCAGCCAGGATATGCTGGAACAGGCTCAGCAGCTCCAGGAAATGAGCCAGTCCACCAATACCCAGCTTATCTGGATTGCCAGCATTTCCCTGCTGGTCGGCGGTATCGGCGTTATGAACATTATGCTGGTATCCGTTACCGAGCGTACCAGTGAAATCGGTCTGAAAAAGGCTATCGGCGCGAAAAAGAAGAGGATCCTGCTCCAGTTCCTGACGGAAGCGGCAGTGCTCACCTTCCTGGGCGGCGTAATTGGGGTAATTTCCGGTATTGTTTTGGCTGAGGTTATTTCCAGCCTCATGCAGATCCCGGTGGCCATCAGTGTTCCTGCTATATTGGTAGCTGTGGTGTTCTCTACTCTTATCGGTGTCATTTTCGGCATGTTGCCGGCAACCAAGGCGGCAAACCTGAACCCCATCGAGGCACTTCGCAGAGATTGAGTGACTATACACAGAGGGACGCCGCAAAAACGCGGCGTCCCCTTTCAACAGCGTATTAAGAGTTATACTTGTATTTTCCCGGAAAGTGTGGCATAATAGGAAAAACGATCCAAAGCGGAGGAAGATTCATGAAATGTGGTATCAAATTACTTTTGGCTGCTATCGCAGCAACACTGCTGCTGTCGGGGTGCACCCAGGAGGAACAGCTTCCTCCGGAGACCACCGAGATGCCGATTATCGACAAGCTGACTCTGGTTGTCACAGAGGATGATATTCTCCAGCTGGAGGAATACCCGGATCTGAAGGAGGTCAACCTCTGCGGAAGTACCTGTTATGAACAGATTCAGCAATATCAGCAGGAGCATCCCGATGTGGAGGTCACCTATTCCGTGGCGCTGGGAAGCCGCGCGGCGGTATCCGGCACCAAAAAGCTGACTCTTCGATCTGGTGAATACGACTACGATATGCTTCTGGACAATCTGATCTACCTGGACAGCATGGAGTCGCTGACTTTTCCGGACGCGGAGCTGACCATGGGACAGGTTGCGGCGCTTCAGGAAAAATATCCCCAAATTTCCTTTGACTATACGGTGACGCTGAATGGGGAAGAGGTAACGCTGGATACCCAGGCGTTGGATCTTTCCTGGGCAATACCGGAGGAACTGGGATTCATCTCTCAAAAGCTGTCTCTGCTGCCAAATCTCAGCCAGGTAGAGTTGATGAACGGAGATGCGTGTAATCTAACCATGGCGGATGTGAGCGCATTGCAGACCGCTCTGCCCAACGTGACATTCCACTACGCCTTTGAGCTTTTTGGGAAAACCGTCTCCACCACCGATGAACGGATCGAATTTAAAAACCAGGAAATCGGCGATCAAGGGGAGGAGGAACTGCGGCAGGCGCTGAGCCTTCTGCGGGGAACCTATGTGCTGCTGGATACCTGCGGGTTCAGCAATGAGCTGCTCGCCCAGCTTCGTGACGAATACCGGGAAAATGTCAAGCTGGTATGGCGGATCAGATTTGGCAAAAACGGAAGCTGTACCACTGACCGGGAGGTCATTCGGTGGGTGTACGGACTGACGGACAGCAATTGTCATGACCTGATTTATTGCGAGGACGCCAAGTTCTGCGACTTTGGCCACGACGAAACCCTGACGGACTGTTCCTTTGTGGCGGGAATGCCCAACCTGGAAGCGATCATTCTCTCCGGTTCCTCTATCAAAGATTTGAGTGCCTTTGCCGGATGTAAAAAGCTGGAGTTTTTGGAGCTTGCCTACTGTGGGCTGCTGACGGATATTACACCCCTTGCCCAGTGTGAAAGCCTGAAGCGGCTGAATATCGGATTTACAAAGGTCAGCGACCTTTCTCCTCTGTATGATCTGCCCATGGAGGTTATGGTGGCAATGTCTACTCCAACCAGCTCGGAGGAGCGTGCCCGGTTCCAGGAAAAGCACCCGGAATGTCTCCTCAACTATACCGATAGCCAGCCCTACGGATATCCCTGGCGGTATGTGGACAATGGCGTCACCTTTAACGAATATTACCTTAAGCTCAAGGAGGCATTTAATTACCCGAACACACAGAATACCACATGGTGAGTGGGAAAAAAGGCAGTGAGTAAGCTGGGAGATCCCCGGTATGTCGGGAAGCCAGAATTTTGCGAAGGAAGCCGCAGCGTCTGCTGCGGCCCCTTTTTATGGCGCAAACCGGGGCAAGTTTTAGGAAATCAAGAATTTTTCCTTGCTATCCGATGGAAATATGGTAAAATGAGAAAAAGAAAAGGATTTTGGGGGGGCAGCTTGCTTTTTATGAAAAGAATTTTTTTGTTGCTCCTTGCAGCGCTTATCCTTGCGGGATGCACCGGGAAAACGGAGTCTGCGGCATTGCCTCCGGAAGTGAATCAGAGGCTGACTGTTGCAACAAGTCTGGAAAAAGAGGTCTGGGAGCCGCTGGTTCTGGAATTCGAGCAGCGCACCGGCGTCTGGACAGAGGTGGTTACCGGAACCGCCCCGGAGTTGCTGGAAAGCTGGGAGGATGCCGGCTGGGATCTGATTTTTGGATGTGAAACGGATTTCCTCTCGGCGCATGCCGACGCGTTTCAGGCCTGCCCGGATGTTTCGGAGAATTTTAGCGAGTTTGCCCCCGCGGGAGAGGAGTATTGCCCGGTATCCTCCCAGGGTGTGGTGCTGATCTATAACCCAATGCTGATCCGGCAGAATCCTCCAACCGGCTTTGACAGCCTACTGGATCCCGCCTGGCAGGGGCACATTGCTTTCGCGGATCCTCAAGAATCCGATTTTGGCAGGACAGTGCTGGAGATTCTGACTTTGGAAAACCCAGAGGAGGATCCGGAAACCGTGCTGACCCGGTTTTCCGGGAACCTGGGAGAGCTGCTCCCGGATGTTGGAAGTGTGATTGACAGCGTGGCGGACGGAAGCTGCCGGCTTGCTGTGGTTCCGGAGGACGCAGCGAAGCGGCGTCTTCGAGTGGGAGGCTCCCTGACCGTGGTGTATCCCTC
The DNA here is from genome assembly GCA_964499615.1 of uncultured Oscillospiraceae bacterium. Classification (GTDB taxonomy): domain Bacteria; phylum Bacillota; class Clostridia; order Oscillospirales; family Oscillospiraceae; genus Faecousia. The sequence goes on from CAZCLX010000001.1 coordinate 21,669, forward strand.
TCAGGGTATCTACCGGATTGCTCAAGGCTGTGCCATTTTTCGGGACGCTCCCCACAAAGAAAACGCAGAGGCTTTTCTTCGCTTTTTGCTGAGCCAGGACGCCCAGAACTACGCTTTGGAAGAAACAGATCGGGGCAGCGTGTTGGCTTCCTTTGGAAAGCAGGAGGGCGTATTTTATGATGCGGTTGCCGCTGGCGCACGTCAGGAAAGCGTCCTTTCCGTGTGGGAAAAAATCCGGGAGGGGGAAGCATGAAAAACTGGATTCAGCGCTCTTTCCGAAACCGGGTTTTTGCCTATGTTCTTCTCATTACTCTGCTGCCCCTGTTTCTATGCAATGTACTGATGATGCGGTTCCAGGTGGAGCGTACCAACCGGGATCAGCAGGAGGAAGCAGATGCCCATTTGGAGGAATGCCGGGAAGAATTCGCTTCTCTCTCCCGGGAAATGGAGCAGCTGGCGGATACTCTGTGCGGCAGTACCGTTGTTCGCAGTGTTCTCCGAGGCGGAACCACAGACTCCCGGATCTTGTATCAGGTGCTTTTTCGGGAAGCGGCGGACATCCGGGAAAACGCTCGGGTGGATGTGTGCTTGCCGGACGGGCGTTGCTGCTATACCACAGGGCAGTCTTTGCCTCTGACTCAGCAGAGAACGGACTGGGGTGTGCTTCGGGCAGCCAGTCAAAGTGATGGCATGGTCTTCCGCACCGGCGGCGAGGGCGCTTTTCAGTGTGCCCGGGCGGTGCGGCGCTATGACGGCGTTATTCTGGGGTATATTCTGTTTACTGTGACCCAGCAGAACCTGGATGAATTGTTCCGGGGGTGCTTGGGCAGTACCGAGGAACTGCTGATATTGGATCCACAGGGAGAATTGAGTTATAGCACCCGATCCGCTGATGGCGCTGACCAGGGGTACTGGCTGCGGCAGCGTCTGCTCCAGGGAGAGGATGTTACCTTGGACTCGGCAGGAGAATGCCGTTACAGTTTCCGATCAGTGGAGGAGACCGGTTATCTTCTCGTGCTGCAGCAGCCCATGGTGTATTCCCAGCGGGTGCTGAATACCCTCTATTTGATCAGCCTGACCCTGGGATTGTTGTGCCTGGGGCTGTGTGTGATCTGCGCTTTTTGGCTCAGCGGGAATCTGTTTGAACCCGTGGATCGCTTGAACCGCGCCATGGGCAGGGTAGAACAGGGAGATCTTCAGGTCAGCATCGAAACAAAGCGGAAAGACGAGCTTGGAGCATTGGCGTCATCTTTTAACCGGATGACCAGGGAATACAGGCTGAATTTGGAACGATCCATGGAGCACCAGCGGGAGCTGAATGCCGCGCGGATCCGGATGATGCAAGCCCAGATCAATCCCCATTTTCTGTATAATACTCTGGACTCCATGAAGTGGCTTGGCGTCGTGAACCATGTGCCACAGATCGCGGATCTTTCCACCAACCTGGCGGATCTTCTACGGGCTGCCATTTCTCAGGAGGAGTTTGTCACATTGGAGGAGGAGCTGGATCTGGTAGAGCGATATCTGGATATCCAGTATATCCGTTATGAGGATCGGTTCTCCTGCGAAATCGATGTGGGGGAGCGCTTCCAGCATTGCTTTGTGCCCAAGCTGATCTTACAGCCGCTAGTGGAAAATGCAATCATCCACGGCTTGGCAGACCGGGAAGATGGCTACATAAAAATTACCGCGGAGGAAGCGGTGGGAGATCTGATCCTTGCCGTTCAGGACAATGGCTGCGGCTTCCCAAAGGAACAGATGGATCGGCTCAACCGGGGAGAAGAAGCTGATACCGGAAGACATTTGGGTTTGCACAACGTGGATAAGATTTTATCCCTGCACTACGGGGCGGGATATGGAGTCCGGGTATACTCCCTGCCGGGAGAGGGCAGTCGGGTGACTCTGCGGCTGCCCATGCAAGTTAAGGAGGAGGAGAGCCAATGCTGAAGGTACTGGTGGTAGATGATGAGCCAACCGTCCGTCGTGGGATCATTCTGGGCGTGGACTGGGAGAAAATGGACTGCGTTGTGGCAGGGGAAGCGACCAATGGCCTGGAAGGCCTGGAAGCTGTGGAGCGGTATAATCCCAATCTGATCATTACCGATGTGCGGATGCCCAAAATGGACGGCCTGGAGATGTTGCGCCGCCTTCGCGAACGGGGCTGCCGAGCGAATGTGATCCTGCTGACAGCATACAATGAATTTGAGTATGCCAGAAGCGCTCTCCAGCTTGGGGCAGTAGACTACATTCTGAAGCCATTCCGGAATCAGGAACTGATTGCCGCCATTGAGCGGGTTCGTCAGCGGGAAGCGAATGTGGTAGGTACCGGTGTGCTGGATCCGCTTGCGCTGTCCAAAGGGGACAAGAGCAAGTACGTTCTTCAGGCAATGAACTATATTTCCAGGCACTACAGTGATACAGATATCAGCATTACCTCCATTGCGGGAGCTTTGGGAGTCAGCGAGGGTCACCTGAGCCATGTGTTTAAAAAGGAAACCAGCTACACAGTGATTTCCTATCTGACCCAATACCGGATCCACAAAGCCATGGAACTGTTGCGGGACTGCCGGTACAAGGTCTACGAGGTAGCGGAGCTGGTAGGTTACCGGGATGTGGCTTATTTCAGCAGTACTTTTAAAAAAACAGCGGGGCTTTCGCCTTCGGAATACCAGGAGCGCAGCGGGGGATGGGAAAATGCACAAAAACAGGCGTCTGATTTTCAAAAGCTCCATGTAAAATGACAGGTATTTCATAGGAATCGCAGAATCACCCGGTTCCATTTTATCCTACGGTTCCTGTATAATATAAAAAGAGAAGGAACATGGAATGTTCCGATTATAATGAAGGAGAAGATGAATCATGAAAAAACTGCTTGCTTTGCTGCTTGCTGCCTGTATGGTTCTTTCCCTGGCCGCATGTGCCGACAGCCAGGAGCCTGCTCAGGAAGATCCAGCGCCCACCAACACAACTGTAGCCAATCAGTCTGCCCAGACCGAGGCTCCCCAGGAGGAAGTCAAGGATTATTCCGGCTACACAATCCGAATTTACTCCAACTCCAACTCCACTGAGCGTACTACCTGGCTGATCAATGAGGCCAGAGATGCGGGCTTCACCATTTCTATCGATGACAATTCTGTCATCTCCGGCGATGTAGCTGCCATCCAGGCTGCCAACGAGAACAAAGACGGCGACCTGATGTTCGGTCTGAACGAGACCCGCTGGAGCCAGTTGGTGAAGGGCGAGTATGAGAACCTGAGCCTGGTGGACTGGACTCCATCTTGGGCTGACGAAGTGGGCGAGTACGCTTACCCCGGTCAGGCCTACGGTCTGGTTATTCAGAACGTTCTGATGCTCTACCGGAACGATGAGCTGGGCACCAACGGTGAGAAGCTCCACTTTCAGCACTGGGCGGACATTGTGAACTGCGGCTACACCTGGTACCGTCAGAACAAGGTCGGCGGCACTACCAATTCCAACATCAACTCCGCTATGCTCTATGCCTTCACCGATCCCACCTCCCCTGCTGGCGGTATTACTGTGGATGGCTGGAAGACGCTGTGGGCGTACTGCGCTGGCGGTAAGTCCGGAGGCGACGACTACAAGTATGGCTTTGATCCTCTGAATAAGGGTGATGTCCAGGTTTCCACCTTCTATTCGTCTTCTCTTTATGGCAAGATCGATGCCGCTGCGGAAAGCTCTGAGCATCCTCTGCTGGGCACCATGGAGCCGGAGAACTGGGATCTGGTTGAGATCGATGATGGCACGTACTACATTGCCGAGTATCTGGGCATCCTGGACAAGGCCGGGCGCTCCGAGGAAGAGACTGAGGCTGTAAAGGCCTTTGCCGAGTGGTTCGGTTCTGCGGAGACCCAGGCTGCCTGGGGTGAAGAGTTCGATTCCTATCCCTGCAACCAGGCCGCTGCATCCATCCTGTACCCAGATGGCGTTCCTTCCATCTACACTCTGAAAAACTTTGCACTGACAACCGTGGAAGGTACTGACATGACCTACGCTGAGTATGTGGCTGCCCACACAACCGAGTGGACCAACATTATGTCTAACCTGGGATTCTACTGGGCAGATGACGCCTCTGCCGCTTCTGAGCCTGATTGGGATAACCTGGATTGGGCCGCGCTGACCCAGTCCGCCAGCTAGCTTTTGCGAATGACCATGGCGAGCCGGGAAAACCGGCTCGCCCCATTTCTACCTGGATGAAATTGTACAGAAAGGGTTCTGCCTTATGTCTCAAGAAATGATCCGACTGGAAAACATCGTCGTGCGGTTCGGCGATTTTGAAGCTCTGCACCATATTGAAGTCGATGTGCGGGAAGGGGAGTTTTTCACCTTCCTCGGGCCGTCCGGCTGTGGTAAGACGACCACCCTGCGCACCATTACCGGGTTTATTGAGCCGGTCTCCGGCGCGGTTCGGGTCAAGGGGCAGGACATCACTCACGTCCCCATTGAGGAGCGTAACATCGGTATTGTGTTCCAAAGCTACGCTCTGTTCCCCACTATGACGGTGTACGACAACATTGCCTTCGGCCTGAAGGTGAAAAAACTGAAGAAAGCGGAGGTCGATAAACGGGTTCGTGCCATCGCGAAGAAGGTGGATCTTTCCGATGAGCAGCTTGCCAAGGCGGTTTCCCAGCTTTCCGGCGGACAGCAACAGCGCGTTGCAATCGCCCGGGCGCTGGTTACAGGCCCCACGATCATATGCATGGATGAGCCTCTGTCCAACCTGGACGCCAAGCTTCGAGTTCAGCTGCGCAATGAATTAAAACGGATGCAGAAGGATTTCGGCATTACCACCATCTATGTCACCCACGATCAGGAGGAGGCCCTGACACTCTCAGACCGGATCGCTGTGTTCAACAAGGGCTATATTGAGCAGATCGGTACGCCAAACGAGGTGTATAACCACTCTGCCACAGAGTTTGTCTGCAACTTCATCGGCGATATCAACCGTCTTTCCCCGGAGGTGTGCCGTGCTCTTGGCGCGGACGAGAAGATGAATAACTACATCCGTCTTGAGCGGATCCATGTGAATGTGGAGCCAAAGGAAGGGGATGTGGTGCTTTCCGGCATCGTGGAGAGCCGGGAATACTACGGTCTGTACATTAAATATTACATCCGTCTGGTCAGCCAGACCATCAAGGTCATTGAGAAAAATGATGGGGTGAACATCTATGAGCCTGGTCAGACGGTAAACGCCGTTCTGAATCCTCGGGACGTGATGGCCTATCCCCCCCAGGAGGAGGGAAACGCGGTATGAAAAAGCCCATTCGCCTGGATCGGCGATCTGTGCCGAAGATCATTGGATGGCTGGCGTACATTTATTTGTTTGTGGGTTTTATGCTGGTGCCCTGCTTCAATACGCTGGCAAGCATTTTCAATACTGTAAAGCCTGACGGCAGCCGGGATCCCCTGGCAGTGATTCGGTTCTTCTTTGCCGGAAGCATGGGGAAATACGTCCTCAACTCCCTCAAGCTGGCAGTGTGCCTGGTGGTCACCGTCAATATTGTGGGCGTTTCCATCGTCCTGCTGACGGAGTATTTTGATATAAAGGGAGCCAGAATTCTCCGGCTGGGCTACATGACCACTATGATCTATTCCGGTGTGGCTCTGGTCACAGGCTATCTGTTCCTGTATGACAGCGACGGCATTATCACCACGGCGCTTGTGAAGGTGTTCCCCAACATGGATAAGAATTGGTTCTCCGGTTTCCGGGCGGTGCTGTTCACCATGACCTTTGCCTGCACCAGTAACCATGCACTCTTCCTCCGCAACGCCATCCGGGGCATCGACTACAACACGGTGGAGGCGGCGCGGAACATGGGAGCAAAGCCATTTAAAGTGCTTCTCAAGGTGGTTTTCCCAACGCTGGTTCCCACCATGTTTTCCCTGACGGTTATGACCTTTATCACCGGTCTTTGCGCCATGTCTGCCCCAACACTATTGGGCTACGACTCTATCAACCCGGAGATCGTCCGGCTGGCAGGTTCCTCCGTAGCGGATGAGGCGTTCCCCCAGGCAAGGGCAGCGTTGCTGTCTGTGATTCTGGCGATCTTCACCATTGTGCTGCTCACAGTACTCACTGCCTATGAATCCAAGGGTCACTATCTGTCTGTATCCAAAACCAAAGCGAAGCTGATCAAGCAGAAAATTGCGAACCCTGTCGCGAATGTGTTTGCTCATATCTACGCTTACGTTCTGTTTATTATTTACATGACTCCGGTGGTAATGATCATCATTTTCTCCTTCCAGACATATAAGGCCATCCGGATGAAGACACTGGATCTTACCTCCTGGACATTAATCAACTATTTTGGCTCTCAGGATTACGAGTACCTCACATCCCGGGGGACTTACAAGACGAGAAAAGGATCCATCTCCGGCCTGTTTTCCAATGAGGCCACTTTGGGCGGTATCAAGCTCAGCTTCATCATGTCCGCTATTGCCGCTGCCCTGGCGTGCATTATTGTTGTGGTGGCATGCAGCTACATCTTTAAAAACCGGAAAAAAGCCAGCGGCAAGGTGCTGGAATACAGTCTTCTGTTTCCCTGGCTGTTGCCTACGATCCTGATTTGCTATTCCTACCGAACCTTCTTCAACGCAGATAGCATTTTCTACGTAGGCGGAAAGAACCTGTACTACGCTCAGAATGTCCGGCTGCTGATCATTATGGCATACACAGTGACCAAGCTTCCGTTCTCTTTGCGGATGATCAAGGCAAGCTTCTACGCCATCGACGAGGAGCTGGAGGACGCGGCAAAGAACCTGGGTTCCAGTTCTCTTATGACATTCCTGAAAGTGAAACTGCCTATTATCCTGCCCAGCGTTCTGGCAGTGTTTGCTCTGAACTTTAACGCTCTGTTCACGGAATACGATATGTCCGCTACCTTTGCCAGCTCCTATGGAACCACTTACGCTATGGTCATCCAGAGCATGTGCGCCGAGGAAGGCCTGTACGGCTACAACGTCAATGCCTCCGGCAGGCGGTGTGCCAGTACTGTGTTTATCATGATCGTTTCCGGCATCATTTTGTATCTGGTCTACGGTGTTGGCAGCCGGGATCTGGGAGAACGGCTGGAAATCCGGGATCGAAGAAGAAAACGCCGGGAGAAAATTACCGGAGCGTTCCGGAAAAAGGAGCCTGCTGGGGTAAAATGATTGAGAATATTGTGTTTGATATGGGTCAGGTGCTGATTTATTGGCAGCCAAAACGGCTGATCGCTCACCTTGGCTTGTCCCCCCAGGATGAGGATATGTTGTTTCAAGAGCTGTTCCAGAGTGTTGAGTGGCTCATGCTGGATCGTGGAACCATCTCTGGGGAGGAAGCGGTTGAGCGGGTCTGCGCCCGGCTTCCGGAAAAGCTGCATTACGCCGTATGGGAGGAAGTTTTCCACTGGCATGAGCGACCCCTAGACGGGATGGAAGGCATGGCGGATCTGATCCGGGAACTGAAAGGGAAAGGCTACGGCATCTACCTGCTGTCCAATGCCAGCCTTTCGCTGAGAAGCTATTTCCACCGGATCCCCGGGGCGGAATGCTTTGACGGGCTGATGGTTTCCTCTGAGGAAAAGCTGCTGAAACCACAGCACGAAATATATGAAGCCTTTCTTGACCGGTTTTCCCTGAAACCGGAGACCTGTTTTTTCGTAGATGACACACCAGCCAACGTGGAGGGCGCCAACTGTGTTGGTATCCACGGAACCGTCTTTCGGGGGAGCACCCCCCGCCTCCGCCAGGAGCTGCAAGCCGCCGGCATCCGCGTTCAGCGGTTAGCTGTTAGCTGTTAGCGGTTAGAAAACGCAGGGCGCTCCATCCTCGATACTTTTCTTGTAAATATTACCCCGCAAGAAAATATTAAACATTTCCTCCCGGTTTCCGCCGGGAGGGTTGTTTACTTTTTGGCGAATTCATGGTATCATAACAAAAATGGAAAAAGTGGGTTGATGAAATTTTGAGTTTTGACAGTACCCAGCTGCTGATTGATTTGGACGCCATTTCCCGGAATATTGACGCCGTCCGGGAAAAGAGCGGGAAGCTGGTTATGGCGGTCGTGAAGGCGGATGCCTATGGTCATGGGGCGGTTCAGGTCGCCCGGCTGCTCCAGGACAAGTGCGCGTTTTTCGGCGTCAGTTCCATATTAGAGGCGCTGGAGCTGCGGCAGGCAGGCGTGACCACTCCCATTCTGGTTCTGGGCTATACCCCACCGGAAGCCTTCCCCACAGCTGTCGTGGGCGGGATCCGTCCGGCGATTTTCCACTATGAGGACGCGGTTGCACTCTCCCAGGCGGCGGTATCCGCCGGAATAACCGCCCCCTTCCACATTGCCGTGGACACCGGCATGAGCCGGATCGGCTTCCAGCCGGAGGAGCGCACTGCTGACCTGTGCGCAAAAATCGCTGCCCTCCCCGGGATTGTTCCGGAGGGACTTTTCAGCCACTTCGCCACTGCCGACTGTGCCGATTTGACCCGGGCACGGCAGCAGGCGGAACGTTTTGATGTCTTTGATCGGATGCTGCGTGCCCGGGGGGTGGAGATCCCCCTCCGCCATCTGGACAACTCCGCCGGACTGATGAACTTTTCCTCCCGCTATGAGATGGTTCGTTCCGGTATCGTCACCTATGGAATGTACCCCAGCGAGGAAGTGTCCCCGGCGCTGATGCCTCTGACCCCTGCCCTTCGATGGGTCAGCCGGATCACCCATCTGAAAGAGCTGCCTGCCGGACGGGAAATCAGCTACGGCGGAACCTATGTCACCACCGCTCCCACCCGGGTAGCTACCGTTCCGGTTGGCTACGCCGACGGCTATCGCCGCAGTCTCTCCGGGCGGTTCTCTGTCCTGATCCGGGGCAAACGTGCCCCCATTTTGGGCAGAGTTTGCATGGATCAGATGATGGTGGACGTGACGGATATTCCCGACGTAACCATGGAGGATACTGTGGTGCTGGTGGGATCCAGCGGCGAGGAAACCATTACCGTGGAGGATATCGCCCGGGCGGCAGACAGCTTTAACTATGAATTCGTATGCGGCATCAGCCGCCGGGTGCCCCGGGTTTATTTGACCGGCGGGAAACCCACCTGCACCGTTCACTATTTGCTGAACGAGATTTAGAGGGAGAACGATATGCCAGGAAAATTTGAAGCCCCTCGGGGCAAGAAAAAAGGCGGATGGTTGATTCCGGTTATTATCATCCTGCTTCTTGCGGTGCTGGCATGTGCCGCCGTTTGGTATCTGAAACAGGATCGAGCTCTGAAGGAAACGCTGCCCACTGCGGGCACAACGGAAGCGACAACCCAGCCTACGCAGACGGAGGCTCTGCCTCCGGAGACAACCATGCCGGAACCAGAGCATGTGGTTTCCACAGCGACCATCTCTGCCACCGGCGACATATTGATGCACAAACCCATCATCACCGCCGGCGCTCAGGGAGACGGAACCTATAACTTTGACTTTATCTTCCAATATTTGAAGGAATATTCCGAAAACACAGACTACGCCGTCGCCAACCTGGAAACCACCCTGGCAGGTTCCGGGAAGCCTTACCAAGGCTACCCCATGTTCAACTGCCCGGATGAGATTGCCGATGCCGCCAGGGATGCGGGCTTTGATATGCTCCTCACCGCCAACAACCACAGTATGGATACCGGCAAGGACGGGTATCTTCGGACAATAGAGGTCGTTCGAGAAGCGGGACTGGAAACCTTGGGAACCATGCTGTCCGCCGAGGATCCCAGGTACACCATCCAGGACATTAACGGCATCCGGGTGGGGATGATCTGCTACACCTACGACACCTCCAGCTCCACGGGAGGTACGCTCTCCTTGAACGGTCTCCCTATGACCGGATTGTCCCGGGACAATATCAACTGCTACAACCCGGATAACCCCCAGTCTATGTATGACGAGGTGGCGGGGTATCTGGAGGAAATGCGGGACGCCGATGTGGATGCCACCATTCTATTCATCCACTGGGGCCCCCAGGAATACGCTCTATCCCCTCTGGACGCCCATACGAAAATCGCCCAGAAGTTCTGTGATATGGGCATTGACGTGATCATCGGCGGGCATCCCCACGTGGTTCAGCCCATGGATCTGCTGACCAGCAATGAGGATCCAAACCACAAAACCGTTGTCCTCTACTCCATGGGCAACGCCGTGTCCAACCAGCGGCTGGGGAACCTTTCCCAAGTAAAAACCGCCCACACCGAGGACGGCGTTTGGATCAGCGTCACCTTCTCCAAGTATTCCGACGGTACGGTGTACCTGGACAGTGTGAGCTTGATGCCCACCTGGGTGTACCTGAATCAGAAATACTATATCCTCCCCCTGGACAAGGACAAAGAGGATCAGTGGGGAAGCCTGTTTAACATTGGCGAAAGCACGGTGAACGCGGCAAAGGACTCCTACCAGCGAACCATGGATCTGGTAGGGGAGGGCCTTACAAAATGTCAGGACTACCTGGAAAGTAGTCGGCAGCAGCGGGAGGCGGATTACCTGGCCGCCGTTTTGCCAAATGCCGCATAATAAAAGGCACGTCGTTTCTGCGATGCTCCTTTATCTCTGTTTACAGGCGTAGTAGTATGCCTGACGATAGTCCTCCTGTTCCCGGCAGCATTGCTCCAGAAGAGGATAGACCTGCTGGGGATAATCCTGTTCCGCCTGATGAAAGCAGCGCTCCGCCTGGGGAAAGAGGCTCCCAAGCAGATAGCACTTTCCCCGGAGGTAATTCCATTGGGGGGAGGCTTGATCGCTGCAGGCGTCCAACAGATGAGCTGCCCGGGCGGCGTCCTCTGTTTCCAGCGCCCCGGCGGCTCGGAGAAGCAGCTCTCCGTCCAAATCCGGCAGGGATGGGATCATCTCCTGGAGGCGGGACTCTCGGAGCCGCCCATGAATCAGCAGCCGCCGGCGGCGAAGCTCCGGAAGAAGGTTTAGCGGCGGAAGCGCCTCCAGGCTTTCCGATTGCCTGAGCAGCTGGAGGGCGTAGGGTTCCCGCCCCTGGGCAATGGCTTCCTCTGCCTGACGGATTATTACCTGCCATGCCATCAGCCGGTATTCCCGGTCAAAGGTCTCGTCCGGGCCGGTATACCCTTCCAAAGCCTTAGCGACGGCGTCAAAGTCTCCGCTATCGAAGGCCAGCCGGGCGGCATTGATGGCGTCCCGGTTGGGGGAAAGTACCGTGTTTTCGTCTAGGAACCAGGACAGAGGCTTGCTCAGCCGGGCGGCGAAATACGCCAAGGTTTCCATGGAAGGGTGGGCGGATCCGTTTTCAATTTGGGAAAGCATATTCCGCGTGACTTGATCTCCGCACAGCTGCCTCTGGGACAGCCCCGCTTCCTGCCTCGCCTGCTTCAGCTTTTCTCCCAGTTCCATTTCCGTTCCTCCGGGTAAAAATTATTTACCTTATTGTATCACAGTTTCCTGAAAATTACCATAGTTACAAAAAATTCATTTGCTATTTCCTCTGGTATGGTTTATAACTATACTATGCTTAATTTTGGAAGGAAGCTGCTTTATGGAATTACCGCAATCCTGTGTTTTGAAGAATACCGCCAAACGCCGGCTTCATAGCGCTGGGGAAACGAAAAAAATAGTGTTGATCTATACCGGGATCCTTACCGCTGTCTCTGCCGCCACCACGGTGATCCAATATGTTCTGAGCAGTGGAATCTCTCAGACTGGGGGACTTCAAAATCTGGGAACTCGATCCGTTCTGAGCACCGTGAGCACTGTGTTGCCTTTGGTTCAGTTCTTGATTTTAACCTGCCTGGGGCTGGGCTTCACTGCCGCGATGCTTCGTACTGCCCGAGGGCAGTATACGTCACCGAAGACATTGAAGGCTGGCGTGGAGCGATTCTGGGTGCTCCTTCGGTGCACGTTGCTCCAGGGGCTGATTTATGCCGGAATTGGCATTGCGGGTTCCTATCTGGCATCAGTGATTTTTATGCTCAGTCCGCTGGGTGACCGGGCGGTGGATCAGCTGATGCCGCTGCTGGCCGAAAGCGGGGAAAGTCTTGTGGAAATAGATGCCGAAATGGAAGACGCGGTGACGGAGGCGCTTGCCCCCATGATTCCGGCGTTTCTGCTGATTTTCCTGGCGGTGTTCCTGCTTATGGCCATACCGATGATATATCGCTACCGAATGGTGGACTATTTGATCATTGACCGCCCCGGGATTGGGGCATTCGCGGCGCTCCGGGAGAGCCGCAGGATGATGCGGGGAAATCGATTCCGCTTGTTTCGGCTGGATTTGAGCTTCTGGTGGTATTACGCGCTGTCCGCACTGGCGGCGGTGATTTGCTACGGGGATGTATTGATAGAGATTTTGGGAATTTCCCTGCCTCTCTCTGCCGATACGGCATATTTCCTGTTTTATGGGATATATCTTGCCATTAATTTCGCCGTTTTTTATTTCTTTGCTGCCCGGGTGGAGTGCACCTACGCCGCGGCTTACGATTCCCTGACCCCCAAGCAGCCGCTCCAGCAGGGCGCGGTGCTGGGAAATATCTTCCAGATGTGACAAACCAATTCCCCAAATCGGTCTCCACAAGAGAAACCGATTTGGGGATTTTTTTGCAATGACTTCGATATTCAAAAATCAGCAAATCGTAAGAAACGGGCAGTGGGATTTTGACGACCAGTGTGATATAATTGCCGTGAGAAAGGGGGCGCGGCAAGTGGAAGAAGCCGTTCTGGTGGTGGATGACGAGCGGGAGATCACCGACCTGCTGGAAGTATACTTGAAAAATGACGGATTTCGTGTCCGAAAAGCCTACTGCGGCGCCGACGCGCTGAGAATCGTGGCGGAGGAGCCTCCGGCGCTTGCCATTCTGGATGTGATGCTGCCGGATATGGATGGGTATGCCGTCTGCCAAAGGATCCGGGAGGACTGCTTTTTCCCCATTATTATGCTGACCGCCAAGGTGGATGACAGCGATAAAATCATGGGATTGACCATCGGTGCTGATGACTACATCACAAAGCCCTTCAATCCATTGGAGGTTTTGGCTCGGGTCAAGACGCAGCTGCGGCGTTACCGGCTGTACAATCATTCCGGAGAGCCGGAGGATACAGCCGGATACCAGATCCGGGGCCTGGAAATCAGCAAGGTGAGCCATAAATGCTTCCTGTACGGTAGGGAGCTTTCCTTCACCCCTACCGAGTTTGAGGTGATCTGGTATCTGTGCCAAAACCAGGGGAAGGTGGTTTCCTCCGAGAAGCTGTTTGAAGCGGTGTGGGGTGAAAAATTTTACGACAGCAACAACACGGTGATGGCCCACATCAGCCGGATCCGGGAGAAAATGCGGGAACCGGCGAGAAAGCCCCGCTATATCAAAACCGTCTGGGGAGTGGGCTATGTTATCGAGTAAGAAATGTAAGCCGGGGGAATACGCCCTGCTGCAGCGGAAGCTGGTTTGCCGCGCCGCCGGGATGCTGCTGTTGGCGGGGGCGGTGGTATACTTTTTGTATTTTCTAATTTTAAGGGGGCGTTTCGCGGAAGCGGTGATATTCGCGCTGGAAAAACTGCTTAACAACGAATGCGACGCCAGGATCCTTTACACCCGGCTTCTGCGCAATCATATCGAGCTGCTTTATTCCTGTGCCACCATCGTTGTGTTCCTTTTTATCCTGCGGTTTTATGTTGCAGGATTTACGAAGTATTTTAATGAAATCAATCTGGGGATCGACTCCCTGGTGGAGGAAAGCCCGGAGGGGGCGGCGCTGTCCCCGGAGCTTGCCGAAACCCAGCGGAAAATCGAGGAGATCCGCTCCACCCTTTACCGGCGGAAGGAGGAGGCCAATCTCACCGAGCAGCGGAAAAACGATATGATCGTCTATCTTGCCCACGACCTGAAAACGCCCCTTTCCTCCGTGGTGGGCTACCTGTCCCTGCTGCGGGATGGAGGGGAGCTTCCCCAGGCGGCACGGGATAAGGCACTGGAGGTTTCCCTCAGAAAGGCGGAGCGGATGGAGGACCTAATCGACGAGCTGCTGGAAATTGCCAAATTTAATTGCGCAAAGGTGGAGCTGAACTACCGGCAGATCGATTTGACGGTGCTATTAAGCCAGACGGTTTCCGAGTTCCAGCCGATGCTGAGGGAGCAGGGGTTCCGGTGGGAGCTGACCGTGTCCCAGGAGATGAAAATGGTATGCGATCCCAACCGGCTCCAACGGGTGTTCGATAACCTTCTGCGAAACGCCGTCAGCTACGGAACGCCGGGGACAACGATCCGGGTGGAGGCGGAGCGGGAAGGGGAGTGGGTACGGATCCGGTTTATAAACCGGGGAAAGACCATCCCGCCGGAGCAGATGGATAAGATTTTTGAGCAGTTTTACCGCCTGGACGCTTCCCGAAGCAGCGCCAGCGGAGGAAGCGGCCTGGGGCTTGCCATCGCCAAAGAAATTGTGGAGCTGCATCATGGCTCCATTTCCGCGGAAAGCGGGGACGGGATTACCGTGTTTACCGTCTGCGTGCCGGTTCAGTCACCCGCAATGGGAAAGTCATAGCAGGTATCCGAGCCAATGGGTGGGAGGCTGTAGTGCCACCATTCGTTGGGCAGCGCCTGAAAGCCGCTTTCCTCCATGATGGAGCGGAGCGTTTCCCGCCCGGCGGCGGCCTCGGGGGAAATCCCTCTTGCCCCGTGGTGGGAGCGGGGATCCATATAGTCAAAACGTCCGCCCATTGGGACAAGACCTCCGGTATCCAGCCGGAAAAGGGTCAGATCCACGGCGCAGCCTCTGCTGTGCCCGGATCGGGCGGCAATGTAGCCTTTTTCAACCAGCTCCCCCCGGCTTAGCCGGGGGTAAAATTTTGCTTTTGTCTCCCTGTTTTCCGGCGCCTGGGCCCACCGAAGAAAGGCATTCACTGCCCGCTGGGGACGGTAGGCGTCCCAGAGCAGGAGGCCGTACCCCCTTTGGGCGGCAAGCTTCTGCGCCTTCCGAAGATCCGCCGCCAGGGCAAGAGAACCCACCACCCGGTTGGCAAGGTAACCCTCCACCGGCTTCCCAGTGAAATTGTCCCAGGTAGCGTACTTGGTGTCCCAGCGGATGCCGGGCACTGCCTCATCCAGGAAAACGAATCCCTCCGTCATGGCCTTGCCTCCCGAAGGGCGTCTTCCATCAGTCGGTCCACCACCTGGGGCAGGGCCCAGCCCGCCGCCTCCATCATCCGGGGATAGCGGCTGTAGGAGGTAAATCCCGGCATGGTGTTCACCTCGTTGAGAATGATTTGACCGTCCGGGCAGAGAAACAGATCCACCCTGGCAAGCCCCCCGCACCCCAGCGCCCGGAAAACAGCAACGGCGGTTTCCTTCACCGCCTTGGTTTCCGCCGGGGAGATATCCGCAGGTACGGTGATATGGGAGTTTTCGCTGCCCTGTTCCGGGGCGGGCTCCTGGTGGATTCGGAAAAAGCCTCCGGATAGGGTGACCTGATCCACTTCTCCTACCGTCAGGTTTTCCCCGCTGCCCAGGACGGAGCAGCCCACTTCCGTTCCGGTAACGGCTCGCTCGATCAGCACCTTCTGGTCGTAGCGCCTGGCAAGGGCAATGGCGGGTGGCAAACTCTCTGCGGAGATCACCTTGGTGACGCCGAAGGAGGAGCCGGATCGGGCCGGTTTTACAAACACCGGGTAGGGGAGGGCCAGCCCCTCCGGCAAGCGATCGTCATGTAAGACCCAGTGCTCCGGTACGGGTATCCCCGCCCGGGCGGCGACCAGATAGGTCAGGGATTTATCCATGCACAGGGCACTGGCAGCCACGCCGCAGCCCACATAGGGGATCCCAGCTAGCTCCAGCAGTCCCTGAATGCACCCGTCCTCGCCGCATCTGCCGTGAAGCATGGGGAAAACAATGTCCACGTCGATTTTTTGAAAGTGATTCCCGGAAATTTGGAGCAGTCCCTTATTTCCTTGGCTGGGGGAGAGAAAAACCTGCTCGTCAGCGGTTTCCTCCCAGTTCTTGCAAGGCTTGGCACAGCGCTTCCAGATCCCGCTTTTGGTGATACCAATATAGATGGGGATATATTTTTCCGGATCCAGGCAATCTGCCAGCCGGATGGCGGATTTGACGGAAATATCGTGCTCCTCTGAGCAGCCGCCAAATAAAACCGCAATTTTTCGCTTATTCATGACATTCTTCTCCTTTCCCGCCCACGAAGCCCAGGCAGCTGAGTATGCTTTTTTGAACGGTTTCCACCAGGACGCCCTGGGTGTAGTACGCCGTGTGAGGCATCAGAATCACATTGGGCAGCCGAGAGAGAAGTCCCGGCGGCGTCGTTCCAGCGTTGTCCGCCCGGTGATCCTGGTAAAACAATATTTCTTCTTCCTCCACCACGTCCAGCGCCGCCCCACCCAAACGCCGGGAGGTCAGAGCCTCCGTCAGTGCGGGGGTGTCCACCAGCCCGCCCCGGGCGGTATTGACAAGAATTGCTGTGGGCTTCATTTTTTGAACTTGGGCTTTTCCAATTAAGTGACGGGTCTGCTCGGTCAGCGGTACGTGAAGGGATACAATGTCGCTCCTTTCCAGGAGGGTATCCAGAGGGACGTACCGCACATTTTCCGTGGGATGTGGGTCAAATGCCAGAATCTGGCAGCCAAATCCACGCAGACGCCGGATCACGGCAGCGCCAATGCTGCCGGTTCCCACGACTCCCACCGTCAGCCGAGCCATTTCCTGGCATCGGGAAGACGGCAGCCGGAAGTCCATCCGACTGGCGGACAGTACCATTTCCTTTGCCCTTCGCAGAGCCATCAGCATCAGCATTACGGTGTAGTCTGCAACTCCCTCCGGGCAGTAGCGGACATTCTCCACGAGAATTCCCAGACGCCGGGCTGCCGGTATGTCAATGTGGTTTATGCCGATACTGCGGGTGGAGAGAAATTCCACCCCCATATCCTTCAGCGCGGTCAGAGCCGCCTCTCCAATTTTCACCCGGTGTCCTACGCTGGCACAGCGGCACCCCTTTGCCAGCGGGGCATTTTCTGGGGAGACATCCTCCGAAACGATAACCGGCTCCACCAGAAAGCGGGGCGCAAGGGAGCAAACGGTTTCCCGCTCATCTTTCTGACAGCCATAAAACGCAATTTTTGTTTTGTCCATGTAAACTCCTTTCCGGGGAGCAAAAGAAATTCCCCCGATGTGGTGGAAATATCCTACCACGTCGGGGGAAAAGGCGCTTTCTGACTCTGTTGTGAAATTCTAAAGATACAGTGGGGAAATTCTTACAGTTTTCAAGATGTCACCATTACGGCTCGAAATATCGTCTGTTACAGAAGATATTTCCGGATGGCTGCGGCGGCACCGGAAGAGGTGTTTTTTTCGGTGACAACGTCGGCGGCAGATTTTACAAAGTCGGGAGCGTTTCCCATGGCAATGCCCAGACCGGCGCTTTTCAGAAGGGAAACGTCGTTTCCGCTGTCGCCGATTGCCATTACTTCCTTCATAGAGTATCCCAACTTCTCCGCGAGAAACCGGACAGCCTGATCTTTTCCGGCGTCCTGTGAGGTAATTTCCAGGCAGCCGGGTGCGGACTCCATGGCGTTCAGTCCCGTTTCACGAAGCCGTGCGGTTACCTTGCCCAACAGAGATGGAGGAATGTAAAACAGATTGATTTTTAAAATGTCGTTTTCTTCCAGACATCGGGAGGCACCGGAAAAGCGAGTTCCCATCCGGGCCAAAATCCGCTGGTGAAAGGGGGTCATGTCCCTTTGCAAATGCGTATCCCAGTCCTCCGCACGGATATGGTAGCGGGAGCCGCTGTCCACATACTCCGGGATCAGGCCGAATTCCCGGGCAATCGCTTCCACGGCGGACAGCCCCGCTCCAAGGATGGCGGTGCGGCGAAGGCTGGCCTTCTTTTGAAAATCCCACAGCTCTCCGCCGTCGAAGAGCACGCCGTACCGCAGCCAGTCATGGGGCTGCTCCCAAAGTCCGGAAGGGAGGGTTGACAGAGCGCGTCCCGTGGCGATCACCACCTGGATTTCCCGGGCAGACACTGCTTCCACCGCGTCGATGACCCCTGGCGCGAACCGGTCAGGATCCGCCCCCAGAGCGGTACCGTCCAGATCCAGGGCAAGCAGACGATAACCCATACTTATTCCTCTACAAGCCGGAATCGGGCGCCCCGGCGGATGCAGTCAATTAACGGCATATGTTTTTGGGATACCTGACCGATCACATTTACTTTGCTGTCCTGGGGAAGTTCCCGGCGTAGGAGATGAATTTCACCGGAATACCGGGCATAGTTCCGGTTATCCATAGTGATGGTGCCCCGCTTGCGTGCAACGCAGTTATCTTCCGGGATAGGGGCGCCCTGGCAGGAATAGGTTCGGGATTCCTGGAACCGGATCAGCCACACGGGTGAGTCTGCGCGGCAGGTGAAGGTTTTGCCGTACAGCCCCTCATATCCCGGACGGAAACGCACAGGAAGGGTAATTTCTCCCGTCCGGCAGAAATGGCGGATATAAGCCTGCTCTCCGTCGCTTACGCCGGGATCCCCGGCAAAGATCCCATCCACCCCAAAGTTCACCGCGAGGTCTGCGAATGCTGCTGAGGGAGCGATCCCCCGGTGCCGCTCCAGAGTGGGGAGCCCCATAAAAAGAGGCCCCCGAAGCACGGTATCCCCAGGAATAAAGGCTAGAACCTTCAATCCTGCCTGGTGCAGACGTGTAGTGCTTTCCCGGAGAAAGTCCTCATCCAGACCGGTTTCCGGGCGGGGGTAAAAGTTATGCATGGCAAATACCGTCTCTCCGGCGCTTGCCAGGGCGGCGGCATCCTCTTCGGTTACGGTGGAGGCGTTCACCGCTATGGGCATTTTGGCGGCAAGGGCTTTCGTTTCTTCCAGAGAGAAGCCGTAATCCAGCCGCAGACCCCACAGTCCCAATGCTTCCGCCAGGGATAGAATATCCGGAACACCGAACGCAGAAAGAGTCTTTTGGGATACATCGGCAAGGATCCGGTAGCCACGTTCCCTCAATGAATCACACAGCGCCTTCACCTGCTTGGGATAGTCCGGAGTAAACTCCTCGGAAATATGAAGGGAGAGAAACACAGGCGCACCGCCTGCCGCCGAGGCGGCAAGCGGTGCATTGCGATTCTCATACTCTGTCAGGTAAACTGAGCAGCCGAGAGGGTCAAACATTGGCGACTTCCTCGGGCTTCACCATGATGTTCGTGATAATAAAGCCCATGACATAGCTGATGACAAGACCGATGGCATAGAAGCCTACACTGGCGGCAGCACCTCTGGGACCAGCGGTCATTACGAACAAAGCCAACAGACCGGAGGGACCCCAGGCCGTGGACGCGACCTCCATTGCCATGACGAAGGCGCCGCCGAAACCTGCGCCGAGGCCGGCAGTAAGGAATGGCTTGCCCATGGGCAAAGTAACGCCGTAGATCAGAGGCTCGCCGACTCCCAGGAGGCCTGCGGGCAGTGCGCCGGAAATGACGGAGTTCAGGCGATGGTTACCCACCTTCTTCGCCTTCAGATAGATGGCGATGGCGGCGCCCACCTGGCCGGCGCCAGCCATTGCCAGAGCGGGGTACAGGGTAACGTAGCCAAATGTGTTGAGCTGAACGGTGTAAAGCGCCACAAGGCCGTGGTGCATACCCATGGCAACCATAGGCAGGAACAGCGCTGCGGAGATGTAGCCCGCCAGCATCCGGACGACAACATTGGAGCTCATGCAGAGCTTCTCCACCACCCAGCACAAGCCAGTGGAAATGTAGCCGGTGATGGGCATGATGATAAAGATGTAGGGAATCACACAGACAATCAGAGTCAGCAGAGGAGTGAATACGATATCCAGAGCGTCAGGCATCCGCTTGCGTATGAACTTTTCCACATAGGCCAGGCACCACACGCCGACAATAACTGCCAGGACGCCGCCTCTGCCGGCGCGGAGAATAGAGTCCAGCGGCACGGTTTCATCGAACAGACCAACGATGGAAGAAATACTGTTGATGCCATCTAGACTAGTAATCATGCCCAGCATACCGCCCAGAATGGGGGTGGCACCAAACTTTTCAGCGGCGCGGTAGCCAGCCCATGCGGTGAGGTAGGTCAGGAACGCGGTGTTGATCATGCTCAAAAGGTTATACACGATGCTCCAGAAGCCACTTTCCGCATAGTTGGGCATTACCTGCGCCAGCAATGTCGCAAGGCCAGAACACAGACCTGCGGCGATAACGCCGGGGATCAGGGGTACAAAAATGTCGCCTACGTTTTTCAACAGATTCTTTACCGGGTTCTGTTTCTGGGCTGCCTTCACAGCGGCCTTGTTGCGCTGCCAGTCGCCGACTTCTTTTGCGTCAGAGGCAGCAGGGATACCCATCTGACGGCACAGGTCGGCACATTTGCGGCATTTGCCTGGGCCGACAACTACTTCTACGTAGCCTTCCCGGTCATGGACAATACCCATGACGCCATCAATCTTTTTCAGCGCATCATCGTCGACTTTGGCATCTTCCTTAACCTGAACCCGCAGCCGGGTCATGCAGTTGGTGGCGGTCATGACGTTTTCTTTGCCGCCCAGCTTGTCCAGCACAGAGCGAACCAGTTCTTCATTGGTCATGTTTGTTTCCTCCTTATTATATTTTATTGTTCCGCAGCGTCCGCCGCGAAGGATACAAGAGAAATGGCTTCCCGAACGTGACCGTTGGCTTTTTTCAGTCGGGTTTTGGCTTCCTCTGCCCCACAGTCAGCCAGGAGCATGGTGATGGCGCATTTTACGCTGCCCTCTGCCTGATCAATTGCCTGCCGAGCCTGGGCGCGGTCAACACCAGTGGCGTCGATGACAATGTTTTCCGCCCGGGTGTGGAGCTTTTCGTTGGTCTGCATTACGTCCACCATCAGGTTCTCATAGGCTTTTCCAGTGCGAACCATGGAGGCAGTGGAGATCATGTTGAGGATCAGCTTTTGGGCTGTGCCGGATTTCAGACGGGTGGAGCCGGTGAGCACCTCCGGGCCGCATTCTACTTCAATGGCAATGTCCGCAGCTTTTCCCACGGCGCTGCCCACATTGCAGCAAATCGCGGCAGTCCGGCATCCGATGCTTCCGGCATAGTCCAGACCACCGAGAACGTAGGGCGTGCGGCCAGAGGCAGCAATGCCAATCACAAAGTCCTTGTCCGTCAGCTGGTGGCGGATCAGATCGTCCTTCCCCATTTCCCGGCTGTCTTCCGCTCCTTCCACCGCTCTCAGGAAAGCTTGCTCACCGCCGGCAATCAAACCCACCACCTGATTCGGGCTGACGCCGAAGGTAGGCGGGCACTCTGCCGCATCCAGTACGCCGAGACGCCCACTGGTTCCGGCGCCCATATACAGCAGCCGCCCTCCCCGGGAAAAGGCATCTACTGCGCAGTCTACAGCCTGCGCGATTTGCGGAAGCCGCTTGGCGATCGCCAGTGGGACGCGGGCATCCTCTTCGTTCATTACGGTAACGATCTCCAGGGCGGACATCCTGTCCAGCCCCATAGTGCGTGGGTTCCGGGTTTCTGTTGTCATGCCTGATAGATTCAGCTCCATTTATGAACACCTTTGCTTTCCCGATCCCGGAGGACCTTTTTCTATAAAAATAATTATATATTTTTAAAAACAAAATGTCCACTTTTTCTTTGATTTATGGTACAATGTTTTATACATGAAGAAATCTTGAACGATTTTCCCGCTGCCGTGACTACTTTTTCGTCGCTTTGCATATGGACGGCGCAATATAACGTGAGAAAAGGAGGCAAAATGATGAAAGATGTTCTTTTGGTTCTCAGAGGTATTCTCCCATCCATGAGCAGCACCGAGCAGGAGATTGCCCGGTACATGATTAAGAATCCGGAGGAGATTACCCACATGACCATCCGTCAGCTGGCACAGCAAACTTACTCTTCTCCCTCCAGCGTGGTGCGGGTCTGCCGGGCGGCAGGCTTCGACGGCTACAAGGATCTGCGAAGTGCCATGTTGGTAGAACTGGCAACGCTGGGGGGAAAGGGTAGCCACAAGGAAGAAGAGGTGACAAGAAACGACACTGCCCAGGCGATCATCGATAAGGTGACCAGGAAGAATATCCAGTGCCTGATGGATACTCAGCGGCTTCTGTCCCCAGAGACGCTGGAGGTCTGTGCCAAACTGGTGAACGAAAGCCGAATGGTGATGCTGTTTGGAATTGGCGCGTCTCTGTGTGTTGCCCGGGATACCTACCTGAAATTCCTCCGGCTGAATAAGCCCTGTGTTGTAAATGATGATTGGCACTCTCAGCTTCTCCAGGCTCGCAACGCCACCGACAAGGACGTGGGGATCGTGTTTTCTTACTCCGGCCAGACGGTGGAGATGATCCAGTGCATGAAAGCTATGCGGGAAAATGGTACGCCGGTCATCGCTGTCACCAGGTATTTTCCTTCCGAAGTGGCGAGGCTGGCAGATCATGTGCTTTATATCGCAGCTAACGAATCCCTGTTCCGCAACGGCGCTATGTCCTCCCGGTTGTCCCAGTTGAACGTGGTGGATATTCTCTATACGGTTTGCGCCAATGCGGACTATGACGGAACCATCGAGCGATTGACAAGAACCCACATCGCCAAGCCTGGGGAGCCAGAGAAAAACCTATAACCCGCTACGATTCTCCAAAAAGGGTCAGCAGCAGCGCCATTTGCTCCCCTTGGCGCAGAGCCAGCCGCTGGAACACAGCACCGTATTCCGGGTCAGCGGCACAGCCGGAATAGAATCGGTAGGATTCCCGGCACTGCCGAAGACGGTACAACAGCACTTTTGGGCGCTTGTTAGGTGCAGGCGGGGAGGGGAAGACCCTGATGCCGGAGACTGCTAGCATCCCCCGGAGGCATGCAGCGGCTGCTTCCTCTCCTTCCGCAAGGCGGACCAGAATCTCCCGGCGTCTGCCGGAACTGCCTTGGGCAAGGTGACGGTAGTCGGTTGCTGCTTCCAGGGAAGACAGCAGCCAGGGGCGTAGAGATTCCCGGGATGGGGCTTCCTGACGGTTTACCCGCTGCCAAACCTGCCGCTCTCGATGGGTGGGATCATTTTTCATTTCATGCTCCTTCCTCCCCGGACTTCCGGGGTATGCGGTTCTCTTCCAATATAGTCGCATAGCTAAAAAAGGTTCCTGGGAAAAATAATTCCAAAAAGAGGTTCCTTTTTTCGTTCATTTGTGCTATTATATACAAAAACATCTTGAAGGAGAGATGAGCTATGCCCAGAACGAGTGACAAAGCGGAACAGATCCTGCGGTTTGTGAATCAGTTCGTCCAGGAGAACGGATATTCTCCCTCTGTTCGGGAAATCGGGGAGGGGGTAGGGCTTCGCTCCACCGCCTCGGTGAGCTACCATCTCCAGGCGCTCCAGGCAAAGGGGCTGCTCCGCCCTGCCGGGGCGAAGGGCAGGAAGCGTGCCATCGTTGGTGGCGTCCGCCAAGGGGAGATCCCGGTGGTCGGCGTGGTTACCGCTGGCCTTCCCATTTTGGCTGTGGAAAACCAGGAGGGAACTATGCCATGGGAGGATCCCCAGTGCTTTGCCCTCCGGGTTCGGGGCGACAGTATGATCGGAGCGGGTATCCTGGATGGAGACAAGGTGGTCATCCGTCCCCAGCAAACTGCCGACGATGGGCAGATCGTCGTTGCCCGGATCGGGGACGAAGCAACGGTGAAGCGTCTCCGCCGCCGGGGCGGGGAAATCTGGCTGATGCCGGAAAACGACGCTTACCGCCCCATTGACGGCACTGACGCGGAGATTATTGGCATTGTGAAAGCTGTGGTACGGGAATATTAAGAAGTCTTGCATGGGAGGCATGTGATCGATATGGACGCATTGGAAGCAATTTTCAGCAGAACCAGTATTCGAAAATTTACAGAGCAGGAGATATCCGGTGAAGCGCTGCACACCATCCTTCGGGCGGGGATGAGCGGACCGACCTGTGTCAATTCCAGGGACTGGTCTTTCCTTGTGGTGAGGGATCCGGAAACATTAAACAAAATGGCAGATGCCAACGGAAGAGCGGCAATACCGCTGCGGGGCGCCAAGCTGGGGATCCTGATTTGCGGTGATCTGGAGCGTGCCTTTGATCGCGCACCGGATTACTGGGTAATTGACGGCGCCATTGCCGGGCAGAATATGATTCTGGCAGCCCAGAGCCTTGGTATCGGCAGTGTCTGGCTGGGCACCTGGCCCCAGATGGATCGGGTCAAAAAACAGCAGGCACTTTTTCAGCTGCCCGAAACCCAGATTCCCCATTCCCTGATTGCCTTTGGCTATCCCCAGGAGCCGCTTCCGGAGCCCAAGCCGGACTATGAGGGAAACAGAGTTCATTTTGAAAAATGGTAACTTTCACAGAATGAGAAGAGCCGCCGCAAGATTTTCCTTGCGGCGGCACCTTTTTTTGCCTTCCAATAATTGCGTCGGGGAATCCGGACGGACAGACGCTTGATTATGGGATGTCTTTTTCCCGGCATTGGCAGGTGAAGAGAATTACTTGGCGGGACTGGGCTGCTTCTTTCAGAATTTCCATAGCGGCAGCCAGCCTGCTGTCATCAAAGCGGATCAGAGCATCATCCAGAATGAGAGGCGCGTTTGGAGCCAGTGCTTCTGCCGACGCCAGCCGCAGAGAAAGGTACAGCTGATCCATGGTGCCGTCGCTGCGCCAAAGGGAATCCCGGAGAATGTCCTCCGTCTCCGCCTCCGCATGAAGGGATAGGTCTTCCCCCAATGTGATACGGCGGTACCGGCCTTGGGTCATAGCACCCATCAGCGCCTGGGTTCGCTGAGTGATTCTGGGGGAAAAACGGCGATGCAGCTCCGCCGACGCGTCGGAAAGGGTTGCCAAGGCAAGGGAGAGCGCTTCTTCGTAGGCTTTTAGCCTCCGAACCCGGGTCTCGGCAGCATCCAAAGCGGAAGATAGCGCGTTTTTCTCTCCCAGAGATTCCATCCTGCCCTGGTACTGTCCCAAGCGGGTGCGCAGACGCTGCTGCTCCTGCACCGCCTCGGAAAGAAGCCGCGCAGTCTCTTCCCGGGAATAGACCAGGGAGTCCGGCTGAGCAGGCGGCTGGGCATGGCGCGCCATGTCCTTCAGAGAGGCAAGATGATTTTCCGCCTTCTGAACATCCCGGCGGGCGTTGTAGTAGCTATCCCATTGGGAGACTGCCTGCTGCCAGCAGGCGAGGGCGTCTTCCGGTTCCTGACTGCCGCAGAGGCTCTCCTTTTCGGTTTTCAAGGAAGCAATCCTGCTGTCCAGTTCCCGGCGGGATGCCCAGTAGCGCGCCATCTCCTCCCGGTAGGAAAGAAGTCCCGTCCGGTAAGCGTCAGCGTTTTGACGCCACTGCTCCGGAGGAGTGCCCCGATATTTTTTCAGCAGTTCCTTACGAAGTTTTTCCTGACGTGCCCGTAGGATAAATCCAAAGAGAAGCCCCGCCGCAGCGGCAACCAGCAAGATTATGCCGGCTGTGGTGTGCCGGAAGACCAGCAGAAGGGCCCCAAGCACTGCGGCAACAGTACCAAGAGTGATCGCCATAAGATAGGAGCTTGGTTTCAAATCGTGGTAGCGTCTGCTGTCCGCTTCTGCCATTGCGACAGCATCCTCCGGATCCATATCTGAAAAGGGCGGTTCCGCGTCCTGCGGCTCTGGCGGGGAGGGGAGCAATTCCTCTTCAATGTGGAGAGCACCAGTTTGCTGACAGAGTTGCCGGAGAAGGCGTACCTTTTCCTCCGCTTTCTCTCGGGATGGCAGGGCGGCGCACCGCCGCTCCAGGGCTTCCACTTGTGCCGCTGCCACGGTATATTCCTCCTGGGCCTGAGCAACCTTTGCGGCATCCGCCTGGGCCTCGGAATATTGCAGCGCCTGGACATGATTTTGCAGGCTCTGCTGCCACGCAGCAGCTTCACCAAGACGGAGGCGCAGCG
This sequence comes from uncultured Oscillospiraceae bacterium, assembly GCA_964499615.1. Classification (GTDB taxonomy): domain Bacteria; phylum Bacillota; class Clostridia; order Oscillospirales; family Oscillospiraceae; genus Faecousia. The sequence continues at coordinate 47,575 of CAZCLX010000001.1, forward strand.
CTTTTTCTTCCTGCTCCAGAGCGTTTCGCTCCCGGAGCCTTTCCTCCAGTGCGTCCTTTTGGGATTCCGCCTGGGGCAGAAGTCCGGTTCGATTGTATCGGCAGTGGTTTTTCAGATCCCGGAGAGCGTCTCCCAGGCGATCCGCCTCGCCGCTTTCATCCCCGGTGGTGACCAAGGTGTTGAGCCGACGCCGAAGAGCCTCATCCTGGGTCACAGGCAGATCAGAAAAGCGGATGAAACAGGTACGGCGAAAAACACTCTGCTCCACACCAAGCAGCATTTCTCCGCAGTTTTCCGCCGTCAGTTCCGGCACATCCAGACCGGACTGGGTTTCGAAGGCTCGGAACACCCCAAGAGGAACCCGGCCCCGGGTGCTCCTCTGAATGGTAATATCCCGCCCGTCCCAGTCAAAACGGATTTCCCCAGCCATAGGGGTGCCGGACCAGGGACGGTAGTGCTCCTTATCCGCCAGTGCGGTTTTCGTGGATTTGGCCCGGGTATCCAGTCCGTAGAGCATGGCGCAGAGGAAGGCGCACCAGGTGCTTTTTCCCCACTCATTGGGGGCGGAGATCACGTTCAGCCCCGGATTCAGAGTCAGAGTATCGTGTTCCAGCTTGCCGAAGGTAGCAGTCATGGAAAGAATTCTCACGGCAGCGTCACCTCCCGACCTTCCAGAAGCGCCAGAGAAATTTCCGCCGCTAAAATGGCGGCGTCCCGGGTGGCGGGATTCTGGGCTTTTTCCTGAAGCATCCGGAAATAGACACCCCGGAGCGTGTCCGCGCCTGCCTGCGCCCACAGTGTTTCCGGGGCGACAGTCCTGTCAATAAATTCCAGATGGGGATAGCGGGTTAGCAGAGACTGAAGCTTTTCCCGGTCAAGCTGACCGAGACCGGTGAAGGTAAGGCGAAAAAAATCCCGGCTTTCCCCAGGAGGGAGAATCTTTTCCAGAGTGTTCCACTCCGACAGGGGAATTTCACCAACAGTGAACCGGGGGGTATCCAGTGCAACCGGCTGAATCTGAGCAGTATCATCCAGGGAAACCAGGAAGACGCCCTTTTCCCCAGTTTCATCCCAGCCCCTTCCCATGGGGCAGCCTGGCCATCCGCAGAGTGTGTCTCCTGCTCGGAAGGATCCGGCTTTGTGAATGTGACCCAGCGCAAGGTAGCAAAGACCTGATTGCCGAATCTGAGCGGCGGTGACAGGACAGTAGGGGGAGGTTTGGGACACGGGGTCACCGTGAAGAACGCAGACGGAGGTTAGTCCGTCATCCTCTGCCCGAAAGCCATCCAGCAGCCCTTCGCAGTCTATGCTGCGGTATCCCGCACCGTACACACGAAGCTCCAGATCAGGCAGCACCAGAGAGGATATACCGCCGTCAAATATGTGGACATTTTCCGGCCATTTTCTTTCCCAGGGGGAATCCACGGAAAGGAAGTCATGGTTGCCTGGGGAAATAAGCACCGGGACGCCGCAGCTTTCCAATGCGTCCCGGGCAGCATCCAAGCAGTCCCGGGTGAAGCTGCCGTCAAATACATCCCCCGCCAGCAGCACCCCATCACAGCCCTCCCGGCGGCAGAGAGAAGCAATTTTTTCCGGAAGGCGCCGGTTCTCCTGACGAAGATACTCCCTTTCCTCCCCGGAAAAGGAGGCAAAGGGAGAATCCAGATGCCAATCCGCCGTATGAAGCAGTTTTCGTTTCATGAATCGATCCTTTCTGCCCGGAGGCACAGGCCGGTGGAAGCGTCCAAAGTAAACAGAACCCCTTCCAGCTTGGTTTCCCCCTCTGCCCAGCGGTAGCGCTGCGTTAAATCTCCCCGAAATTTGGCGATAGATAAGTCCGGGCGAATGCCCAGAACCGATTCCTTAGGGCCGGTCATGCCAAGATCCGTTACATAGCCCGTTCCCTTGGGCAGCACCCGGGCGTCGGCAGTGGGCACATGGGTGTGTGTACCCCAGAGCGCACTGATCTTCCCGTCCAGCATATAGCCCATCGCCAGCTTTTCCGACGTGGCTTCCCCGTGAAATTCCACCAGGATCAGCCGGCTATCCAGTTTTTTCAAAATTTTATCGATAAGGAGAAAGGGGTTATCCGGCCCATAGTCCATATTGCATCTGCCGATCAGATCCACCACAGCCACATTCCCTGCTTTTGTCTCATAGATGTTCCACCCAATGCCGGGGGCTTGGGGCGCGTAGTTTGCCGGGCGGAGGATCCGGGGGCAGTCTTCCAGATAGGAAACCAGTTCCCGCTTTCCGTAGGTGTGGTTGCCCATGGTGATTACGTCTGCTCCCGCATCCAAGATCGCTTCCGCCTGGTCGGGGGTCAGCCCCACCACGCTGGCGTTTTCTCCGTTGACAACGGTGAAATCTGCTCCGGTTTTTCGGATCAGAGGGCGCAGACTGCTTCGGATCCGTTCCATTCCCGGGTTCCCGACCACATCGCCCACAGCAAGAATCCGAAGCTCCATGATTTTCGCCTCCTGTTTTTTACCGCACAGATTTGGCGTATTCTGTGGGGGTAATTCCAAATTTTTCCTTAAACTGCCGGGAGAAATGGTGCACCGTAGAATATTGCAGCGCGGCAGCGATCTCCGTAAAGTTCAGGTTATTTTCCCGAATCATCTGCTTGCTCTCCTGGAGCTTCACCCGGCGGATGTATTCCCCAGGGGAGATCTGTAAATTTTTATGAAACAGCACCGTCAAATAGCTGGCGCTGACGTCTACCTCCTGGGCAACCATCGGTACAGACAATTTTTCCCGGATATGCTGGGAAATAAACTGCTGCGCCCGGCGAATTACTTCATTTTCACTGTGTACGGTGTTGGTGTTTTGCAGCTTGCTGCCGCTGGGAGCTTCCGCTTCCCGAAGGAGGATCATCATCAGCATGCTTAGCTGGGCAAGAATCATATCGTCGGAATAATCATCCATCCGCTCCTGCTCCCGGAGCATTCCCTGGAGCATGGTGACTGCCTGCCTGGGCGCGGCAAACCGGCGGTTTAACAGGGGCGTCAGCTCCCCGCCGATGTAGTCAAAGGAAACGGTGATAAACCGGGGCGCGACACCGATATCCGCGTACTGCATATGCCACTGATTTGGACCGTAAACCACAATATCCCCCTGCTTCAGTGTCAGGTCACAGCCCTCCACCACCGAGTGAAGTTCTCCCTGATCCACATAGGTGAGTTCCGGCATAGGGTGGGACTCTCCGGGAAACAGGAAACCTTGCTCCTTTTCCTGGTAAAAAAAGGTATAGATCCCCTCCACCCGGAAGTGGTGGTTGACCCGAAGGTTGGAATTGTGACGAACCCGCAGGGCTTCCGGAACGCTTTTGGCAGACAGCTGAACCGATGCCTCCGCTTTAAAAGCCTCCATGGAAAAATAAATCCCTTCCCGGACGCACACCGGCTTATCCAGGTAAAAGCTGATAAAATTTTCCCCGTCACTGCTGACGGAAAGCACGCTCATCCCGCTGCTGCAAGCAATACCTGTTTCCGATCTTGCCCGGTAGACGGTGGTTTCCGCCTGGGACAGGTTGATAATAAAGGACGCGCTGTTAGCAGCGGGACGCGATGCCCGTCCTCGCTCCGGCAGAACAGAGCCAAATCCCTGAAAAGTCATCTGATTGAGGTTTCGAATCATCCCGGCAGCCCTCCTTGGGAAAAATATACATCTTTATTATATCCGTTCATACAGGAAATGGCAAATGTTTTTCAGAAAAAAGTAAAATAATAGAGCCGAAGAATTTTTTCTCCGGCTCCATCCAAAACGCCGTTATCGCTGGTACTCAAACTGCCAGTCGTAAATATCTACCGTGTCTCCATCCTGAATCCCCATTTCCTCCAGGCGGGAAAACAGACCGCATTTACGAAGCTGGGTGTCGAAGTAGTTCCGGGACTCATAGTCGTCGAAATTGATGTCCTGAACCAGCCGCTCCAGCCACTGGCCTGTCACCATCCAGGTGCTGCCAAGATGCTCCACCGTCAGCTCCTTGGGATCCCCCACCTGGACAGGCTCTTCCCGGTACTCCGGCTCATAAATGGTCAGGGGAGGCAGGGTGCTGAGCTTTTGGGCGACAATGCGCATCAGCTCCCGGGTGCCCTGAGTGGTTCCGGCGGAAATTTTGTATAAAGGGAAGCCCTTTTCTTCCGCTGCCGCCTGGAGGCGGGCAAGGTTATCGCTGTCCGGGGGCAGCAGGTCACATTTGTTTGCCGCCACGATCATGGGGCGGTCCCGAAGGTCAACGCTGTAGTGGTTCAGCTCCTCCAAAATGGCGTGGAAATCCTCCACAGGATCCCGACCCTCGCATCCGGACACATCCACCACGTGAACCAGGAGACGGCACCGGTCAATGTGTCGAAGGAAGTCGTGACCCAGTCCCGCTCCCTCAGCGGCGCCTTCGATGATGCCTGGAATGTCTGCCATGACGAAGGACACTCCTTCCTCCACATAGATGACGCCAAGGTTGGGGTAGAGGGTGGTAAAGTGGTAGTTGGCAATTTTGGGATGGGCGCCGGAGGTGACGGAAAGGAGGGTGGATTTCCCTACATTGGGGAAGCCCACAAGACCCACATCCGCCAGCAGCTTCAGCTCCAGGATCACGTCCCGCTCCACGCCGGGCGTCCCGGAGCGGGCGAACCGGGGAGCCTGCCGGGTGGCGGTGGCGTAGTGAGCATTGCCCCAGCCGCCCCGTCCGCCTTTGGCCAAGACGAAATCCTCTCCAGTGGACATATCCACAATGATCTGTCCGCTCTCCGCGTCCCGCACAACGGTTCCCCGGGGAACCTCCACAATCAGGTTTTCTCCCCGCTTGCCGCTCATATTCCGCCCCTGGCCATTAGCGCCGGACTGGGCGGCGTACTTCCGCTTGTACCGGAAGTCCAGCAAAGTGGATAGGTTGTCGTTCACCCGGAGAATGACGCTACCGCCGTGACCGCCGTCGCCCCCCTCGGGGCCGCCGGAGGCCACATATTTTTCCCGGTGGAACGCCACCGCGCCGTCTCCGCCTTTGCCGCCACAGACGGTGACGCGAACTTTATCTACGAACATAATCTCTACTCCTTATAGATAGTCATTAGGGAAGCTCTGAATAAATCGGCAAGAGCTGGTGGCGAAGGATTTTGTCCCAG
>CAZCLX010000002.1:0-46364 GCA_964499615.1 uncultured Oscillospiraceae bacterium
TGACCCGGGCTGTCGCTGTTTCTACTGTTGCTGACTAAAGCCGATATGCACATAAGGAAATTATCTACATCAAAATAACGGGCGTTCGTGGAGTTCATAACGCCGTAGACCACGTAGAACAGGTCGTCCCCCTGGCAGTAGGTCATGCAGGGAGCCCAGATGCCCTTGGCGCTGGGCAGCTTTTTGAGATCCGGATCTCTGTCATTTTGCAGAGCATGGGAGTACAGCGCCCAGTGTTTCATATCCTGGGAGTGATAGATGGGGATTCCAGGGAACCACTCAAAGGAGGATACAGCAATATAGAAATCCCTGCCCTTCCGGCAAATACAGGGGTCGGGATTACAGCCGGGTAAAATAGGATCCTGAATCATAGCATGCGATCCTTTTTATAGCATATCAAATTTATGGTATCATTGTGAAGCCGGCTTGTCAATACGGCGGAAAGGTAAAACGGAAGAAAATTCATAGTTGTTTCGCAACAGAAATAAATTTTAAAGTTCCATGAACAGTTGACGGTAAAAAAGGCATATTTCACGAAAATTTCCGTTTTGGAAGAAAGATTGTGATATAATATTCACAGAAATCAGGCGGATGGAGACGCGGAATCCCTGCCTGTAAAAATAAGGAGGAAACAGAATGAAAAGCATCAAGCGTGGGCTTTGGCGCGGACTTTCCGCCATTATGGCATCCCTTTTGGTGATTTGCCTGGTAGCTGGAAACGTCGCAAACGCCTATTCAGCCTTCATCAACACCCGTCTGGGTACTACTGACAGAATTGCTGTTCAGACTGGGGAGTCAGACGTGGACAGCACGTATTTCAAGTCTGCCTATACTTCCCTGGCAGATATGATGGATGCCCAGGAGCAGGTTGCCGTTCAGATTGGCTCTGAAGGCGCGGTTCTTCTGAAAAATGACAATGCCGCTCTGCCGCTAAACAAGGGAAGCGAAAAGGTCACCCTATGGGGCCTGAACTCCAATCTGCCTGTCTTTGGCGGAAACATCGGCTCCAGTGTCACTGCAGCGGAAGGCCAGACCATATACGGCATCAAGGAAGCCATGGCTGAGGAGGGCTTTGAACTGAATCAGACAATGCTGGATTTCTATGCCAAGTCTGAGTTTGACGCTTACCGGATGCAGTCCACCTTCTTTGGCAGCTCGGTGATGGGGCATGCGCTGACTTCTGTATTCTGGGCTACCTATGATGAGACACTGGAATACTTTGTCGGTGAGCTGCCTGCCAGCAAGTACACGGACGATGTGCTGGCGTCTGCCGACGGCACCGTGGCCGTTTGCGTGATCTCCCGCGACTCTTCTGAGGCTGCCGACTACAACCCTGAGATGGTCAACACTTCGGAGGGCGACAGCTTCCCAACTACCGTTCTGGGTCTGTCTGCATACGAGAAGGACATGATCGAGCTTGCCAAGGCACACTCCACCAAGGTTATTGTCCTCATTAACGCCAATAACCCCATGGAAGTGGGCGACCTGAAAAATGACCCCGAGATTGACTCTATTATGTGGGTCAGCGAGCCTGGCATGTACGGCTTCCTGGGCGTTGCCAAGTGCCTGAGCGGTGAAGTAAACCCCTCCGGACACCTGCCCGACACCATGGCCACCAGCTCTGTTTCCGCTCCCTCCATGGTCAACTACGGCGTGTATGTCTATGCCAATGCCAGTGTTACCGATGCCGGTGTGCTCACCGGTGATGACAAGGGCGACTGGTATCTGGTGGAAAGCGAGGGTATTTACGTAGGCTATAAGTACTACGAGACCCGGTATGAAGATCAGATCCTGGGTGCCGGCAATGCTACCAGCACCGAAGGCTCCTCCACCGGCAGTACTTGGAACTATGCCGATGAGATGGCGTATCCCTTTGGCTATGGTATGAGCTATACCTCCTTCACCCAGACACTGAAAGACGTGGACGTGAAGATCGGCGCCACCGGCAGTGCTACCGTGGAAGTGCAGAACACGGGTAATGTGGCTGGCAAATGCGTGGTGCAGCTGTATGTTCAGGCTCCCTACATTGCCGGAGGCGTGGAGAAATCCGCTATTCAGCTTCTGGACTTTGCGAAAACTGATGTCCTTCAGCCCGGTGAAACAACCACTGTCACTATAGAATTCGATCCCAAGTACATGGCAAGCTATGATGAGAACGTTCAGAAATCAAACGGCACCATGGGCGCCTGGGTTCTGGACGCCGGCGACTACTACTTCTCCGTGGGTAACGGCGCTCACGAGGCTCTGAACAATGTGCTGGCATTGAAGACCGGCAGTACCGATAAGCTGGTTTCCAATACCGATTATGAGGTCATTTCCGCCGAGGCTGCGCAGAAATGGACTCTGGATGAAACCGATGTGGAGACATACTCCATCAATGTTGAGAATGCTCTTCAGGACTGTGACCTGAACAACCTGATCCCCGACGCCGTGGAGTACACGACCCGTGCCGACTGGACCAAGGGCTGGGAGCCTGTGGAGGGTGTTACCGCTACCGAAGAAATGCTGGTGGGTCTGACCAACAAGTCCCACACCATGTCTGCAAACGGCGACGGCGTGACCTGGGGCGCCGACAATGGCCTGAAGCTTGTAGATTTCGTCCTGCTGGACGAAGAAGGCAATTTTGCCGGCGTTCTGCCTCTGGATAATCCCGAGTGGGACAAACTGGTGGAGCAGATTACCATTGATGATGCCATTAACTTTATCGCCAACACCGGTGATGACATGGATCCCATGGATTCCATCAGCTTCCCCCGAACCTATGCCAACGATGGCCCTATTGGCTACACCTATGACCAGGTAGGCGGCTATGGGATCCGCTGGAGCAGCAGTGAGAAGGATCAGTCCACCTACGTTTCCTCAAGTGATCCTTATGCCAGTTACTCCATGACCACCATGCCTACCGAGCCTATGGTTGCCGCCACCTTCAACAAAGAACTTGTTGAGGAAGAGGGCATCATGCTGGGCGAGCAGGGCCTGTGGGCAAACGAAAGCTCCATTTTCGGACCTGGTCTGAACCTGCACCGGGCTCCCTACTGTGCCCGTGCCCATGAGTACTACTCCGAGGATTCCATGCTCACCAATCTGATGGGCACGGCTGTCTGCAAGGGCGGCAAGTCAATGGGCACCATGATGGAACCAAAGCACTTCGCTTTTAACCATCAGGAGCTGAACCGTTCCGGCTTGTCCACCTTCTTTACAGAGCAGGCGGCTCGTGAACTGGAGCTGAGAGGTTTCCAGGGGGCAATGGAAAATAACTATGCCCAGGGCATTATGACCGCATTTAACCGGGCTGGAACCGTCTATGCGGGCGGTCACGAGGGCTTGCAGGAGCAGATCGGACGTAAGGAATGGGGTTACACCGGCTGGTATGTCACCGACATGATCAACGGTGCCGAGTACATGAACTGGCGCGATGTGGTTCTGGGCGGCGGTGGCGGATGCCTGACATCCAGCGCGTATGCGGAATCCGTCATTGGAGATATGGCTTCTGAAAGCAATAAGAAGCTGATCCTGTCCGATACAGCTTTCCAGCAGAAAATGCAGCAGATTCTGAAGTACTACTGCTACAATGTGGCAAACAGCAACGCAATGAACGGCCTGGATCAGAACATTACCTTTGTTACTGTCCGTACCTGGTGGCAGAATGCCCTGACTGGTGCGCAAGTCGCCTTCGGCGTGCTGACGGTTGCTTCCCTCACCATGTATGCGCTGTCCTTCAAAAAGAAAAGCACCAAGGCCGTTTGATTAGGAGGTACCAAAATGAAGAATAAGTCTATTGGTTTTTATTTGACGGTGGTTGCCATGGTACTGATGCTGATCGGTCTTCCCTTCTATGCAAAGTCTGCCTATGCCATTTCCACAGTATATATTATGACGGCTATTGTGGTTGTTGCTGAAGTGGGCATGTTCCTGACCAAGGGTGAAATCGCCAACGGTTTGTGCATTGTCGGCACAGTCGCTGCCGCAGCCGCTGTGATTTACAGCTTCAGCACCCAGCTGGATGCCATTGGATATGTTCTGTCCGGTCTCTACACCTTCAGCCAGATCCAGGGCTTTGTGACATTTGCGGTTCTGGCCATTATCGGGTGGATTCTGTTTATCGCCGCTTCCTTCATTGGCGTATCCAAAAAGTAAGTTTTTCTCCTCTTGTAGCGGCGGGGTTTGCCCCGCCGCTACTGTTATCATTTTGAATTTGACCTTGCATTCGATGAAAGATGGATTTATAATACGGATAGAAAGGAAGCGCCGCTATGAAAAAAATTCGTGGCATTAACTTCGGCAACTGGCTGGTTCTGGAAAAGTGGATGTCTGCCGACGCTTTTGGCAACAGTCCTGAGGAGGATGAAGTCTGGCTGGCGCGAACCACCGCATCTGATCAGTTAGCTGTCCAGATGAAAGCCCATCGGGATACCTATATTACCGGGGAGGATTTCCGATATGTCAAAGAGCAGGGATTCAATCTGATCCGGCTGCCAGTTCCCTATTTCGTATTTGGGGATCGCCCGCCGTTCATTGGCTGCATCGAATACGTGGATAAGGCTCTGGGCTGGGCAGAACAGTATGGCATTCCTGTTCTGCTGGATCTGCATACTTGCCCGGGAAGCCAAAACGGCTATGATAACGGAGGCCTTACCGGCGTGTGCAAGTGGTGCAAAGATCCTGACGAGGTGGAATTTGTCCTGACTGTGCTGGAACGTCTTGCCCAGCGGTACGGAAAGCGACCCGGCCTTTTCGGCATTGAGGTGCTTAACGAGCCAATCAGCTGGATGGTGTACGTCACCGCTCCCTCCACAGGGAAGGCCAAGGATAAGGAGGAGGCAAAGGGCTCGGGTTTTGTGCCGATGAGTTTCCTGAAGGGGTTCTACCGTGACGCCTACCGCCGCATCCGCAAATATCTGGGAGAAGAAAAGACGGTGGTATTTCACGACGGTTTCCGCCTGAGCAGTTGGAACCGGTTTTTCCGGGAAAGCGGCATGGCGAACGTGATGCTGGATACCCACATCTACATTGCCGCTATGGAAACCTTCCTTCCTCTGCCCTGGCTGTGGGTCTACCGCCTGTTTGTAAACTGGAACCGATGCCTGATTCGACGCACTGCAAAAGCCATTCCCGTGGTGGTGGGAGAATGGTGCATTGAATGCCGCCGCCCGGAGGCAGTGGCCAAGGACAGTGACGAGGAATTGAAAAAAGCCTATCATGAGGTGTGCAGTCTCCAGCGGGAGGCATGGGACGAATCCGCCGGATGGATCTACTGGAGCTATCAGCTTGACCGGGAGGACAAGAGAGAGCAAACCGGTCACGCGCCCAGGGAGGCCTGGGCAATGCGCCGCTGCATTCAGCGGGGGTGGTGGATAAAGAACCAATCGTAACCACCCAGTCGCCCATGATTTGAGTTTTAAAAAGTTTGGGTATCCCCGCAAGAGCACTAAGATGTAAAAATTTCCTGGAGCAATTGTTTGCGGAACATACCACGACTGAATAGGCCTTGTTTGATAATTGGCAATATGCCCAAGGGCGAGGATTTTTTAGCCAGACAAGGCAATTTAACGCAGGAATACTTGTTGTATTTCAAGGAAAATCAACGCGGTATGGCGGAAAAAGAGCCGCCATTTGGGCGTGTTGACAATTTTCAAACAAGGCCTAGTTACAAACCAATCATACTGATATTCAATAAAAATGTTTAATCCGCAGGATTGAACATTTTTATATGAAGATCATAATGAGACGGATTTTCGCTATTTTCCATTCCGAAAATAGCGAAAATGACAGCGCCGCAAGGCGATGTCTTCTTGGTAAAATGAAACCATTTTACCAAGAAACAGTATCAAACTAAAGGATTCTATTATGAGAAAAAAACAAACCTATCAGTGGAGCGCCCTGACTGTGGGCGCCTGCTACTACCCGGAGCAGTGGGACGAAAGATTGTGGACGGAGGATTTGAGCCGGATGAAGGAAGCGGGGATCTCCTGCATCCGCATCGGAGAATTCGCGTGGAATCTGGTGGAGCCTATGGAGGGCGTGTTCACCTTTGATTTCTTTGACCGTTTTCTGAAAGCTGCCGAAGAAGCGGAAATGCAGGTGATTTTCGGCACGCCTACCGCCACTCCTCCGGCCTGGCTGACGGAAAAGTATCCGGAGGTACTCAACTGCCGTCAGGATGGCGTACCCTACCGCCACGGAATGCGCCGCCACTACACCTACAATTCCCCGGTGTACCAAAAGTTCTGTGCCCGAATTGTAGAGCAGCTGGCAATCCACTACGGTAAGCATCCCCAGATAGTCGGCTGGCAGATCGACAATGAGATGAACTGCGAGACGGACAATTTCTATTCTGAGAGCGATACGCTTGCGTTCCGGGCGTTTCTGAAGAAAAAATACGGCGCGTTGGAAGCATTGAACAAGTCGTGGGGGACTGCGTTTTGGAATCAAACCTATACCGCGTGGGAGGAAATTTACGTTCCCAGGACCACGATCCATGACAGCACCAATCCTCATCAGGTGCAAGACTATATCCGCTTTGTGTCGGACAGCACGATTCGCTTCTGTAAAATGCAGAGTGATATTCTCCGGCGTTACATAAAGCCTGGGGACTTTATCACTACCAACGGCATATTTGGGCACGTAGACAACCACCGGATGATGATGGATGCCCTGGATGTATACACCTATGATTCCTACCCCAATTTCGCCTTTACTATGGACAGCGATCCCAAAAATTCCCGGGATCTGAATGACCGCCGGTGGAGCGAGCACCTGACCCAGGTGCGTTCCGTTTGCCCCCATTTTGGGATCATGGAGCAGCAGAGCGGCGCAATGGGGTGGAACACCCGGATGGAGTCTCCTGCGCCGAAGCCGGGGCAGATGCTCCTTTGGGCGATGCAGAGCGTGGCTCACGGGGCAGATTTCGTCAGTTTTTTCCGCTGGCGCACTTCTATCATGGGGACGGAAATTTACTGGCACGGGATCCTGGACTATGATAACCGGGATAACCGGAAGCTAAGGGAACTGAAAGCGTTTTCCATGCGGCTGAAAACGCTGGAGGGTATGGCTGGGGCGGAATTTAAAGCAGTCTTCGGCGTCCTGCGGGACTACGATAATGTGTGGGATTCCGATGTGGATAAATGGCATAGCAGGCTTTCCTGGGCAAGCGAAGAGGAAATATTCATCGCTTCCCAGTTGACTCACACTCCTATGGACTACGTGTACCTGCTGGATTCCACCGAGGTTAAGCAGCTTCTTCGGTACCCGGCGCTGTTCCTTCCGCACAGTCTGATTCTGACTCCGGAGCGGGTGGCGTTGCTGTCGGATTACGTCTGGCAGGGAGGAACGCTGATTCTTGGCGCCCGGTGCGGACAGAAGGATGAGAGCGGGAAATGTGTCATGATGCCCATGCCGGGGCTGTTAAATCCGCTTACAGGCACAACCGTGGAGGATTACACCTTTATTGGGCCGAACGATGATCCCTCGTATATGGATTGGGCTGGGAAGATCCTTCCCACCGGCATTTTCAACGATGTGCTGTGCCCACCGGAAGGTGGGACGATTCTGGCCCGGTACACCGGGAACTACTATGCCGGTGCACCGGCACTGGTGAGCCGCAAGGTGGGAGCGGGAACGGTGATCCATTTTGGTGGAACCTTTACCCGGGAGACCACGGCATTGATTCTGCAATATCTGAATATTGCAGCGCCCTGGCGGAAAATCATGACGCTCCCTGAGGACTGCGAGCTGTGTGTCCGGGAAAAAGATGGAAAGCGGTGGTTTTTTGTTCTCAATTACGCCGCCAGATCCCGGAATATCACTCTGCACAAGACGCTTACCGATACCGAAACCGGAGAAATGCTCTCCGGCGAAGTGACATTAAATCCCTATGAGGTGAAAGTACTGATATGAAATCGAAAAAGAAAAACGTGTATTGGATCGCGGGAGCCGTTTTTGCCTCTGTAGGCGGTTTGGCACTGGCGTTTCCCACAGCTGCGGACGCAATTTGGCACAACGTCACTGCCTTTGACCTGAAAATGGATACGCCCTCTTGGGACAAGGGACAGGAAATTCTGCAGGTTCCCTATGCCGAGGATTCAAGCAGCCAGTATTTGGATCTGTATTTGCCGGATTCGGCGAAAAAACCACCGTTATTTGTCCTGGTTCACGGAGGCGGGTTCGTATTTGGGGACAGTCAGACCCGGCAGGTCCAGTGGATGTATCGATATTTCCGGGATCACGGATACGCATGCGCCACAGTAAATTACCGTCTGGCTCAGGAGGCGGCATATCCGGCGGCAGTGGAAGATGTGAAAGCGGCGGTTCGCTTTCTTCGGGCAAACGCCGATGTTTACGGCTATGATGGAGACAGGATCGCCATTTGGGGGGAATCCGCCGGTGGATACCTTGCCGCCATGGCGGCGATCACCCAGGATAACGAATTTGATGGCGTACGCTATATCGGCCAGGGGGAAAACCCTGTTTCCGCAAAGGTCAGTGTCCTTGTAGATTACTACGGTGCCGTCGATTTTGGAGATATGGCAGAGGACTACCGGGCAGAGGGCATTCCACCATGGATCAATCAAATTGCCAATTCCGGACTGACGGTTCCGGAAATGAAGGAAGCGGGCTATCGGCGCGTTGAGGACTATTTTATCCGCCGGGACACCAAGGATCTGACCCAGGAGGAGCTGGCAGTGTATTGCCCCAGAAGCTATGTACCCAATCTTCAGCCAGGGGATTTGTGTGTAATTATCGTCCACGGCGATGTGGATATTACGGTTCCTACTCTCCAGTCTAAGCGTCTGGAGGAAACCCTGATTAACCAGTTGGGAGAGGAGAGCGTATTTTCCCTCTATCCCCACGGCTGCAAGCATGCCGATGATCGGCTGTATACAGATAAGATTCTGGAGACTGTCCAAACCCAGATAGAACGATTTCTGTAAAAGCGATCCACACATAGCAATGTCTCCGCCGGGCTGTCCCGGCGGAGACGTAGCTTTTGCGGTTTTTATTCCGGGATGCTGAACAGAATCCGCAAATTGTACAGATTGTCCTCAGAACTGACGGACAGGGAGCCACTATATTTCTGAACAATGGATCGGATGCTTCGTACACCGAATCCGTGGTAACGGTCATCGCTTTTTGTTGTCAATGGGATCCCGTTTTCCAGTTTCAGCTGACCCTGGTATGGGTTACGGATATTCAGCCGGGCAAAGCTCAGGTGCCGATCCAGAGAGATTTCTACCTGCCGATCCTCTGGCTGAGGCATCCTGGCGGCGGCTTCAATGGCATTGTCTACCGCGTTTCCGATAAGGGAACATAGATCCATTGCCGGGAGAAAATCCAGGGCGGTTCCGTCTACCACGCAATGCATGGCGACCTGTTTTTCTTGGGCTGTCTGTATAGCGGCGGTGAGAATGGCGTCGAGAACCTTGTTGCCGGTGTCCATCTGGTTTTCATAAACCCGGATCTCGCTTTCCAGCTTATCCAGGGCTTTTTGCTTTTCCTCCGATTGGGTGTTGTATCGAAGCCAATGTAGCTGATGCTTCAGATCATGGTACTTCTGGTTCACCAAGGCAATGCTGCTTTCATTCACCTTGTAGCAGTTATACTGCATCAGTGTAATGGCATGAAGCTTCTCCGCAGTGATCCGCCGCTCGGTTTCTAAAAGCTGCAAATGGTACATCATGCTGATGCCCACGCCGCCAATGTAAGCCACTGTGCGCAGACTGAACAGATCCCAGGAGGACTGAACCCGGAAGGGACTGTTGAAGGGAAGATAGCTGAAATTTCCAAGGGCCACGGTGAAGATGAAGATAAACGCGATGGAAATAAAATTCCGACGGTGGATGGGCAGTTCCCCATGCTCCTCCACGTTAGGGTGCTCCATATGCCATGCGATTCCAAGCACCAGAGCGAAAACGGCTAGCATGATGATAGCAGGGTGGATTGAAAAGTTTGGGAAATAGGACTGAAAGAATTGATTTAGCTGCCATTGCAGGGATGTGGGCATTTCCCCAAGCAGAAACGCCCGAAGGCAAAAATAGGCGGCATTCAGCTTCGGGATCCGGCACAGGTACCACAGCATAAAAGCACCCAGGAGAAACTGACAGAAGTACACCGGCCAGAACAGCAGCATAGAGCGGTTGTCTGTTAATAATCCGATGATCATATACGCGGCAAAAAACGGAAGACACAGCAGAGCCGTTTTGGATTTGCTACGGCGCAGGGGATTCTGAAATACATAAAAGCCCAGTCCGACCCACTGCCCAAAGGTAAAGAGCATGGCAGGAGTATTGGCAAAGACCGATTCTGGCACATCAGTCGCCCCCTTCTTCCTTTTCTGCCATTATCATACCATTGAAAAATTTGTTTCGCAAGTAGAAAAGCGATTTTACGTTAAAAAAAGGGGAGATCACGTTACTTGAATGTTTTTGCTGAAAATTATGATATAATGGTGTTGCTATTTTGTGGAATGTGTAAAAATTTCAATTCAGAAAGGATTTGTCACCATGAGCAAAACAGGGAAAAGCATTTGGGATAGCCCACTGACCACTTCGCTGATCCGATCGGAAAAGGTAGGAATTCCCGAAATGGTCATCGGGTATCTGCTGGGGCCGTTCGGCGCGATGCTGTCCTCCGGCGTGTTTACCAGTATGCTGCAAAGCTATTTTACCGACGTTCTCAAATTGAATCTGGCGTTTCTGACAGGGCTCCAACTGGTGTCCACGATCCTGATCGTTGCCGCTAACCTGATTGTAGGCCAACTGATCGAGCGCACCCGGTTGCTGGCAGGCAAGGCACGACCCTGGATCCTTCTGTCTGCACTGACTATGAGTGTTGCCAGTGTACTGATGTTCATCGTTCCCTTTGACAATCCCACGGCAAAAATGGCTTGGGTCGCGATCGCCTACAATCTCTATTACGCGTTTGCCTATCCCATTTACAGCACCGCCAATTCCACTCTGGTGCCGGTTTCCACCCGGGACAGCAAGCAGCGAAGCACGCTGGCATCCTTTGTCAATATGTCCAGTCTTGCGGTGATGGGCGTCGGCTCCATGATTTTTCCCATGTTGGTGTCCTTTGCGCTGAAGGATAATCAGTATCTATGGTTTCTCACCATGCTGGCCATTGCCATTTTCTCCTTCCTGACCATCTATCTCCAGTTCCGTTTTACCCGGGAGCGGGTGACGGAGGAACTCATGTCCGGTGCGCAAACCGGGGAATCTGCACCTTCTGCCCCCTCCATCGGTCGGCAGCTGAAAGCGGTCTCTTCCGAAAAGTGGTGGTGGATCATTATCCTGTTCTTTATCCTTTTCCAGTGGAGCGGCGCGATCAAGAACTGCTCCATGGTCTATTTCTGCAAATGGAATCTGGACAACGCCACTCCGGACGCATGGGGTGTGGCTCAGTCCTTCCTGGCGGTGGCAGGTGCAGTTCCTATGGCAGTTGCGGCGCTGTTTGTGGTGCCGCTGTCTAACCATTTTACCAAGCGGCTGACTGTGTTCGTAGGACTGATTCTGGGCGCGGTGGGCGGCCTCATTGCCGGATTCGGGGGCAGCAATCTGGTTCCTGTTGCCGTCGGCATTGCTCTGAAGTGCCTGGGATCCGCGCCTGCGGCCTACCTCATTCTGGCTATGCTGGCAGATGTGATTGATCACATTGAGTTTAAGACAGGCCTTCGCACCGACGGTCTCACAATGTCCATCTATTCCTCTATCGCCGTGGCTGCAACTCCTATCTGCAATGCCTTGTTCAGTGCGCTTCTGGGAGCCAGCGGCTACAATGCCAATGCGGATCTCGCCTTGGGTCTTCAGGCGCAGACTGCCGCCGTGCAGAATACCATTTCTGTCAGCTATATCTGGATCGAAACTGCGGCCTACATTGTCTGTGCAGCGCTGATCCTGATATTCACTGTTGAAGAAGCCCTCTCATCTGAACAGGCGGCTCGGGTGCATAAATAGCAGGAGGTATCGTTATGGAAAAGAAGCAGGCGTTCAATCCTTACATGGCAAGCTGGGAATATGTTCCCGATGGAGAGCCCCATGTAGTGGGGGATCGGGTCTATGTCTACGGCTCTCATGATCTGTTTAATGGCATCAATTTCTGCCTGGGGGACTATGTGTGCTGGTCCGCGCCTCTCAATGATCTGGGAGATTGGCGCTACGAAGGCTGCATCTACAAGCGCAGCCAGGATCCTGCCGCGCCCTGGTTTCGGATCACCAACGGCCTGGCCGCTCCGGATATGGTGGTGGGGCCGGACGGACGGTATTATCTGTATTACTTCATGGGCGGTACCAAGATGATCTCCGTAGCTGTCTGTGACGAGCCTGCGGGGAAGTATGAATTTTACGGATATGTTCATTATCAGGACGGAACCCCCATTGGCAAGCGGGGAGAACCCTTTCAGTTTGATCCCGGCTGTCTGATGGACAGTGACGGAAGGCTGTATCTGTACACGGGATTTGCTTTTGCCGGAAATCCGCTGCTGCTGGACGGTTCCAAGCCAACCACCGAAGGCCCCATGTGGTTTGAGCTGGATACCACCGATATGCTCACCGTCATTTCCGGTGATGACCTAAACTACTTAGGCGTGCTTACCGGTGAGAAAGCCAAAGGAACCCCGTATGAGGAGCAGCCCTTTGCCGAGGCCAGCTCTATGCGTCGCTTTGGGGACAAATATTACTTTATCTACAGTTCCTTGAACAGCCACAACCTGTGCTATGCTGTCAGCGACAAGCCAACAGGGGGCTTCCGGTACGGTGGGATTCTGGTCAGCTGCGGCGACATCGGTCTGCCGGGTGTAGCAGATGTGAATCACGCCCGGAACTTTACCGGAAACACCCACGGAAGCCTGATCCAGCTGAACGGGAAATACTACGTGTTCTATCACCGCCATTCCAACCGTATGCAGTCCTCCCGACAGGGCTGCGCCGAGGAGATCCGCTTTGAGGGTGGGAAGTTTTATCAGGCGGAGATGACCTCCTGCGGTTTAAACGGCGGTGCGCTGAAGGGCAAGGGTACCTACCCCAGCTACATTGCTTGCAACCTGTGGGGAAGGCGGGGTACCCGGTTTTACAGCATGATTAAGCTGACCAAAAACGGCTACCCTTATTTCACCCAGGACGGGAGGGATCGAGAGGAAGGACCGGATCAGTACATTGCCAATATGGGCGACGGGGCGGTAGCGGGCTTCAAGTACTTCGACCTGACGGATACCCACAAGGTCACGGTGAAGATTCGGAGCAGAGCCAAAGGCACTCTCCTGATTTCCGGCACAGAAGCCGGAGCGCCTGCCGCCACGGTGACCGTCAACCCCGATACATCCTGCGTTTCCGCTCCCTTGAATCTGAGCGGCGTCAGTGCGCTGTATTTCCGTTTTGAAGGAAAAGGTGCCTTTGACTTCTACTCCTTTACTCTGGAATAAATAGGAGATCCTATGGCAATTTCCAATAAACTCCAAAACTTTCAGATGATAGTGAATCAATTCTTTGTAGACAAGGCCAATGTTTTGACACCCAAATTGATTGAGACCATGGTTTCCCCAGCTCCGGATCGCACCGGGGCTATGGGTAAGCGGGATCAGGTGGTGCTGGATTTTCAGGATCATCAGGTGGGCTATCTCTCTTTCCGTATAGAGAGCGTGGGAAGCCCTGCCGATGCTCCTGCCAAGCTGCGGATCCGGTTCGCGGAGCTGCCTTTCGAGCTAAGTGAGGACTGGGAAAGCTATGATGGGGATGTCAGCAGTTCCTGGCTCCAGGAGGAGATCCTGTTTGTAGATGTGCTTCCTTCGGTGGTGGATCTGCCCCGGCGGTATGCCTTCCGGTATGTGGAACTGACGGTGCTGGATACCTCCCCAAAATACCGGGTGGTTTTTCAGAATATTCGGTGCCGCAGCGTATCCTCCGGCGACTACGGCAAGGTGCCGGACGTAATCATCGACGACCCGGAGCTGGCGGCTCTGGATCGGGTCTCCCTGCGCACCATGCACCAGTGCATGCAGACCGTGTTTGAGGACGGGCCTAAGCGGGATCGGCGGCTTTGGGTGGGTGACCTGCGGCTCCAGGCACTGGGGAACTATGTCACCTTCCAAAATAATGATCTGGTAAAGCGATGTCTGTATCTGTTGGCGGGGCTGACCCAGAACGAGGGGCGGGTAGGGGCGTGCCTGTTTGAAAAGCCCCAGCCCCATGTAGACGATACCGCGCTGTTTGACTACTCTTTGTTCTATGTGTCCGCTCTCCACGACTACTACGAAGCCACTGCTGACCGGGAGACACTGGAGGAACTTTTTCCCACCGCTCACCGTCAGGTGGTGCTGGCACTGCGGGAACTGGATGAACGGAGCGTTGTTTGGGATCGGGAAGGTTGGTGGTGCTTCCTGGATTGGGGGGAGGGCCTGAACAAGCAGGCTGGCGCCCAGGCAATCCTGATCTATACCATGAAGCAGGGGAGGGCAATGGCCATCTGGCTGGGACAGGATGCGCTGGCGGAAGCCTATGACCGGAAAATCGAGGATGTTACCCAGGGAGCGCTGAAATACCTTTGGGATGAAGAGAAGGGCTTTTTCGTAAGCGGAAAGGAAAAGCAGATTTCCTGGGCCTCCCAAATTTGGTTCGTCCTGGCGGACGTGTGGAACAAAGAGGAAAACATCCGGCTTTTAGAACGGTTGGAAAGGGAAGATCCCCCGCTTCGGATGGTTACGCCCTACATGTACCACCACTATGTGGAAGCACTGCTCCGCTGTGGCATGAAACAGAAGGCGGTTTCTTGCCTGAAAAGCTACTGGGGGGAAATGATCCGGGATGGTGCAGATACCTTTTTTGAGGTATATGATCCAAAAAACAAGGATTCCTCCCCCTATGGAGGCCGGATCATCAACAGTTTCTGCCATGCCTGGAGCGGAACGCCCGCTTACTTTATCCGAAAACTGTAAAGATATGCAGCAGCACCATCCTTGTAAGGGGATGGTGCTGCTGCATAAAATATACATTTACTCGTAAACTTCAATTTCCGCCGCTTGGGCGCCTCCGGTGCGGGAGGTGGAGTTCATGGTGAAGATCAGCTTGACGAAGCTAGCCTCCACGGCATCAAGGTCTATCCGGATGCGATTGCCGGTGTTTGGGTCAAATTCATACTTTGCGGCGGGGACGATTTCGGTGAAATTCTCACCGTCGGAACTGATTAAAACGGCAATTTCCTGGGTTCTGGCGTCCCACACTGCGGAGGGGTTTAGGCGTACCGCCACAGTAGAGACGGAATGGCTGCCTTCCAGATCAATGGTCATCTCCGCTGAAAATCCTTTGCTTACCCAATAGGTGTCGGTTTTGCCATCGTTGACATTGGAATTCACATAAACATCGGTATGCTCCCCAGCGGAAATCGGCTTGCCTACGGCAAGGTTTTCGATCTCAGGCATGGGAATATAATTGTCTTCCGGATTCGGAAAGCAGTCAGGACGCTCAGGCCCTTCCTGCTCCGGGGTGGAAACGACGGTCAGACATGGGGTACCCATTGGGGAGAACACACCAAGGAACCCGCAGACAATGCCGATCAGCGATAAAACAATAATGACGGTAAAGACAATTCTCCCCACGGAACAATGCGGTCTATCTGCGCGAGAAATTCTTTTTTCTTTGTCCGCACCTGTGCCAGCTCATCGCTCAGGTCGGACAGACTCATTTGCTTATCCATAGCATCACACTTTGGCGCGATTTGCATTATGCGGTATTGCCTTACATATTTATGCCCCAATGAAAAAGTTCGTGTGTTTGGGAGTTTCGACACCAAGCAGCATCATGCAACATGAGTCGGATTCTGAACATTTCACTCCCTTGTCTACACTCCCTCGGGGCGCAGGATGCAAAATTCACTACATTGACTGCAAGATCATATTTGTAACAAAATGTAAATCACACAACTTTTTTCATTGAACCAAACTTTTTCTATCATCGGACTGTAATTTGTGCTGATCGCCAAAATGTGGAAAGCGTTTTTTGCTATTTTGACAGTTTCCGCGATACACCGCATTTCTGAGAAATTTCCCAAACCGCCTTGGCGGCGTACTTTGCTCCGGCAGTTGTCAGGGAAACAGAACCTTAACCCGCCGGAATGGAAGTCTGCGATCCCGTATAAAGGCTTGACGGCTTCATAAAAATGCGGTATGATTAAACAAGCGAAAAATGATCCATCTCTTGTACAAATATTCGTGTTAAGGAGAATAGATATGGAGAGATTCATGGACGCCATTGTCAAGCCCACGGCGGGGCCGGGGCTGGCGCTGCGGCGGGTGCCGGTTCCGGTGCCCAAGCCGGGAGAGGTGCTGATCAAAGTACATAAAACCGCTATCTGCGGCACGGATGTCCACATCTACAACTGGGATCCTTGGGCGCAGCTCCACATCAAGCCCCCTATGACCATTGGTCACGAGTATGTGGGCAAGGTGGCCGCTCTGGGTGAGGGGGTTACCGGGCTGGAAATCGGGCAGCGGGTCTCTGGCGAGGGGCACATCACCTGCCACCGCTGCCGCAACTGCCACACCGGCAACATCCAGTGGTGCAAGGATACCAAAGGCGTTGGCGTGGATCGGGACGGCGCGTTTGCCGAGTATGTTTGCATCCCGGAATCCAACGTCATTATTATTGATGAGAACCTGCCGGAGGATGTGGTGGCCTTCTTCGACGCTTTCGGAAACGCCACCCACACCGCGCTGATGTTCGACCTCATCGGGGAAGACGTTCTGATCACCGGGGCGGGCCCCATCGGCATCATTGCCGCCGGGATCTGCAAATTTGCCGGGGCACGCCGGGTAATCATCACCGACATTAACGACTACCGTCTGGATTTGGCAAGGAAGATGGGGGTGGACGCCGCCGTGAACACTTCCCGGGAGGATCTGCCCCAGATCATGAAAAAACAGGGGCTTACCGAGGGCTTTGACGTGGGCCTGGAAATGTCCGGCAGCGGAGCCGCCCTCCAGCAGATGATCGGCGTCATGCGAAATGGCGGTAAGATTTCCCTCCTGGGCATCTCCAGCAAACCGGTATCCATGGACATGAACACCATCATCACCAAGGGGCTGACATTGCAGGGCATCTACGGGCGGAAGATGGACAACTGGCATCAGATGTCCTATATGGTTCAGGGCGGCCTGGATCTGACCCCGGTGATCACCCACCGGTTCCACTACACCGAATTTGAAAAAGGCTTTGAAGCCATGAACAGCGGCAGATCCGGCAAGGTCGTGCTGGACTGGACTACAAAAAGGGAGGGTTAACCCATGAAAACAGCATTGAACGCGTTTAACGCCGAACTGGACGCCATCCGGGAAGCCGGCACCTGGCGGGAGGAGCGGATCATCACCACCCCCCAGCGATCCCGGATCGACACCACCGCCAAGCCCAGTGTGGTAAACTTCTGCGCCAACAACTACCTGGGTCTGTCCGCCAACCTGGATCTCATCCAGGCCGCCAAGGAAAGCTATGACAAGTGGGGCTTTGGCCTTTCCTCCGTCCGGTTTATCTGCGGCACCCAGCAGATCCACAAGGATCTGGAAAAGAAAATTTCCGACTTTGTGGGGATGGAAGATGCCATTTTGTACTCGTCCTGCTTTGACGCCAACGGCGGACTGTTTGAAACGCTGCTGGGGCCGGAGGACGCCATCATCTCCGACGAACTGAATCACGCCTCCATTATCGACGGCGTTCGGCTTTGCAAGGCAAAGCGCTACCGTTATAAAAATAACAACATGGACGATTTGCGCCGCTGCCTGACCGATGCCCGGGAAAGCGGCTGCAAGAAAATCATGATCGCCACCGACGGCGTATTCTCCATGGATGGCTACATTGCCAACCTCCCCGCCATCTGCGACCTTGCAGATGAATTCGACGCGCTTGTGATGGTGGACGACAGCCACGCTGTGGGCTTCATGGGGGCGCACGGACGGGGTACCCCGGAATACTGCGGCGTCATGGGCCGGGTGGACATCCTCACCGGCACCTTTGGCAAGGCTCTGGGCGGCGCTTCCGGCGGCTACACCGCAGCCCGGCAGCCCATTGTGGATCTGCTTCGTCAGCGCAGCCGCCCTTACCTGTTCTCTAACACCGTGGCTCCCGCCATCTGCGCCGCCACCATCCGCACCATTGAGCTGCTGGAGGAGTCCACCGCCCTCCGGGACAAGGTTCACGAGAACGCTCATTATTTCCGTGCCGAGATGGAAAAGAAGGGCTTCGATTTGCTTCCTGGCGAGCACCCCATCGTGCCGGTAATGCTGTACGATCCCAAGGTGGCCCACGAGTTTGCCCGGCGGATGCTGGAAAAGGGTGTGTATGTGGTAGCCTTCTGCTACCCGGTGGTGCCCAAGGGTAAAGACCGAATTCGCACCCAGATCTCCGCCGGTCACACCAAGGAGGACATCGACTTCGCGGTGAAGTGCTTTGGAGAAGTAAAAAAGGAAATGGGACTGTGATACAGAGGCCGCTCCGCCGGATGGCAGGGCGGCTTGCTCCCAGACCCAAAAGAAAGGAATGTATTTTCTGTGATACCACTTGCGGACCGGATGGAGCATGTCCATTCGGATATACGGGGTAACTTATTTCACGAGGCGCTGAACATGCAGCGCCAAGGAATTGAGGTCATGAAGCTGAATACCGGGAACCCGGCGGCCTTCGGCTTCCCTATGCCGGAGAGCATCCGCAGAGCCATGGAGGGACAGGAAGACCGGGCGGTGGCCTATTGCGATTTTCAGGGAATGCTGGATTCCCGGGAAGCCATTGCCAAATATGAGAGAAGCAAGGGCATTGCCGACGTCACCGCCGATGATGTGTTCATTGGCAACGGCGTCAGCGAGGTGGTTTCCTTTGCCCTGATGCCTCTGCTGAATCCCGGCGACGAGGTGCTGCTGCCCACGCCATGCTACTCCCTGTGGAGCAATACCGTGCTGCTCGCCGGGGCAAAACCGGTATTTTACCGCTGTGACGAGGGTTCCGGCTGGAACCCGGATGCTGCCGACCTGAGAAGCAAGATCACGGATAAGACCCGAGCCTTGGTCATTATCAATCCCAATAATCCCACCGGCGCGGTGTACGATCCTCAGGCACTGCGGGAGATGCTCGCCGTGGCAAGAGAGCATGACCTGATCGTGTTTTCTGACGAAATATATGACCGGCTGGTGATGGACGGTGTCCGGCACATCTCCACTGCCTCCCTGGCACCGGATCTGACGGTGGTTACCATGAACGGTCTGTCCAAGTCCCACTGCCTGTGCGGTTACCGCTGCGGCTGGATGGTGATCAGCGGCCCACGGAAGCAGACCGAGGACTACCGGACGGGAATCGTTCAGCTGACCTCCCTGCGGCTATGTGCCAACGCTTTGGCCCAGCTGGTGATCCCGGCGGCTCTGGAGGATATGGAGACCCCCACGTCCATGGTGCATCCCGGCGGCAGGCTGTACGAGCAGCGGGCCGTCACCCTGGAAGTCCTGGATGGGATCGGCGGGATCTCCTACGTGAAAAACCGGGCAGCGTTCTATCTGTTTCCCAAGCTGGACGCCGGAAGGTTCCACATCACCGACGATAAGAAGTTTGCCGGGGACCTGCTCCATGCGACAGGCATCCTGGTCGTACCCGGCAGCGGCTTTGACTGGCAGGAGCCGGACCACTTCCGGCTGGTGATGCTCCCGGAAGCAAATCAGCTCCGCACCGCCATGACCCGGCTGGGCAATTTCCTGGACGGCTACCGGCAGAAATAGTATGCCTGCGGGAACGATTCCCGCGGATCCTATTGCGTTTCGAAAATCAGGATCAGCCGAATTTTAAATATCCCGAATATAGGACCATTTTTATGCTATCCTCCAGGTGTCGCCGGAGGATGAACTGCAAAGAGAACTGCCGACGAAAATTCGCCGGCAGTTCTCTTTGCGCCTTTAACATTTCTTATTCTATGTTTCAATCCACGCGGCAAGAATGAGAGAACCGCGACAGAGTAATTATACACGGAAAAGAGACGCAAATCAATTGCTTGGGAATTTTATTTCTAGATATCTATTTTAACATTTCTTATTCTATAAAATTTTTTGTTGACATTGAAATAGACCGCTGATATAATAGAATAAGAGGGGGGAATACGAGTGAAAGAGAGTTATCCGGCACATATACGCAGAAACGAGGAGGGGACTGCTATACAGACGGTGGGTGAGCACTGCCGTGGCACGGCGACTTATGCCGCAAGGGATCTTCGGGAGATTGGACTAAGGGATACGGCTGCATTGGCAGGTTTGCTGCATGATATGGGCAAAAGCAAGGAGGAATATAGCAATTACTTGATTGATGCCGTAATGAATGAGCGTTCTGTAAAGAGAGGAAGTGTCAACCATACCTTTGCCGGGTGCCGGTTTCTTCTGGAGCAATATCACAAATCCAGCAGTATAGGTTACGAGGAACTTACATCGGAAGTGTTGGCCTTTGCCATTGGTGCTCACCATGGTTTATTTGACTGCGTGAATGAAAAGAAGGAAAGTGGATTTCTCCACCGTCTCACCCGGCAGGGAATTCATTATCAGGAGGCACTGCATAATTACTTCGTCGAAAGTTTGGATCCGGAGGAAGTGGATAGGCTTTTTCACGCATCCGTGTCGGAACTAATCCCTATATATGTAAAATTGGGGGGGATGGCCCAGAAAAATAAAAATCTGTCTGACCTGGATTCTGCTGACAACATCTATAGCGAAACATGCTTTTATGTGGGGCTTCTTGCGAGACTGATTCTTTCGGCAACAATCGACGGAGACCGGCAGGACACTGCCGAATTTATGGAGAACGCAAAATATCCTCCACCGTTAGAGGGAGAGAAGCGCAGAAAAATTTGGCAGGATTGCCTTTCCTTCATGGAGGAAAAGCTGGGGGAGTTTCCCCAGAACACTCCGATCCAGCGTGCCCGGCAAAACATTTCCAATCAGTGCGCCGCATTTGCTGAGCGTGAACAGGGAATTTACCGATTGAATGTTCCCACCGGCGGAGGAAAGACGCTTTCGTCACTTCGCTTTGCCTTGGCTCACGCCGCAAAATATAATAAATCCCGAATCATCCTGACTTCTAGTCTGCTGTCTATACTCGATCAAAACGTTCAGATAATTCGAAAATTTGTGCCGGATCCGCATTTGATTCTGGAGCATCATTCCAATGTGATAAGGCATGGCAGCAATGAGGAACAGGTCGCATGGGAACAAATGTGCGCACAGTGGCCTTCCTCAAAGATTATTGTTACCACCCTCGTTCAACTGTTGAATGCCTGCTTTTCCGGGGAAACCAGTTGCATTCGCCGTTTTCAGGCACTTTGTAACAGCGTGATTGTCATAGATGAGGTTCAAACGGTTCCGGGTAATCTGCTGACTCTGTTTAATTTGTCGTTGAACTTTTTGTCGGAGATTTGCGGAGCAACAATTATACTGTGCTCTGCCACACAGCCAAGTTTAGAGGCAGTGCCTCATCCGTTAATGTATCTACCGGAAGATATGGTGCCGTATAACGAAGAAATCTGGAGTGTATTTCAACGAACACAGATTCAAAATGCTGGGATATTCACGCTAGATGAGATTCCGGCTTTTGCCAAAAAAATTTTGGGAACAGCGGACAGCCTGCTGATTATCTGTAACAAGAAAAGCGAGGCGGAAACGCTTTTCCAGAAGATTTCCGGGCCGGAGATAAATTGTTTCCATTTATCAGCTGCCATGTGCATGGCCCATCGCCGGGCAGTGCTGCGGCAAATGCAGGAAGCACTGGATATGCTTCAGAAGAAAGTGGTCTGCGTCTCCACTCAGGTCATTGAAGCGGGCGTTGATATTTCTTTCCAGCGGGTGATCCGGCTTGCGGCGGGAATGGACAGTGTGGTGCAAGCTGCCGGAAGGTGCAACCGCAATGGTGAAGAGGGAGATCTTGCTCCGGTTTACATAGTGCAATGCGCTGGTGAGAAACTGAGTGGGCTGGAGGATATTCGGCGTGGACAGAATGCTACCATTTCCCTCCTGGCCCGTTACGAAGCAGCACCAGGGGAATTTCGCTTTGATCTTTCGTCAAATGAAGCAATTCGGTTTTACTATGAACGGCTGTACCGAAGTATGGATCGGCACTACCAGGATAAAGTTATTCCGGAGAGAGAATGTACAGTTTACGATCTGATGAGCGCAAATGAGAAGTATGCTGACGGGAATTTTTCAGAAGCTGGACGCTTCTTCCTGCAGCAGGCATTCAAAGCTGCCGGGGATGCTTTTCACGTCTTTGATCAAAATACCCAGGATGTTCTGGCCCCCTATGGGGATGGAAAGCAGCTGCGTACCCAGTTAATAGCCATCAGTGAAGGCCCGAGGCCCTGGGACTATAAAGAGATTCATAGACTGCTGGATCAGACGAAGCCATTTACGGTGGCACTTTTTCAGTACCAGCTGGATCGGCTGAATGCCGAGGACGCAATTCTACCTCTGTTTGATGGCAAAGTACTTGCGTTGACAGACGGATTTTACAATCAAAATACGGGATTTTCTCTGAAACAGGGATTATCCGATTTTTGGGAGGTGTAACCATTGAAAACAGTGTATCCCAATGTGGTGGAATTTCAGGTAATCGGAGACTATGGGCTGTTTTCGGACCCCATCCTGCGGATTGGTGGTGAAAAGTGCAGCTATCAGATTCCTACGTATGAGGCGCTGAAAGGAATTCTGTCTTCAATTTATTGGAAACCAAGTTTTACCTGGGTAGTGGATGAGGTGCGCGTTATGAACCGGATTCAGACCGAGGTAAAGGGAATTCGCCCTATCAAGTACCAGGGCGGAAATGACTTATCCTATTATACTTATCTTAAAAATTGTCGCTATCAGGTGCGGGCGCATTTTGAGTGGAATGACAACCGCCCGGAACTTATTTCTGATCGGAACGAGAACAAGCATCATCAAATTGCGCTGCGCAGTATCCGGAAAGGTGGACGGAGGGACATTTTCTTGGGTACCCGAGAATGCCAGGGATATGTGGAGCCGTGCATATTTGGAGAAGGAATCAGTGCGTATGACGATTTGGAGGAATTGAGCTTTGGACTGATGTATCATGGGATCACTTATCCCGATGAGGCGTATTCTCCGGAAACGAAGGGGGTAATGACCGCAAGGTTCTGGTACCCCGTAATGAAGAAAGGCAAAATCCAATTTCTCAGGCCGGAGGACTGCCCTTGTCAAAAGCGGCTGAAAGAGATGGAAATGAAACCTTTCGGCAGAAAGCACCATAATTTTTGCGGAATTGAGGAGGTGGAGTAAATGGGACTCTTGCAGCAGGCATATAAAACCTATTGCATAATGGAGCCGCAGTATATGGGGAAATATGATGCGGAACATCGGGAACCGTTGGCTCCGATTTGCCACCTGATCACCTCAGCACAGCTAGAAATTACTTTGGACGCGTCAGGAAATTTTCGTAGCGCTGCCGCAGTAGACAAGACGGAGCCAAAAATCATTATTCCGGTAACGGAGGAATCTTCCGGACGAACCAGTGCGGCGTCTGCTCATCCATTGTGCGATCAGCTTAGCTATCTTGCCGGATATGATGAAAAAAAACATGTGCTTTATGTGGATCAGCTTAGCGATTGGGCGTCATCTGCTCATGGACATCCAAAGCTGAACGCGATCCTTTCCTACATAAAGGGGGGTACCATTCTATCCGACTTGCAGCGGGCTGGGCTAATTCAGCTGAATGAGAAGGGAATTCCGGAGAAGGAAAAGCAGCTTGTGCGCTGGCGGATCCTGCCACAGAACGATATAGGGATCGCTGAGTGCTGGAAGGATCCTACGCTGTTTCAGGCATTTATAGAATATTATCACGCAAAGCAAGCGGGAAAACCGCAGATTTGCATGATAACCGGTATGCCTGCGATTCCGGCAAAACAGCATCCAAAGGGGATCATCTCTTTTAACGGAAATGCAAAGTTGATTTCAGCCAATGACAGCAGCGGTTTTACCTACCGAGGGCGGTTCCTCGAGGATTGGCAGGCTGCATCCGTTGGCTACGATGTGTCCCAGAAGGCCCACAGTGCGCTGCGATGGCTGATAGCAAACCAAGGTGTGACATTGGGCGGTCGAACCTTCCTATGCTGGAATTCGGAGGGGATACCGATTCCCCTCCCCACCGCCCCTTTTATGGCAGCACACGCTCCGGCTAAAACAAAGCCATCCGATTACAAGAAACAACTGGAAGACACACTAAATGGTTGGCAGGATCGGCTCCCACCAAATTCTGAGGCGGTGATTGCGGCATTTGATGCTGCGACTACCGGTCGCCTGTCTGTGACGTATTATAATGAACTGCAGGCATCAGACTTCCTTAAGCGACTGCATTCTTGGGATGATCATTGCTGCTGGCCGAGAGGGCAGTATGGTATACAGTCTCCATCACTATTTCAGATCGTGAACTGCACTTTTGGCACCCAGCGCACAGAAAATGGAAAGGTAAGGCTGGTTGCCGACGATAAGGTCATAGCGCAGCAGATCCAGCGGTTGATTGCCTGCCGGATAGACTGCGAGAATATTCCTAAAGATATTGTGTGCGCATTGACGATTCACGCATCGGCACTGTCACAACTTGATGAAGCTGTGCGCGGCAGTTTACTGTTTACAGCATGTGCTGTCATTAGATACTATCATGATAAAAAGGGGGAGGAATATAAAATGGCGTTGGAGCCAAATAAAAAGGACGTCAGCTATCAGTATGGAAGATTTTTGGCAGTCCTGGAGAAAATTGAACGGGATACCTATGGAAATGACGAATCCAGGGAACCCAATGCAATGCGTATGCAGACGGTTTTTGCACAAAGGCCTCAGGCGGCTGGCCGAATCATCTGGGAGCAGGTAAAAAAGGCGTATATGCCCAGACTTAAGCCCTATGTCCGTGCATATTATGAGCGGCTTTTGGCAGAAATCATTGCGCGAATCAGTGATTTCTCTGATTTGGAACAAAAGCAGCCTTTGGGGGACACTTACCTGCTTGGCTACTATCTTCAGAGAAACGAACTCTATACATCCAACAAAGAACAAACTGAAACGGAGGAATAAAAATGAGTATTCTGCAAAACAAAATTGATTTCGTCGCATTGGTTTCTGTTACCCGTGCAAACAGCAATGGTGACCCCCTGAACGGCAACCGTCCCAGAACGGACTACAGTGGATTCGGAGAGATCTCTGATGTATGCATCAAACGCAAAATCCGCAATCGTATGCAGGATTTGGGGAATCCCATTTTTGTTCAGTCAGAAGATCGCTGCGATGATGGCTTTGGAAGCCTGAGCGAACGGGCTGCTTCCGTTGTGAAAGATATTAAGGATCGGGAGCAATATGCTCAGCTCGCATGTAAAACATGGTTGGATGTCAGGAGCTTTGGACAGGTTTTTGCCTTTAAGGATGCTAAGGGAGTTTCTGTAGGTGTTCGCGGCCCTGTTTCTATTCACCAGGCGGTGAGTTTATCTCCTGTGGAAGTAGAATCCCTTCAAATTACCAAAAGTGTGAATGGTGAGAAGAAAGGAAAGGGGGAAAACCGTGCGTCGGATACAATGGGCATGAAGCATTTTGTTCGTTTTGGACTCTATGAGGTCAAGGGCTCCGTCAATGTCCAACTGGCGGAAAAAACTGGATTTACAGATGAGGATGCAGAAACCTTGAAATTGTGTCTGCGGACACTCTTTATCAATGATGCATCTTCGGCAAGACCGGATGGTTCTATGGAGGTCGTTAAACTTTATTGGTGGAAGCATAACTGCAAGGAAGGGCAGTATTCTTCTGCCCAGGTGCACCGCAGCGTTCAGGCAAAGCTGAAAAAACCGGATACGATTCCCCACTGTGCAGACGATTATGAGATCACTGTTGCGAAACTGCCCGGATTGGAGCCTGAGATTCTTGCAGGTTTTTAAGGAATCCGACTACCTTCAGCTCTCTGGGCTGCAGCATTTTGCCTTTTGTCGGCGGCAGTGGGCGCTGATCCATATTGAGCAGCAGTGGGCGGAAAACTACCGGACGGCAGAGGGGAGTATCCTCCATGAGCATGCCCACGATACCGCATCCCGGGAGAGCCGAGGGGCGGTAAAGATCACCCGGGGGATGTATATCCATTCCGCTGAGATGGGCGTTTCCGGGCAGTGTGATGTTGTGGAATTTCATCGGGACGATTCCGGCGTGCCCATATCGGGTTGGAATGGGAAATGGCTCCCTTTCCCGGTGGAATACAAGCATGGTACTCCAAAGGTGAACGATGCGGATCGGCTGCAGCTGTGTGCCCAAGCTATGTGTTTGGAGGAAATGTTTTGCTGTTCGGTTCCCCAAGGGGCTTTGTTCTATGGAGAAATCAAGAGACGGGAGACCGTGGACTGCACGCTGGAGCTTCGGGGGCGGGTCCGCAGGACGTTGGAGGAAATGCGTGCGCTGTATCGCAGCGGCCATACGCCGAAGGTTAAACCCAGCAAATCCTGTAATGCCTGCTCGTTAAAGTCCTTGTGTCTGCCCACATTGATGCGGCATGGCACAGTAGACGATTATCTTCGAGGCAGCCTGGAGGTGGAGAAATGAGACGGCTTCTTAATACCCTTTTTGTAACATCAGAGGACGTTTTTGCGGCTTTGGACGGAGAAAATATTGTTTTGAAAAGAGAGCAGGATGAATTAGCCCGGTATCCGCTCCACACGCTGCAAAGTATTGTCAGCTTTTCTTACCTTGGCGCGTCCCCAGCCTTGATGGGCGCCTGCGCGCAAAAAGGAATTCAACTGGTGTTTTGCCGACCCAGCGGACGTTTTCTCTGCCGTGTCAGCGGTATGAGCCAAGGAAATGTCCTCCTTCGACGTCAGCAGTACCGCGTAGCTGACGATACAGTGGAAAGCTGCCGAATTGCCCGGGGATTCATCTTCGGAAAGGTTTCCAATGGGCGAGGCAGTTTGGAGCGTACCCGCCGGGATCACAGTATGCGCATTGATGTGGAGCAGTTCTCCGAAGCTTCTGCTCAGCTTCGGGAATTGCTGCCCGCGATTTTAGAAGCGCCGGATTTGGATACCCTCCGGGGACTGGAAGGTGTGGCGGCAAGCATTTACTTTGGATGCTTTGATAATATGATCCTGGGAGATAAGGATCATTTCTTCTACCATGGGCGAAGCCGCCGCCCTCCTCTGGATAACGTGAATGCACTGCTGTCCTTTGTTTATACGCTGCTGGGAAATGACTGTGCTTCTGCTTTGGAAAGTGTGGGGTTGGATGCCTACGTGGGATTCCTTCATAGGGATCGGCCTGGCAGAACCTCTATGGCCCAGGACCTGCTGGAGGAACTGCGTCCCTGCCTTGCGGATCGGTTTGTACTGACCCTGATTAACAACCGCGTTGTATCCTGCAAGGATTTTATTAGGCAGGGCAACGGTGCAGTCCTGTTAAGCGACGAATCAAGACGCACGGTCTTACGCCAGTGGCAGGCACGGAAAAAGGAGCAGATTCTCCATCCATTTTTAAAGGAGAAGATCCCATGGGGATTGATCCCCTATGTGCAGGCACTGCTTCTGGCTCGATGCCTGCGGGGAGATCTGGAGGCGTATCCGCCATTTTTATGGAAGTGAGGGAACCCATATGATGGTGCTCATTACCTATGATGTGAACACAGAGGATGCAGCCGGCAGAAAGCGACTGCGTCAGATCGCAAAGCAGTGCGTAAACTATGGACAGCGCGTTCAGAATTCCGTGTTCGAATGCAAGCTGGATCCTGCCCAACTCTGTGTTTTAAAGGCCAAGTTGTGTAAAATCATGGATGAAAACTGTGACAGCCTGCGCATTTACAATCTGGGAAACCGCTATGCAGATCGTATTGAGCATTTTGGCGCGAAACGCAGCTATGATCCGGAGGATTGTTTGCTGGTATAGCGAACCGTAAGCACTCATAGTTACCGGGGGAGGTTCGCACAGAAATTTTTGCGCAGGATTCGGAAAAAACAGTGTTCAAGCTTTGAAAAACATCCCATATTTGTTAAAGATGCATATAAAAGAGAGCAAAACAGACTGCAATTACACCCCAATTTTGTGCTGTTTTGCAGTCGCGCCTCCCACAAGGCGCGTGGATTGAAATATATTTCGCTTCAAATTCGGCGGGCGAAAGTTCGAAGTCGCGCCTCCCACAAGGCGCGTGGATTGAAATAAAATATCACAACAGTAGCGGGCAAGGCGGGTCGGTCGCGCCTCCCACAAGGCGCGTGGATTGAAATATGGGTATATCCATGCTTTCCTCGTAGGTCAGCTCGTCGCGCCTCCCACAAGGCGCGTGGATTGAAATCATACGGTTCCCACCCGGTTCCCGCAATGTTGAAGTCGCGCCTCCCACAAGGCGCGTGGATTGAAATGTCACGTTGCTGGTGTCCAGCCGCCGGTATCGCCGGTCGCGCCTCCCACGAGGCGCGGATGGACGCAAAAATAAAAAGTAGAAAAAGGGCTTGACAAACTGGAACCTATGCGGTATGATATGCATTGGTTAGCTAGGGCTAACCAACATTGACGGCTTACGGTTAGCAAGTGCTAATCGAATGTGAAATAAAAGAAGGTGAAATGATGATGCCGCTTACATTTGCGGATACCGGCGAAGAATATGTGGTCCGGAAGATCGGCGGGAAGCCGGAGGCAAGACAGCACCTGGAAAACCTGGGCTTTGTAATCGGCGCGGGGGTATCTGTCATCAGCACCATCGGGGGCAACGTCATTGTCAAGGTGAAGGAATCCCGGGTGGCAATCAGTCAGGAAATGGCACAGAAAATAATGATTTGATTTTGTGAAGAGGAGGCAAATCTATGAAAACACTCAGGCAGACGAAGATTGGCGATACCGTTAAAGTGGTGAAGCTCCACGGCGAGGGAGCGGTCAAGCGCAGGATCATGGACATGGGTATCACCAGAGGCGTGGAAGTATATGTCCGCAAGGTGGCTCCATTGGGAGATCCGGTGGAAATTACTGTGCGGGGCTATGAGCTGTCCATTCGCAAGGCAGACGCGGAAATGATCGAAGTCGAATAAACCGTTATTTTTTAAAATTAAGTTAGTTATAACTAACGGAAGGAGAGGAAATTATGGAATTGCGAATTGCCCTGGCGGGTAACCCCAACAGTGGTAAAACGACCCTGTTTAACGCCCTCACCGGATCCAACCAGTTTGTGGGCAACTGGCCGGGTGTTACGGTGGAAAAGAAGGAGGGCAAGCTGAAAAAGCACGCGGACGTGACCATCACCGACTTGCCCGGCATTTATTCCCTGTCCCCCTACACTCTGGAGGAAGTGGTTGCCCGGAATTACCTGATCAACGAGCGTCCCGACGCCATCCTGAACATCATTGACGGCACCAACCTGGAACGGAACCTCTACCTCACTACCCAGCTGACAGAACTGGGGATCCCGGTGGTGGTTGCCATTAACATGATGGATGTGGTTCGGAAAAATGGAGACAAGATCAATACCCAGCAGTTATCCAAAGCCTTGGGCTGCAAGGTGGTAGAGATTTCCGCCTTGAAGAGCGACGGTATCATGGACGCCGCGGAGACAGCGATCCAGGCGGCTAAGAATGGAAAGACGGTACCTATGCATACCTTCTCCGGTCCGGTGGAGCATGCCCTTGCCCACATTGAGGAAGCGGCTGTTCACGGTATGCCGGAGGAGCAGCAGCGCTGGTATGCCATTAAGATTTTCGAGCGGGACGATAAGGTCCTGGAAAAGCTGGGACTGAGCGGCGATACCCTATCCCATATCGAAACGGATATCCGTGCCGCCGAGGAAGAGCTGGACGACGATGCCGAGTCCATCATCACCAATGAACGGTATGTGTATATCGGCGAGGTGATCAAAGGCTGCTATCATAAGCACAATGCAGGAAAGCTTTCCACTTCCGACCAGATCGATAAAATCGTTACCAACCGGTGGTTGGGACTTCCTATTTTCGCTGTGGTTATGTTCCTGGTGTACTACATTTCCATGGTGACGGTGGGCGCCGCAGCCACCGACTGGGCAAACGACGGCCTTTTCGGTGACGGCTGGCATCTTTTGGGAATCGGGTCTGCCGCTTACAATGATGCGGCGGAGGAGTACGGCGCTGCTGCCTTGATTGTGGACGGCTATGATGCCTACATAGAAGAAAATGGCACAGAACCTACCGGCGACTTCCCATACGAAGTTGAGGACGAAGAGACCTTGGAAGTCAGTGTGGAAACCGCGACTCTCGGGGATTACGAGGAAGCGGTAAAGACCTTGGAAGCGTACGGCGAGGAGCCGGATCCTGCTGACTACGGCGTCTGGGTTCCCGGCATTCCTGTGCTTGTTGGAAACGCGCTGGAGGCCGTCGGCGCGGCGGAGTGGCTGACTGGTCTGATCAACGACGGAATTGTTGCCGGCGTAGGCGCGGTGCTGGGCTTTGTGCCTCAGATGCTGGTTCTGTTCCTGCTGCTGGCATTCCTGGAAGCTTGCGGCTATATGGCAAGAATCGCCTTCGTGCTGGATCGGATATTCCGGAAGTTCGGTTTGTCCGGTAAATCCTTCATCCCTATGCTGATCGGTACCGGCTGCGGTATTCCCGGTGTCATGGCCTCCCGTACCATTGAAAACGAGCGGGACCGCCGGATGACGATAATGACCACCACCTTCATCCCCTGCGGTGCGAAGGTGCCCTTTATCTCCATGATTGCCGGCGCGATTTTCGGCGGCTCCGCGTGGGTGGCAACTTCCGCCTACTTTGTGGGCATGGCGGCGATCATTGTCTCCGGCATTATGCTGAAAAAGACGAAAATGTTTTCCGGAGAGCCTGCTCCCTTCGTCATGGAGCTGCCGGCTTATCACTGGCCTACCGCGTCCAACGTACTGCGGAGCATGTGGGAGCGGGGCTGGAGCTTCATTAAGAAAGCGGGAACCATTATCCTGCTGTCCACGATCCTGGTGTGGTTTACCACCTACTTTGGATTTACTCAGGACGGTTTCCGGATGCTGGGCGAGGATGAGATGGATCTGTCTATTCTGGCTGCAGTTGGCGGAGCAATTGCCTGGATCTTCAGACCCCTTGGCTGGGGCACATGGCAGGCGGCAGTGGCTTCCATCACCGGCTTGGTAGCCAAGGAAAACATTGTTGGCACCATGGGCATCCTGTATCCCGGCGGATGGGCGGAAATTGGGGCAAACTTCAGCCAGGTTACCGGCTATTCTTTCCTGGTCTTTAACCTACTGTGCGCTCCCTGCTTTGCCGCCATTGGCGCTATCAAGCGGGAAATGAACAACGCCAAGTGGACTTGGTTTGCCATCGGCTATCAGTGCGGCTTCGCCTATGTAATTGCTTTGATGGTCAATCAGTTCGGCAGTGTCTTCACCGGAAACGGCAGTGTTCTTGGCGTAATTGTTGCCATCGCGGCGCTGGCTCTGATGCTCTATATGCTCTTTAAGCCTTATAAGGAAGCAACCAAGCTCACTACGAAGGTTTCGAGTAAGGTCTGATGCTTCCAACCCTATGAAAAGGAGTGACCCCTATGCTGCAATGGATAGCGGCAAACATCGCGACAATTCTTGTCTGTATTGTATTGATCCTAATAGTGGGCCTGGTGATCCGTTACTTGGTTCGGCAGAAGAAGCAGGGGAAATCCTCCTGCGGCTGTAACTGCGCCAGCTGCGCAATGTGTGGCGCGTGCCACTGTGAAAAATGACCGACGATCCGCAAAGAGGCGCGAGTTTTTCGCGCCTCTTTGCCGCATACTGTGTATAAGGAGGCTCAAAATGCTGAAAATAACTATGAAAATCGATGGAATGATGTGTTCCATGTGCGAAAGCCACATTAACGACGCGGTGCGGCAAGCCTTTTCCGTTAAAAAGGTTACTTCATCTCATAGCAGAGGGGAGACGGTGATTTTGACGGACGAGGACATACCCGATGAGCGTCTCTATGCTGCCGTCGGGGCAACTGGCTACCGGGTACTGTCCGTTAAACGGGAGAAATACGAAAAGAAAGGGCTGTTTGGGCTTCGGAGATAACCGCCGAAGGGTAAAAAACAATGCCATTTGCGGTTTTGCAAGGGGTGCTGCTGCCTTTTTTGGGGACAACCCTGGGGTCTGCCTTCGTTCTGTTTATGAAAAGGAATCTTCATCCGTTGGTTCAGCGGGGACTGACCGGCTTTGCCGCCGGGGTCATGGTGGCGGCCTCCATTTGGAGTCTGCTGATTCCCGCAATGGAGCAGGCTGAGGGGATGGGGGTATGGTCCTTTATCCCTGCGGTGGCAGGGTTTTGGATCGGGGTTTTGTTCTTGCTGATGCTGGATCGACTGGTTCCCCATTTGCACCAGGGCAGCAGCGAGCCGGAGGGACCGAAAGCCCCACTGAAAAAGACCACCATGCTGGTGCTGGCGGTTACCCTTCACAATATCCCGGAGGGTATGGCTGTGGGCGTCGTCTATGCTGGCTGGCTCTCTGGAAATGAGACCATTACGCTGGCGGGGGCGGTGACGCTGGCGTTGGGAATCGCCCTCCAGAATTTCCCTGAAGGCGCCATTATTTCCATGCCTCTGCGGGCAGAGGGAATGGGAAAAGGGGATGCGTTTCTTTGGGGAACGCTGTCCGGTGTGGTGGAACCGATGGCCGCGTTGCTGACTTTGTGGGCAGCTCACTGGGTCACTCCGGCACTGCCATATCTGCTGAGCTTTGCGGCAGGAGCCATGGTCTATGTGGTGGTAGAGGAACTGATCCCTGAGATGTCTCAGGGGAAACATTCCAACCTGGGTACCGTATTTTTTAGTCTGGGTTTTACTCTGATGTTGGCGCTGGATGTGGCGCTGGGATAAAAAGTGGAGCGTACTGCGCTGGGTACGCTCCACTTTTTAATGATCATTTTTCCGTGTAAAAGCGCCTCCTACAGGTTACAATGAAAGCGACAGCCGAACGAACCGAGGATCCGGGGTCTTTTGGAAAAAACAACAAAAAACAAGCGCCATTTTACATGGACATACAAAAATGGAGGGAATCAACATTTTTCACTTGACAAAATAAAAAAAAAGGGTTACTCTATCATAGGCTGCTGGACCGGAAACGTTTCCGAGCCAGTGATGTTGCATGAATCCATTAGAGCATGCTGCCAAAACTTTCGGGCAGATGCTTCCCAACAATAAGAAAGAGGAAGATCTTTATGCGAACCAGCGGCGTCTTGATGCACATTACCAGCCTGCCGGGATCTTGCGGCGTTGGCACAATGGGTAAGCAGGCTTACGCATTTGTGGATTTTCTGAAAGAAGCGGGGCAGAGCGTCTGGCAGATCCTGCCCTTGACACCCACCGGCTATGGCAATTCCCCCTATCAGTCCTGTTCCACCTATGCCGGAAACCATTATCTCATTGACCTTCCCACCCTTGTGGAAGAAGGGCTGCTTAAGAATGAAGAGCTGGAAGAGATCCGGTGGTGCAGCCGGGAAGATAAGGTGGATTTTGGCCTTCTGTACCAGAACCGGCTGAAGGTGCTGCGCCTTGCCTATGGTCGCTTTGCTCCGGGAGCGGAATATGCCCGGTTTTGCCGGGAAAAAGAGTCATGGCTGCCGGAATTCGCCCTGTTTATGGCGCTGAAAGACCATTTTAGTGGCAAGCCCTGGTACGACTGGGATTTGCCTCTGAAGCTCCGAGAGGCGGAAGCACTGAGTCAGGCAAAGACAGAGTTAAAAGAGGATATCGGTTTTTACTGCTTTGTTCAGTACCTGTTTGATGTTCAGTGGCGGGCATTGCGGAACTACGCAAAGGAAAGCGGTATCCGAATTGTAGGAGATGTACCGATTTACGTACCGCTGGATTCTGCCGACGTGTGGAGCAGTCCGGAACGGTTCCAGTTGGATGAAGAACGTAATCCTATAGCAGTGGCGGGGTGCCCACCGGATGCTTTTTCCGCTGACGGTCAGCTGTGGGGGAATCCTCTGTACCGCTGGGATGTTCATAAGAAAGAAAACTACGCCTGGTGGATCCGCCGTTTGGCTGCTGCCGGAGAGCGGTATGATGTAGTCCGAATGGACCATTTCCGGGGCTTTGAAGCCTACTGGTCCGTGCCCTATGGGAATAAGACCGCGAAAAACGGCACATGGATCAAGGGACCGGGGATGGATTTCCTAAACGCTGTGAAAGCGGCGCTGCCGAACCTCGATATGATTGCCGAGGATCTGGGTTACCTGACCCAGGAGGTACTGGATCTACGGGACGCTTCCGGCTATCCCGGTATGAAGGTGCTGCAATTTGCCTTTGACTCCCGGGAGCCGTCCAACTACCTGCCCCACACCTATGAGCGCAACACTGTGTGCTACACCGGCACCCACGACAATATGACCACCCGCCAGTGGCTGGAGACCGGCGCCGAAGAGATGGTGAAGTATGCCTCCGACTATATGCGCCTGACGGAAGAAGAAGGCATGGCTTGGGGCGTGATCCGCACCGCTGTGTCGTCTGTATCCGACCTGTGCGTGATCCCCATGCAGGACTATTTGGATCTGGGCGGGGAAGCAAGGATGAATTTTCCCGGCACTTTGTCAGATTCCAACTGGACATGGCGGGCAAAGAATGGTATGATAACAAAAGATCTGGCGCGAAAGATTCGGAAACTCACTGAGCTGTATGATCGGCTCGGCGAACAGAGAAAATCAAACCAGCAATAATTGGGAATTGTCCCGGAACGAGCCTCTCAAATGGCCGCGGAGAGCCTCGCGGAAATAGAAAAACAGGTTGCGGCAGAATGGAGAAAAGATCAAATATGAGTTACAACTGTCTGAATATCCTCAAGTGGACGGAAGCCCAGCTGAAATATACCTATGATGTTTCCCTCCAAGAGGCGACGCCCCAGGAGCTTCACGAGGCACTGGGTGAAGCGGTGATGATGGCGATTTCCGATAACTGGAGCAACAGCAAGCGCACTCGTATGCACCAGAGAAAGGCGTTCTATATTTCCGCAGAGTACCTCATTGGAAGGCTGGTGTATTCTAACCTGTTTAACCTCGGTATTCTGGAGGATATGAAGAAGCTGTTTGCTGAGCGGGGTGTGGATCTTGCCATCCTTGAGGATGTAGAGGACGCGGCTCTTGGTAACGGCGGTTTGGGCCGCCTTGCTGCCTGCTTCCTGGACTCTGCTGCCTCCTGCAACATTCCCCTGTCCGGCTACGGTCTGCGGTATAAATTCGGCTTGTTTAAGCAGAGCTTTGATGAAAACGGCAGCCAGAAGGAAAACGCCGACGACTGGTCCAAGTACGGCGACCCCTGGTCCTATCGCCGGTATAACCACACAGTAAAGGTAAAGTTCCCGGATCATACCGTTCTGGCGGTACCCTATGACGTGCCGGTGATCGGCTACGGAACCAATAATATCAATACTCTTCGGCTATGGCAGTGCGAGGCTGAGGAGGAGCTGGACTTCAACGCTTTCAATGACCAGGATTACCTCCGTGCCCTGGCTCAGAAGAATAAAGCGGAAGACATCACCCGGGTGCTGTACCCCAACGATTCCACCTGGGAAGGTAAGCGCCTGCGGATCAAGCAGCAGTATGTCCTTTCCTCTGCGTCTCTCCAGGATATGCTTCGCACCTATAAGATTGCCCATGGCAGCGACCTGAGCCACTTTTCCGACTATTATGCCGTGCAGCTCAACGATACCCATCCAGCCATGTCCATCCCCGAGCTGATCCGTCTGCTGATGCTGGAGGGCATGGACTTCGAGCAATGCTTTTCCATTGCCCAGCACACCTTCTCTTACACCAACCATACTGTCATGGGAGAAGCTCTGGAAAAATGGCCTCTGGATCTGCTGCGCAGTGTGGTGCCGGAGATCGTGGATATCATTTGCAGGATCGACGAGCGGTTGAAGCGGGAGAATCCCGGCCTTTATATCATCCGGGACAATACCGCCCATATGGCAAATCTCTCTGTGTATGTTGGTTCCTATGTCAATGGCGTAGCGGAGATCCACACCCAGATTTTGAAGGATGACTGCTTCAAGGACTGGTACCATATGTTCCCCCAGCGGTTCCAGAATAAGACCAACGGCATCACCCCCAGGCGGTGGCTTGGCCTGTGCAACCCCGAGCTGACCCAGCTCATTAAGTACCGCATCGGAGGCGGATTCCTGAAGGATCTGGATCAGCTGGCCCGGCTGAAGCCCATGATCGACGACACCATGGTTTCCCAGTTCAATGCTGTAAAGCGGGAGAAGAAGGAACAGCTGTGCAGTGTCATTGCCAAGCATGAGGGCGTGGATCTGAATCCGGACTTCATTTTTGACGTCCAGGTAAAGCGGCTTCATGAGTACAAGCGGCAGCTGATGAACGCTCTGTCCATTGTGGACATTTACTTCCGGTTGAAAAACGGGGAGCTGCCTGACTTCCGGCCCACCGCGTATATCTTCGGTGCCAAGTCTGCTCCCGGCTACGCCCGTGCCAAGGCCATCATTCGGTATATCAACCGGATTGCCCGGATGATCAACAACGACCCGGCGGTTTCGGATAAGCTGAAGGTGGTCTTTGTCCAGAACTATAACTGCTCCTATGCCGAGCACATCATTCCCGCCGCGGATATTTCCGAGCAGATTTCTCCTGCCGGTACCGAGGCATCCGGAACCGGCAACATGAAGCTGATGCTCAACGGTGCCGTGACGCTGGGAACCTTGGACGGCGCCAATGTGGAGATTGCCAAGGAAGCGGGAATGGAAAACGAATATATCTTCGGCCACACTGTGGCGGAGATCAACGCTTGCCGGGACGGCTACCGCGCCCGGGATATCTACGACAGCGACGCGCATCTCCACCGTGCCATTGATACTCTGGTGGACGGCACCGTGCCCACCGACGAAGCCCAGGCGGAGCTGTACCATGCGCTGCTGGACGGCGCATCATGGCACAAGGCGGATCACTACTTCGTCCTGCTGGACTATGAATCCTACCTGGATGCCAAGCTGAGAGCCAACCGGGACTACGGTGACAGGCTTGCTTTCGGCAGAAAGTGTCTGGAGAATGTTGCCAGCAGCGCCAAGTTCTCCTCTGACCGAACCATCCGGCAGTACGCCCAGGAGATCTGGCACATTCAGCCCACTCAGTATTAATACTATTTTTTGATAAAATGGTTTCATTTTATCAAAAAGACATCTCCTTGCGGCGCTGTCATTTTTGGTATTTTCGGAATAGAAAATACCAAAAAATCGTCTCATTATGATCTTCATATCAAAATGTTCAATCCTCCGGATTTAACATTTTAATTGAAT
The DNA here is from genome assembly GCA_964499615.1 of uncultured Oscillospiraceae bacterium. Lineage (GTDB taxonomy): Bacteria > Bacillota > Clostridia > Oscillospirales > Oscillospiraceae > Faecousia. The sequence continues at coordinate 37,254 of CAZCLX010000002.1, forward strand.
ATCAGTATAAGTTGCCGCTAAAAAATGCTCGCACAGAAAGGATACACAAGGTATCCCCTCTGTGCGAGTTTTTTGCCGAAAAGGGACATGAAACTTTAGCTTTGCGATACCTCTTGCTCGAGCATGTTTGACAATTTGTGCTTTACAAGGCTCCTGAGCCGCAGTGCCGCAAATACAGCGCCAACCGCTTCCGAAATCCAGAAGGCATACCAGACGCTGTCAATGCCGATGGCTCTGGAAAGCAGCCATGCGCAGGGGATCAGTGGGAAAAACTGCCGCAGGAAGGCTCCCACCATATTGGTTACACCATCGCCCAGGCCGGATGCCACATATCCTGTGATAACGGTAAAGGCCGCCGGAACAAAGCTTAAGCAGATTACCCGCAGCGCGGGAATGCCAAGTTTCAGCATGGATTCGCTTGCATTGAACATTCCAAGGAAAAACTTTCCCAGAGTCAAAAACAGCAGTGTACCAACCAGCGCAATGATCATGCTGGAAGCATAGGTGATTTTCGCGCTGGAAAGGATCCGGTCTTTGTTTTTTGCTCCCAGATTGAACCCTACAATGGGGATTGCGGCCTGTCCCAATCCGTTCATAGGCATAAACAGAAAATTCTGAAGCTTATAGTACACACCAAAGAAGGCAACCGCTGTGGAGGAAACAGGCTCCAGGATCCCATTGAAAGCGGTTACCATAACACTGGTCATTGCCTGCATGATAATGGTGGGCAGACCCACACGGTAGATTTTTCCAACCCGTGCCATTCGGAAGGAGAAGCCTTTCAGTGTCAGCTTCACATCTGGATTCCGCCAGTAGTTTAGAATAAAACCAACGATCATGCTGACCCACTGCCCGATGACGGTTGCCCAAGCTGCGCCACGGATCCCCATTGCCGGAAGGCCGAACATACCAAAAATCATGATTGGATCCAGAATGATGTTTGTGACCGCACCGGAGACCAGGATCATCATGCTGAGGAAGGTGTTGCCTGCGGCCTGAAGCAACCGCTGAAAAACCATGCATACCATGTTGCCAAGGCAGAAAACCATGCAGATCCACAGATATTGGGCGCACATGGCTGCTGTTTCGGCATTTTCCGCAAATCGGTTGGAAATTTTTTCTGCGCCGATCAGGCCGGCTACCGTAAAGATTGCCGAGCAGATCACAGAAAGCACAATTCCGGTCATAGCTACCTGGGAAGCCTCATTTGCATTCTTCTGCCCCAGTGTTTTAGATAGAATCGCGTTCAGGCCGACAGCGGTACCTACCCCCACCGCAATCATCAGCATTTGCACTGGGTAGGCCAGGGAAGTGGCGGTCAGCGCCTGCTCGCTGATATTTGCGACAAAGATGCTGTCCACAATGTTGTAAAGAGACTGCACAAGCAGAGATACCATCATAGGCAGCGACATGTTGAACACCAGTTTTCCCATGGGCATAGTTTCCATTTTGTTTTTCTTATCCATTTTTGTTTCCCCCCATCAAAAAAAGCGTGAAATCAGCGAGGGCAGCACCCCTCGGATTTCACGCATTTCAGCCGGCTTCTCATATTTTTCGTTTGAAGTATATCATATCCGGGAAGGAAATGCAAGCGTAATTTGCGCGATTTTTACAGGAGCTTGGGCAATGCGATCATCCCGATTGCCGCGGCGCCGGCTGCGGCATAGAGGCTGTTCACAATCAGGCAGACCTTCATCAGGCTGTTTTGTACATTTCGTTTGACATAGGAAAAAATCGTGAATGCGCCGCTGAAAATCATGAACGCGGCATAGCATGGGATCATAATGTGGGCATAATCCAGAGCCCATTGAAAATACATTCTCAGGGGCAGGATTGTCCAGGGAACGAAAAGCATAACGGTACAGACGGCAGTTAATAACTTCCTTTTCATATTGGTTATCTCCTTTCAGCCCGCCCAAAACGCAGGCAGGAAATCAGTAGGCATGCGGTGGTGATGGCGGCGGCAGTGGGGATCCAGGGAAACCACTGAAATTCGGAGTATGCGATGTTCTCTGTTATCCGCCCCTGCTCATTGGCTATCATATAGAGCTGGTACGCCATGGGGTAGAGGTACCACACCTTGGTATTGATGGCAAGAACTGAGGGAACAATGGACGCCAGCCCGATGCCGACGGAAAAAATCGGCGTCTGGATACATACCGCCACCATCCAGAAGAAAGCAAGCATGGGAATTGCCGCAAGGGAAATGACAACGGTTTCCTTTAAAACGTAAAAAGGGGGAAGAATGAAAGAATAATTTTGGGCATGGGAGGCGATGACGGCGCTTACGTAATACATCCCGGTCATCATCAGCACCTGAGAAAAAGCCAGGCAGAGCAGAACCGCGAATTTCGCCAGACACAGCTGTTTGGCGGATATGGGCATGGCGAGCATCTTCAGAAGGCCATGATTGTCCCGCTCCGTTTGAATCAGCAGAACCGTACTGACCACCATACTCCCTGGGAACATGAACCAGGCCATTCCCAGGAATCCCTGGATAAAAAAGTTATACTCCGGGGCTGTGGAAATGCCCCAGGACGCAATGGTGAAATTCAGGTCCGCGTTCAGAACGGAGGGAATCCATAGGATTACCGTCGCGGCAAACAGGATCCAAAGGATCTTGGAGCGCCGGATCTTTTGAAGTTCTATACCGATTAAGGAAAGAAGGTTCATTCCAGCCCCCTCCTTATCCGGACGGCCAGCGCTTCCAACAGTAGAATGGCCGTAAGCTCGACCAGGGCGGCCCATAGGTAGCGTACTGGCCTCAGCACCTTAAAAAGCAGACGAAAGGGAAGGGCGTAAGGGAAAAGAGAGAGAATAAAATTGTCTGACGGCAAAATTGTGGCGGTGAAGATACAGACCACCCCGATTCCCAGGGAAACCCACATATTTGGACATACAGAGGAAATCAGCAGGGAAAGCAGAATACATGGCAGGCTTAGTAAGAGAGAAAAGCCCAAATTTCTTCCCAGAGAAAGCCAAAACGCATTGCCCAGGGCAAACCAGCGGACGGCGCAGAATACAATGGATCCGCCTTCTATAATCAGCATGAAGGCGCACAGAAGGCACATGAGAAGGGCTTTCCCCCGGAACAGGGCACTTGTCCGCATCGGGAGGGCGTTCATTTTCCGGATGGCGTTGTCCGCAAATTCCCCGTGGTATATTAAGCAGCTCCCAACCACGATAAAAAGCACGTTGAGCATTGCCATCATTTGCCAGTTTTCACCCAGTAGGACTTCAATGGGATTTCCCGGCTTGCCGATAAACAGTTCAGATCGGACTGCCATGTTGATCACCGGAAAAACAGCCGCCAAAATCCCGCCCAGGAGAAAGCCGGGGATCAGACCGGTGCGTTTCACCTTTTTAAGTTCCAATGGAAAACTCATACGCCACCGCCTCTCTGCCGGTTATTGTCGTCAATGAGGGCAAGAAAGGTATCCTCCAAATTGTCCGTGGGGTAGCCCCGAACGGTGGCCTCCTCTTTCAGCCGCTCCAGTGTTCCCTCAAACAGCATTCGTCCATGATTGAGAATGCCGACGTGGTCTGCCATCAGCTCCACCTCGGAAAGCAGGTGGGAGGACACCAGGACGGTGCAGTCGTATTTTTGGGGCAGAGAGCGGATCAGCGCCCGGATTTCATGGATGCCCACCGGGTCAAGGCCGTTGGTTGGTTCATCCAGAATCAGAATGGGAGGATTTCCGATCAGTGCGCCGGCAAGACCCAGCCGCTGCTTCATTCCCAGGGAATATTTTTTAGCCAGCCGGTTCTGATATTGGGTCAGTCCCACCAGCTCCAGCGCCTGGGTAACGGCGGCATTTGGAAGCCCCAGAATCTGCTGAATAATCTTCAGATTTTCTTTTCCTGTCAGATTTCCGTAAAAGGCGGGGGCTTCGATAAACGAGCCGATTTTCCGGAGAATTTCCATCCGATCCCCGGGATACCGCTTGCCGTCAATGACAAAGGAACCTCCCGTTGGCATCGTCAGTCCCAGCAGCATTTTCATGGTGGTGGATTTTCCAGCGCCATTTGGCCCCAGGAAGCCGTATACGGAGCCTTTGGGAATGTGGAGGCTGACGCTGTCCACCGCGGTGAACGTTTGGTAGGATTTTGTCAGGCCGTTGGTTTCAATGATGTTCATTTTTTTTCGCTCCTTTCCCACCTATCTTACAGCGTTCCCCTTACGTCAGCCTTTCCGGAACCTTACATCTGCCTTACATTTCCGTGCTCCCATAGAAAAAGCCGGAGTGCTGTGATATAATCACAGGCAGGAGGGGAAATCAAAATGGATTCAGAATACCTGAAAAGTAAGCGAATTTTGCTGGTGGACGACGAGCGGGAGTTATTGGATATGGTGGCGTCTATTTTGGCAGCGGAGGGATTTTCCAATATCCGTACTGCAAAAAACGAAAAAGAAGCGGTCATGGTGGCGGAATCCTTTTCCCCGGCGCTGGCGATTCTGGATGTAATGCTGCCGGATGGAGACGGGTTCCACTTGATGGAAGAGCTGAGAAAACGGGGAGAATATCCGGTATTGTTCCTCACCGCCCGGGGAGAGGACGAGGATAAATGGCGGGGCTTCGGCCTTGGGGCGGATGATTACATGGTAAAGCCTTTTCTACCAAAGGAACTGATTTTCCGTGTTCTGGCAATTCTCCGCAGAAGCTACAAAGGGGAAAATCCCCTGGTAAAGTTATCCGAAAGTGAGATCGACTTTGAACGGGCAGAGGTTGTCAAAAATGGGGAACATATTCCCCTCACCGCCAAGGAATTTGATATTTTGTCCGCCCTCTATCGGAACGTGGGGAAAATCGTCACCATTGACGCCCTGTGCGAAGCCGCCTGGGGGGACAACCCCTACGGATACGAAAACTCCCTGATGGCTCACATCCGGCGCATCCGGGAGAAAATCGAAAAAAATCCCTCCCGACCGGTATCCCTGATCACGGTAAAGGGTCTGGGATACAAGCTGATGACGGGAGGAAAGTAGGATGAAAAGCGTTCCGAAGCTGATTCGGCGATTTGTGGGGGTCCTGTTTATCAGTTTCTTTTTAATTGTTGCGCTGAACCTGGTAATTGTCTTTCAGGTTGGCTCTCGGCAGACCGCCAGCGGATCCCCCTACACCACCGCGAGGGAAATCGGGAAAGCTCTGGAAAAAACAGAAGGAGGCTATTTCCTGGATGAGACCCACCGGGAAGCGCTGAAAAAGGAAAAGGCGTGGGCAATGCTCATCGAGGAGGAAACCCACAGCGTTGTGTGGCATACGGAGGATCTCCCGCAGGAAATTCCCACAGAATATTCCCTTTCGGATATATCGGATCTGACCCTGGGCTATGTCAAAGACTATCCCACCTATGTGGGGGAAGCGGAGGGGGGCATTGTGGTTTTGGGCTACCCCACGGACCGATACTGGAAGTCTATGTGGCCCACCTGGGACTACGGCTTTATCGCGAATCTCCCCCAAACCGTGTTGATTGCCTTCGGATGCAATCTTCTTTTGATTTTTCTGATTTATATCACTGTGACCGGCGGCCTGATCCGGTCTGTGGATCCCATTATCGCGGGAATCAAAAGCCTGACCACGCTGAACCGACTTCCCGTAAAAGAAAAGGGAATTTTTTCCGAGGTTGCTGCCTCCATCAACCAGGCGTCCCGGCTGCTGGAAAACCAGCAGCGGCTGCTGGAAAAGAAGGAAACCGCCCGGGCAAACTGGATTGCCGGGGTGTCCCACGACATTCGGACGCCCCTGTCCATGGTGATGGGATATGCGGGACAGCTGAAGGAGGATTCCAAACTGCCGGAGGAGGCGCGGAAGATGGCGGAGCGTATCGTAAAGCAGAGCCAGCGGATACGAGGTCTGATAAACGACCTCAACCTGGCATCCAAATTGGAGTACAATATGCAGCCCATCCACCTCAAAACGGAAAACATGGTGGCGGTGGCCAGGCAAACGACGGTAGACTTCATCAACATGGGACTGGAAGACAAATACTCCATTCTGTGGAAAACAGACGAAGATATGACATACTGCCCGGTGAATGCTGACAAGGCGCTGCTAAAGCGGGCAATTGGAAACCTGATTCAAAACTGTTGTAGTCACAATGACCAGGGCTGCCACATCTATGTACGCGTTTCTGCCGAAAACGGCATCTGCACTGTGGCGGTGGATGATGACGGCGCTGGTGCATCCCCTGATCAGCTGGAAAAGCTGAACAACGCGCCCCATTATATGGTCTGCGATGAGAATACAGCGGATCAGCGCCACGGGCTGGGACTTCTGATCGTGAAGCAGATCACTGCTGCCCACGGCGGCAGCGTCACCGTTCGCCAAAGCGATTACGGCGGCTTCCGGGCGGAACTCAAACTGCCGATGCAGTGAGCCTTCGGCTTTCGTCAGCAGATCAGTGGATTTTTGTGTAAGGCGAGGCGACCTCGACGCGCCGCTGCCATTTGAAGGTGACATCGGAGAGTAGGGGTTCGTTACGAATTCGCCGGAAAAAGCCTAGGCCTTGTTTGGGAATTATCAACACGCCCAAATTCCTCGACAATTTGATCAATTTGTTTTTTTGAGATGCCATCGTAGTGGACGCCGCATCGGACACATACTGGCGCGTTCCAGGCATTTGCTAAGGCAAGCACCCAGGGACGGCTGATTTGGCTATCCCTATGATCCTTCCGCTCCAGGGTTTGCTCTGTTCCGCCCGGATCTGCCAGTGTTACTGCGCCCATGTGGGTTTTGCTTCCACCAATAACCAGGATATCCCAACCCTCATCCAGCTCCTGCACCCGCACCTGCAGAGTGTGTCCCAGGACGATCCGCTTTAGAGTTTTCAATCTGTTCCCTCCCAGCGGGAAAAATTGGGTGCGTCCAGGCCAAATTGATCCAAAATTTTTCCGACAATGTGATTGGCTACTGCCTCCAAAGAATCGGGATAATGGTAATAGCTCAGCATTGGAGGCAGAACGATTGCCCCCATTTGACTCAATTCATAAAGATTTCGCAGATGAATGGTGGACAGGGGGCATTCCCTTGCCACCAGCACCAGCTTCCGGCGCTCCTTCAAGATCACATCCGCAGCCCGCAGTAGCAGATTATCACTGTAGCCGGAATGGATGCCCGCGACAGTCTTCATGCTGCACGGCACTACCACCATACCCATCGTCTGAAAACTGCCCGACGCGATTGCCGCGCCGATGTTATCATTATCATAGACGGCGTCAGCAAGGCGGCGTACATCATCCAGCCCCATTTTGCACTCCTGCTGAAGTGTCATTTCGCCGCCTCGGGTTACGATCAAATGGGTTTGAACGGACATTTCCCACAGGGTTTCCAACAGACGAACCGCAATTGGCGCACCGGACGCACCGCTGATGCCAACGATCAACCGCTGTTCCATAATGCTATCCCTCAAAATCCGGAAGCCAATGCTTCGGATCGACTTCCTTAAACTGTGCCCGCCGGAATTTTTCTTTCAACGCAAACGGCACCGTGCAATCGAAAATCGTCTTACAGGAGATGCCCCGATCCAGAATGGACGGATCATATTTCGAATCTGCGCTGGGATCCAGCGGGTGGCACCGGACGCCGGGGATGGTAATGATATCCCGATCTCCCTGAAAACGGGTATTCATGGCCCACAGAACATCATTGCTGTCGAAAATGTCCACATCCTCATCTACCAATATCACATGCTTCAATTCCGGAAACGCGGAAAAAGCCAGTAGCGCAGCCTGCCTCTGCTTACCTTCGTCTGTGGGAACGGTTTTCCGACACTGCAAAACCGCCATATACTTTCCGCCGCCTGCGGGATGGGCATACACGTTCGTGACCTTGCCGGGCAAGGCCTTCTCGATCATATTGTAAATGCTGGCTTCCGTGGGAATGCCTGCCATGGACACATGCTCCCCGGAGGGACCAATGCATGTCTGCATAATGGGCTGCTTCCGGTGGGTAACGGCGGTAACCTTGATCAGCCAGCATTCTTTGGAGGCATGGCCGTTATAGCCGGGAAATTCCGGCATGGCATAGCCTGTATGACTGTTTTGATCTTCCACTACCCTTACGCCAGGCTGGATTTCCCCCTCAATGACATACTCAGCGTTTGCAATACAGTTTTCTCGAATCGTGAGGCACCGGTGCAATTTTACCGGCTCTCCCCGTAACGCGCCGGCGATGGACAGTTCATTGAAGCCCAGAGGCGTCGTAGGTGGTTCAAAGCAGGAGGTCACGGCGATTGCGGGATCCACACCGATGCTGATAGAGATCGGAAGAGGGATCCCCAGTTCCGTGGCGCGCTCTGCCATTGCCCCAATATGACGGGAACCGGGCTGAAGGAAGATGGAAAGCTCATCTCTCCCCTGAATGCACATGCGGTGGATGGTCACGTCGCTTAATCCCGTGTCGGGATGAGTGGCGTAGCACATACCCAGCGTAATATAGGGGCCTGCGTCTACAGGGGTGTTGGTAGGAGCCGGAACCAGGTGATTTAAATCAAAATCCGGATCCGAAGCATAGTGAACCACCTCCTGGCAGAGAGCGGCATCCTCTGTTACCACTGGATCAATGGGATTCTGGGCACAGCGGCACAGCAGCTTCCCCAGATCCGCAGGCGCACAGTCAAACAGCGCCGCAACACGTTTCCGGCTGCCAACGACGCCGATGACGACCTTCGCGTCCGGATGGCCTTTGATATTGTGGAACAGCATGGCAGGGCCGTCTACCTTGGTTGGACGCTGAACCGTGCCGCCTGCACCCACATAGCGGTAAACGCCGGATAACTCCGCTGCCGGATCCACTTCCACATTGGTTTCTACCAGTTCCCCTGGCATGGAGCGCAGCAATTTCAATGCTGAACGCAAATCGTTTACTTTCTGCATAATTCATCCTTCCATCTATTGTACAGACGGTCACGAAAAACACATCAGCGGTGCCGCCCGGTTATTTTCTGTCTTCACTTTTGTGAATATGGCGGAAAAAGAGCCGCCCTTTTGGACGCGTTGACAATTTTCAAACAAGGCCTAGTCAGAGTTTTCTTATGGAAACTCTGAACAATTCGGTATCGGCTGGACAGCGGATCTTTTGCCCCACCGGTACAGTATGAAAAACGTGAAAT
>CAZCLX010000003.1:0-42255 GCA_964499615.1 uncultured Oscillospiraceae bacterium
ACGCACGGTGGTGTGAGAGGTCGGCGGCCTGACCGGCCGCCTCCTACTCGATTCGCAAAAGAATATAATTTGTCCTTGAAGGGCGATTTTGATTGTAGAAGCGTTACATTCACAGGCAGGAATGTCCGACTTGGAATAGCAGAACAGACAGCGCCCGTCAAGGCTGAAATGAACGGGCTTGCGCCCGGCCTTGACCGCCGCCGTCCGTCCTGCTGGTTGGTCACCAAGAGGTGCGACAGTCCGGAGTGCTGCCGCACCTCTGATATTTATTATTAGCCCCATAAACTGGAAATTACTCATCAATACGATCTGCCAATTCAAAAACCACATATGCTGCTGCTGTTGAAATAATTGCGCCTATACAGCAGGCAGGTTGCCAGCGAGCAGCATCCATTATTGCCCGTTGTGCTTCAAAATCATTTGTGGAATAGCTACGGTGAGACTTGAAAAACAACACGATTGTAACTACCCACAAGATGACAGAGAGCACAGGGAAAATATACTTCCATAGGTTCTTTTCAAAATCTTTATTCAAACTTCATCCCTCCTTGTCAACTATCGATTTGTTGAACTGCCCTGATTATAGCATGAGAACAGTATAATGACAACAATGAGTTTCTGCCCTGTCCAAACGGAAAGGGCGCACTTACTCACCACCACCCCAAAGGGTGGCGGTGGTACTGCCTTGCGGCAGTCGTGCGCTCTCCGAGGGGGCGAGGACGCCACGCCGATCCAGGCGGCATAGCGTCCTTTTTTCGGCTCAGTTTCCCACGCCGGGAGCGTGCCAAAACTGCCCGAAAAAGAAAGCGTAACGATTTGCAAAAAGACCCCTTGACAAATCGCTTATTGATGCTGTATTGAATTTGACTACCCATCCAGCGCATCCTCGTTACTGAGACGGCAGTAGACAATGGTGAACTTTTGCTGATCCGTCATAACGTCCTCCTTTACGTCCGGATCAGCCGACAGAATCGGTGTGCATGGCTCCATATTAACATAACTTTTTTCGTTTGTCACCATCAGACCGCCTCCTTGTCAGAAAAAATGAGCCGCCTCACCTTGTCGGTAAGCGGCTCGTTCCCATCACATTCCATCTCCACGATATACCATGTGTTTCCAATCTTGCGGGTCACACTGCCGGAGAACGGGTTCTGCCGCTCCCGAATCCTAAGGAACTTCTGAATAAATCGTCTGCGGTCGAATGGCGGATCTTTTGCCCCATTCGTGCAGTGTTAAAAGTGGGAAATACATACAGTATTCCCCCACTTTTAACACTTTCGACTGTGGCCAAATCTCTCGCCATCGACTCTTGTCGATTTAATCAGAGGTTCCCTAAGTCTGAGTCGATGAGATGGTGGCAGCGACATTTTACAAACCATGTCAGTCCGTGAGGTGAAGCCGTGACTGAGAGGGCAACTGTCTGTGCTAAATCGTCCAAAGCCCTCTCCGCCCAGTGTGCGCACTGGGCACTCTCCCTCTGGGAGAGGCTTGGCGGCAAGGGGAAACCCCTGCCCTATATAATGACCTTGAAATCGCAAACAACCGCCGGTTGAGGGGAAAACAACCGGCGGTTGACCGCGTGATGCTACCATATTTCCAAATAGTTGCTTGCTATTGACCGCCTCTACCGGTATAATTGGCACCATTCTAAGATTCGGAGGCGCAGAAAATGACGAAGAAGGAAATCCGCACCCGCCGTCGGGAATTTACCCGGCAGTTTTACAGAGGGAACCAAATCCGATTCGCGGTGATCCTGTTTGGGCTAATGGTGCAGACCGCAATCAACCTGTTGATTTCTTATTTGCTTCAGGAGCTGGTGGATGTTATCACCGGGGCGGCATCCAGTACTTTGGGGCACACAGCGGGACTGTGCGCTCTTGCCGCGGGACTGAGCGCGGTTACCTACTGGATCGACTACCACACCCTTCCCAGATTCACCGCCAAGGCAATTGGTCAGTATAAGGAATACGCGTTTACCCGGCTGTCCCAGAAGGGGATTGCTGCCTTTGCAAAAGAAAACACCGCGCTGTACATATCCGCTTTGAGCAACGATGCCGCCACGATTGAGAAGGACTACCTGGACAATATTTTTAATATTCTGATGGAAATTCTGCTGTTTGCCGGGGCACTGGGGCTGATGCTGTGGTATTCTCCGCTGCTCACTGCCATTGCGATTGGGCTGTCCTTCCTGCCGGTTCTGGCATCCATTCTGGCGGGTGGCAGGATGGAGAGCGCGGAAAAACTGTTGTCCCAAAAGAATGAAGGCTATATGTCCACTCTGCGGGACGGGCTGGAGGGTTTCTCTGTGGTGAAGTCCTTTCGGGCGGAAAAAGCCATGTGCCGGATGTTTGCCCAGCAGATCCAGGAGGTTTCCCGAGCAAAGGAACTTCGGAAAAAAGCGGAAATATTGGTTCAGGCATTTGGAAATGTGGCGGGAGTTACTGCCCAGCTTGGGGTATTTCTTGCCGGTGGATACCTGGTGGTAGGAGGCCACGGAATTTCCGCCGGCGTACTGATTGCTTTTGTGAACCTGATGAATTTCGTAGTCAGTCCCATTGTCAATGTCCCCCAATATATTGCCCGGCGGCGGGCAGCAGTGGCGCTGATCGACAAGCTGGCGGCTTCTCTGGAAGGCGGAATCCGGGAAGAGGGCAAGCTGGAACTTCCTACACTGGAAACCGGTATAGAAATCCGGGATTTGTCCTTTGGCTACAATGAGGAAAAGGAGGTGCTGCACCGCGTCAGCGTGTTTTTCCAAACGGGAAAAAGCTATGCCATTGTGGGCGGCTCCGGCTCCGGAAAATCCACTCTGCTGACACTTTTGATGGCAGGGTACAATGGCTACGCTGGGGAAATTCTTCTGGGCGGCCAGGAGCTTCGAAGTGTGAAAAGCGAAAACCTTTACGAAATCATCTCCATAGTTCAGCAGAACGTGTTTATTTTTAACGCCTCTATCCGGGATAATATTACCATGTTTTCGGAATTTCCCAGGGAGGAAGTGGACCGTGCTATCCGTCTGTCCGGATTGGAGCCGCTGATTGCCCAGAAGGGAGAAGACTACCTCTGCGGAGAGAATGGCAGCGGCCTTTCCGGAGGAGAGAAACAACGGATCTCCATTGCCCGCTGCCTGCTGAAAAAGACCCAGGTGCTTCTGGCGGATGAGGCAACCGCGTCTCTGGATGCCCAAACTGCCTACCAGGTGACGGATGCCATCCTGAATCTGGAAGGAATGACTCGAATTCTGGTGACCCATGGACTGGATGAAAAGCTTCTGTCCCGTTACGATTCCATCATTGCCATGAAATCCGGTCAGGTGGTGGAGCAGGGAACCTTCCGGGAGATGATGGAGAAAAAGGGATATTTTTATTCCCTGTATACGGTTTCTCAGTAAGCGCCTCCAGATCTTCCAGGGGGAGAGCCTTTGCCCTCTCAGTCACCGCCCAGAGGCGGCGACAGCTCTCCCATAGGGAGAGCCATTGGCGCGTGCCAGCTGTCAGCGAAGCTGACTGAGAGGGTAATGGAATTCGGGCAAGCCCTCTCCGCCCAGCGTGCGCACTGGGCACCGCATCTCTACGGGAGAGGCAAGGCACGTGCCGATACCGCGACAAGAGCCTCCCTTTTTCGCAAAGGGAGGCTCTTATGCTTATGCTTATACGTTAAACAGGAAGTTTACAATGTCTCCGTCCTTCATGACATATTCTTTGCCCTCGCTGCGGACAAGACCCTTGGCCTTTGCTGCCGCCATGGTGCCGCACTCCCGGAGGTCATTGTATGCGATGACCTCCGCCCGGATGAAGCCCCGCTCAAAGTCGGTGTGGATCTTGCCTGCCGCCTGGGGGGCCTTGGTACCCCGCCTAATGGTCCATGCCCGGCACTCGTCGCTGCCTGCGGTGAGGAAGGAGATAAGACCCAGCAGGGAATAGCTGCTGCGGATCAGGCGGCTCAGGCCGGATTCCTTCACCCCCAGCTCCTCCATGAACATGGCCTTTTCCTCCGGGTCGTCCAGCTCAGCAATGTCCGCTTCCAGCTTGGCGCAGATGGGGAGTACCTGGCTGCCTTCCGCATCCGCAAGAGCCTTCACAGCCATATAATGGCGGTTATTTTCCGGGGCGTTGATTTCGCCCTCCGCCAGGTTTGCCACATAGATGGTCTTTTTCAGAGTGAGCAGATCGGACGTGGCAATGAGGGCCATGTCATCTTCACTGCCGTCGAAGGTTCGGGCAAGTTTTCCTTCGTTCAAGTGCTCCAGCAGGGCGGAAAATACCTCCGCCTCCTTCAGGAAACGCTTGTCCCCGCTCTTGGCGGCCTTCTGGCACTTGTCTACCCGGCGCTCTACCATTTCAATATCTGCCATCACTAACTCCAGGTTGATGATGTCAATGTCCCGAATGGGGTCGGTGCTTCCTTCTACATGGGTCACATTGGAGTCTTCAAAGCACCTTACAACATGGACGATGGCATCGGTGGTGCGGATGTTGGAGAGAAACTTGTTCCCCAGTCCCTCGCCCTTGGAGGCCCCCTTCACAAGGCCGGCAATGTCCACAAATTCGATCACTGCCGGGGTGACCTTCTTGGGATTATGGACGCTGGCAAGCCAGTCAAGTCGCTCGTCCGGTACGGACACAACACCCACGTTGGGGTCAATGGTGCAGAAGGCGTAGTTGTCTGCCGGCACCCCCGCGTTGGTGATGGCGTTAAACAGCGTGGATTTACCTACGTTAGGAAGTCCCACGATACCCAGTTTCATGGTATAAATCTCTCCTTATTATGGAACCTCTGAATAAATCGTCTGCGGCTGGGCAGCGGATCTTTTGCCCCATTTCTGCGGCACGAAAAGCGGGAAATACATACAGTGTTCCTCCGTTTTTCGTACCTTGGCCTGAGCTAAAATCTCTCACTTTCAGCTCTTGCCGATTCAATTAGAGCTTCCTTATTTCTTCATCCGCTTATTATAGCAGACGGACATCATTCTCTCAAGCCGAAATTTTAAATTTCATCGTTATTTTCCCCGCCGCCGGTCATACAGCCTCGCCAGGCCGCCTTCACTGGTTTCCCGGAAGCGGTGGTCCAGGTTAATGCCGGTTTCCTTCATGGCCCGGCACACCATGTCGTAGCTGATGTTCCGGGAACCGGTGAGGTAGTAGCTTAAATTGCAGGCGTTCATGGCCCGCATGGCGGCCACAGCATTGCGCTCGATGCAGGGGATCTGTACAAGGCCGCAGATGGGGTCGCAGGTCAGTCCCAGGTGGTGCTCCATAGCCACTTCGGCGGCGTATTCCACCTGATCCAGGTTCTGCTTGTACAACTCCGCCAAGGCGGCAGCAGCCATAGAGCAGGCGGTTCCGATCTCCGCCTGACAGCCGCACTCCGCGCCGGAAATGGAAGCGTTGCTTTTTGTCAGGTTGCCGATGATCCCCGCTGCGGCAAGACCCCGGCAGATTTCCTCGTCAGAAAATCCTTTCCGCTCCTGGGCATACCGCAGGACGGCAGGGAGGACGCCGCAGGCTCCGCAGGTGGGGGCGGTGACGATTGTGCCGTTGTCGGCGTTCTGCTCTGCCACTGCGTAGGCATAGGCGGCAATGAGCTGGAACTCCCGGAGGGCAGGCTCATTGGCAACCGGTGCCTGCTCATAGAGGTACTTCGCTTTTCGCTGAACGTTCAGTCCACCGGGAAGGACACCGCTGGCGGATAACCCTTCGTTAATGGACTGCTTCATGGTGAGCCAGACTTCCATCAGGAAGTCCCAGATTTCTTTCCCTTCGTTCAGCTCCACATATTCGCTGAGGGTTCCAATATACCGCCATTTGCAGAAGTCGGCGATCTCCGCAAAGGAGTGCTCGATGTACACCTCTTCCTCCTGGCGGGCTTCGGTTCTCCCTGGAATGCGGATGTCTCCGCCGCCAATGGATTCCACCCGGAGAAAACTGGTTTGTTTCCCATCCTGGAGGGCAAAAAAGTCCAGGGTGTTGGGGTGGGAATCGGGCAGTTCTTCTTGGGAGAAGACGATTTCCGTAGGCAGGGGAGAGAGCACCTCCCGAAGCACCCGGTCTGTGCCGTGGCCCACGCCGGTTTTGCTGAGGGAGCCGTAGAGAATGACCCGGAAGGCATCCGCCTCGGGGTTCTCCTTCCGGAAAAGCTTTGCCGCCCGCTCCGGTCCCATGGTGTGGGAGGAGCTGGGACCTTTGCCGATTTTATAAATATCCCGGATGGATTTCATGGAAAAACCTCCGATTCCTTTTTTCTTCAGTATAACAAATATTTCACGGAATTACAACGGCATTTCAGAATTATTCTTTCGCGCTTCCCGCAGTGCCTCCAGGCTCAGTTCCCCCGCCAGGAAAAACAGGGTATCGGATATCAGTTCCGGGAGATTCTTTCCGCACAGCGCGGCAGCCCGGGTGTAAAACAGCGCGGCGGCTGGGTCCAGTTCAATCGTAATTTTCATATGCTGCCTCCCGGAGAAAAAATACGGAAAACTTTGGTTCATCCTATGCAAACCCTTGACAAATGTGCTACAATAGATGCAATCGATTTGCACCAAGAGAGGAAGGAATAAAATGGCAAAGGAAAAAAAGGTTGAGCAGATCACCGACATGGAGGTAGACTTTACCCAGTGGTATACCGACGTGTGCAAGAAGGCCCAACTGATCGACTACTCCTCCGTAAAGGGCATCTTTATTTATCGCCCCTACGGCTACGCGATCTGGGAGAATATCCAGCGCCTGATGGACGCGAAGTTTAAGGAGCAGGGCGTTGAAAACGTGTATATGCCTATGCTGATCCCGGAGAGCCTTCTGCAAAAGGAGAAGGACCATGTGGAGGGCTTTGCCCCAGAATGCGCCTGGGTCACTATGGGTGGCAGCGAGGAGCTGGAAGAGCGGATGTGCATCCGCCCCACCTCTGAAACCCTTTTCTGTGACCACTTTAAGGACGTGATTCACTCCTACCGGGATCTGCCTCTGAAATACAACCAGTGGTGCAGCGTGCTTCGCTGGGAGAAGACCTCCCGCCCGTTCCTCCGCCACCGGGAATTTTTGTGGCAGGAGGGACACACCATGCACGCCACCTCTCAGGAAGCCCAGGAATTTACTGAGCGGATGCTGAACCTGTACGGCGACTTCTGCGAGAACGTGTTGGCCATGCCGGTGACCCGGGGCCAGAAGACGGAGAAGGAGAAGTTCAACGGCGCCGAGGCCACATACTGCATCGAGTGCATGATGCACGACCGAAAGGCCCTCCAGGCGGGAACCTCCCACTATTTCGGGGACGGCTTTGCCCGTGCCTTTGAGGTGGAGTTTACCGACAAGAATAACCAGAAGGTGACGCCTTTTGAAACCTCCTGGGGTGTGTCCACCCGCCTGATCGGCGGCATCATCATGACTCACGGCGATAACAACGGCCTGGTGCTGCCTCCCAAGATTGCTCCCATTCAAGTGGTGATCCTGCCTGTGGCTCAGCACAAGCCCGGCGTTCTGGAAGCGGCGGAGAAGCTGCGGCAGCGTCTTGCGGCGGCAGGCTACCGGGTGAAGGTGGACGACTCCGACAATTCCATGGGATGGAAGTGTGCCGAGTATGAGATGAAGGGCGTGCCCCTCCGGCTGGAGTGCGGCCCCCGGGATCTGGAAAACAATAGCTGCGTCCTGGTCCGCCGGACAGACCGGGAGAAGACTGTCGTAAAGCTTGAGGATCTGGAAAGCGCCGTCCAGGAGCAGCTGGAGTTGGTGCAGCAGGGCATGTTCCAGCGGGCAAAAAAGAACCTGGAGGAGCACACCTATCCCGCCCAGACCCTGGAAGAAGCCAAGGCCATCCAGCAGGAGAAGGGCGGCTTCGTAAAAACCATGTGGTGCGGCAGTCTGGAGTGCGAAATGAAAATGAAGGAAGAGGCGGGTATGTCCTCCCGGTGCATTCCCTTCTGTCAGGAGCACCTGGGCGACACTTGCGCCTGCTGCGGCAAGCCCGCCACGAAAATGGTCTACTGGGGCGTAGCGTATTAAGGCGACGCGGGAAGGAGTCACGCAATGAAGCGAAAAGAAATTCTCCGGGCGGTCAAATTTACCCTGTTTTCCATCAGCGCCGGTGTCATCGAGATCGTGTCCTTCACCCTGCTCAATGAGCTGACAAACCTGCCCTATTGGCCCTGTTACCTGATAGCCCTGGTGCTGTCGGTGCTGTGGAACTTTACTTTCAACCGCCGGTATACCTTCCAGTCTGCCGGAAACGTGCCCAAGGCCATGGTTTTGGTGGCGGCCTATTACTGCGTATTTACCCCAGTGAGCACCTTGGCGGGAAACGCCTTGGCGTCTTTAGGCTGGAATGAATATCTGGTTACAGCCCTGAACATGATCGTCAATTTCGTAACGGAGTACCTCTACGATAAATTTGTGGTTTTCCGGGACTCCATCGATACTAACAACCTGGCAAAAACGGAATAATACTGTTTCTTGGTAAAATGGTTTCATTTACCAAGAAGACATCGCCTTGCGGCGCTGTCATTTTCGCTATTTTCGGAATGGAAAATAGCGAAAATCCGTCTCATTATGATCTTCATTAAAAATGTTCAATCCTGCGGATTAAACATTTTATTGAATATCAGTATAAACCTACAAAAGGAGCCGCATACAGCAGCGTAAAATGCAAGCTGTATGCGGTTCCTTTCATAAGAAATACTATCTGCCGATCTCAAATCCCGCAAGGAATTCATAGTATTTGGCAATGGCGCTGTGGTCACTGCTGCCCTCTCCCTGGCTGTGGAGCCACTGCAAAATTTCCATCACCGAGGCAGTCATGGGTACAGGCGCGCCAACGGCATGGGCGCAGTCCAGAACATTTTCCAAATCCTTGATGTGCAGATCAACCTTGAAGCCTGGTTTCCGATCCCCGGTAATCATCATAGGGACTTTCGCGTCCATCACCGTGGAACCGGCAAGACCGCCCCGAATGGCGCGAAATACGGCTTCCGGTTCGACTTCCGCTTTCTGCGCCAGGGTCAGAGCCTCTGCTACTGCCTGGATGTTGCAGGCAACGATAATCTGATTTGCCAGCTTGGCGGTGTTGCCGGCGCCAATATTGCCGCAGAGGACAGCGGATGCGCCCATGGAAAGCAGAAGAGGCTTCATTTTTTCAAAAACCGCTTCCTTACCGCCTACCATAAAGCTCAGAGAACCGTCAATTGCCTTGGGTTCGCCACCGGAAACTGGCGCGTCCAGCATTTCTATCCCCTTCTGGGTAAGAACTTTTCCAATCTCTTTGGAAGCTATGGGGTCAATGGAGGAACAATCTATGAAGACAGCGCCGGGGCGCATAAAAGACGCTACCCCGCTTTCTCCCAGCATGACCTCCTTCACCTGGGGGGAATTGGGAAGCATGGTAATGACAACGTCGCTATTTTCTCCAATTTCCCGAGGGGTGGAGGGAAGTGCACCATAGGATGCACAGATATCGATTGCGGGCTGACTCCGATTCCATACCAGTACCCGGTAATCTGCTTTTATAAGATTGCGAACCATGGGCTTTCCCATGATGCCAAGACCGATAAAACCGATTTTCATGCGATACTCCTTATTGAATCAGTAGTACGGAAACATCATTTACGTTGGTTCCCGTGGGGCCGGTAATAACGAGACCGTCTACCGCCTGCAGGGCATGGTAGGCATCGTTGTTTGCCAGAATGTCGTCAATGGAAATCCCCTGCTCTTTCAGCCGTTCCATGGTGGAGCCGTCCACAATACCGCCTGCCGCATCGGTAGGGCCGTCGGTGCCGTCAGAGCCTACGGAGAAGACAAGAGCGTTTTCTAACCCCGCGATGCCTTTTGCCGCGGCCAGGGCAAGCTCCTGATTTCTGCCGCCTTTGCCGTGACCAGTCAGGTGCACTACGGTTTCCCCGCCGACGATCACGGCGGTGGGCTTGCCATCGGCGGCGTGATACTGGGCGATGGATGCCAGGAAGCTTCCGGCTTCTCTTGCCTCACAGCACAGGCTGGCAGTGAGTACCACCGGTGCGTAGCCCAGGAGCCTTGCGGCATCTGACGCGGCGGCGCACAGCTGCCTGACGGAGCCGGTGATTTGCGTGGTGACATTATGGAGTTCCTTCGGCGTCTCTTTTTCCAGCAGCGCCCAGGTGTCCGGAGTCAGATTCAAATCATATTTCGTAGCGATTGC
Organism: uncultured Oscillospiraceae bacterium; assembly: GCA_964499615.1. Taxonomy (GTDB): domain Bacteria; phylum Bacillota; class Clostridia; order Oscillospirales; family Oscillospiraceae; genus Faecousia. The sequence goes on from CAZCLX010000003.1 coordinate 10,159, forward strand.
CACAGCCTCCCGGCAGGTGCTGCTGTCGGGGCAGGCAGGGCCGGAGGCAATCATGTCCAGAGGATCTCCCAGAATGTCGGACAGAACAATGGAGAACACATGGGCAGGCTGGCAGGCAATGGCAAACCGCCCACCCTTTACGGCGGAGAGCCGCTTCCGGATGGTGTTGATTTCCACAATATCCGCGCCGCAGGCGAGAAGCTGATTTGTTACGTCCTGGAGTACCGCACCGGAAACCAAGGGCTTTTCAAACAGGGCGCTGCCGCCGCCGGACAGCAAAAACAGAACCGTGTCTTTTTCCGTCAGCCCAGACACCTTTTCCAGCGCCACCTGGGTGCCGGAGAAGGAATTTTCATCCGGGACGGGATGCCCCGCTTCCCAGCAGTCAAAATTCGCGATGGAGCCCATGACATGACCGTATTTCGTGACCACAACACCGCTGTCAATGCGGCTGCCAAGGCAGCTATAGGCAGCGGATGCCATCTGCCATGCCGCTTTTCCCGCCGCCACCAGGACGATCCTGCCTGGGAAATCCGTTCCTGTTAAAGCTCTGCGAACCGCTTCATCGGGCTGAACGGCTTGAATGGAAGCCTCAATAATGGTATTCGCGTCCGCACGCATATTCCGATTCATGAATCACAGTCCTTTCTTATAGGTTGGTAAATATACGGGGGCGGAAACTCCGCCCCCGTAAAATAATACTGATATTCAATCAAAATGTTAACTCCGAAGGATTGAACATTTTGATATGAAGATCATAGTGAGACGAATTTTTGGTATTTTCTATTCTGAAAATACCAAAAATGACAGTGCCGCAAGGCGATGTCTTTTTGATAAAATGAAACCATTTATCAAAAAATAGTATAAATCAATAATCAGAAAATCAGAGACATGATGAAGATGCCGATCATGGAGGCGATGCCAAGCACCAGGGTCATAGCGGTCTGGGTCTTGTAGCCCTGTTCCGGCGTCATTTCACCGAAGTTGGTGACGACCCAGAAGTAGGAATCGTTGGCATGGGAGACAGTCATGGCGCCTGCGCCAATGGCCATAACGGTAAGAGCGGCCTTGGCAGGGGTGTCCAGGCCCAAAGCTCCCATCAGAGGCGCCAGGATGCCGGCGGTAGTGGTGATGGCGACGGTGGAGGAGCCCTGGGCGGACTTCAGAATCGCTGCCAGCAGGAACGGGAACAGGATGCCGACGGATTCCAGAACACCGGCGTTGGCGGTGATATAGTTCACCATGTCGGAAGAGGAAATGACCTTACCCAGGACGCCGCCGGCAGCGGTGACAAACAGGATGGGGCCAACGGTTTTCAGAGTCTCATTGGTGATGGTATAGAACTCGCCCATTTTCTTGGAGGTGCCCAGCTGAACGATGCCGAAGATCGTGCCCACCGCAAGGGCGATGATGGGCTTGCCCAGGAAGGTGCAAAGATCACTGACGATGCCGGTCCATCCGGCCATGGAGGAGATGGAACCGAGTGCCATCAGAATGATGGGAACGATGATGGGTGCCAGCGCGTTGAAACTGCCGGGCAGCTTGCCGTATTCGGCAACCAATTCTTCATAGGTTTTGGTGACAGTACCGTCATCTACCAGTTCATCCGCGCTCTTTACCTTTTTACCGATGAATTTCGCGTATACAAGCCCCGCAATCAGAGGCAGGATGGAAGCTAGTACGCCAAGGCCCATCACCAGCAGCAGGTTGTCACCGATGCCCAATGTGTTGGCGGCAGCAATCGGGCCGGGCGTGGGGGGAATGAACACGTGGGAGATGTACAGACCGGCGGACAGCGCCACGGTCATGGCGACGCTGGAGGTTCCGGTACGCTTCACCAGAGCCTTCCGGATGGGATCCAGGATGACGAAGCCGCTATCGCAGAATACAGGGATGGAAACTACCCAGCCCATGAGCTCCATTGCCAGCTCCGGATTTTTCTTACCGACGATCTTAATGACCATGTCAGCCAGCTTCAGAGCAGCACCGGTTTTTTCCAGAATGGTGCCGATCAGCGCGCCAAGGATGATGACGATGCCGATGGAACTGAAGGTTCCGGAGAAGCCAGTGCCGATCACGTCGGCGATCTCGGTCAGCGGGATACCTGCCACCAGAGCCAGAATCAGAGAAACAGCCATGATGGACAGGAACGGGTGGACTTTGTACCTGGAGATTGCCACGATCATGACGACGATTGCCAGAACAAAGACGATGATGAGGGGTAAACCTGTCATTTTTTGATCCTCCTACCTTTATTTTTTGAGCGAAGTGCTGCAAATTTTGCGCTATCTACCTCGCTCACTTGTAATTAGTATACAGCAAAGGCAGGAAAAATGCTATGTTTCTGAAAACGAAATTGCCGAAAAATGATTGTTCCCGGGAACAAAGAATTAAAATTTAAACGTCCGAATTTGGCTAAGTTGTCCAAAAGCTGTCGTTTTCTAAATCGCGAACCAGAAGCATGGCAAAGTATAATGCCGGCGCACAGCTGGGCTTACGTACATCCAGACCGGTTGCTTCCGCCATGGCCCGGATTCGGTACTGCAAGGTGTTTTTGTGGATAAACAGGGATTCCGCTGCGGCATTCAGGGATCCTTCCGCCTGGAAATACGCTTCCAAAAGCGCACAGAAATCCCGAATTTCTCCATTGGAGCAGCCGGGGAATATTTTATAGAGGTATTCGATCTTTGATTTTTGAGGGATCATGTCAAGAATCAGTTCCATTGTCAGGTTTTCATAGCAGACAATTCCCTCCCCGCTGTGGGGGGCAACCCGCCAGGCTCGGTTTGCCTGCAAGTAGCCGCCATGTACATCCTCGGCAACACCGTCAATGCCAATGATAGGGCGGATCCCAAATTGGGTACAGATTTCATCGCTGAGCGTTTTCCCAATGTTTTTGATTTCTTCAGTGGAGCGGCGGGTGATCAGGATCACCTGGCGAGCCGCGTTTCGCAGAATAATGGTTCCGGGATACCGCCCCATGTGAGATGCCACTGCGTTTTCAATCCGCTCAATAAACTGCTGCCCTTCCAGGGTGGCAGTATAGTCACTGAGATTCTGAACGCTGACCACCATGCACCGCCGGGGCTTACGGATATCGATGCCCAGCGCGTAACCCCGCTCGGAAAGCAGCCGTGGATTGGACAGTCCGCTTCCCAGAACCCAGTCTTCCAGAAAGCGGCTGTGGATCCGGATATCCAGCCGTTCTTCGTCCAGATGGATCCGTTCTTTAATCAGAATTTCCGCCATTTTCTTGACCACCTGGCCGAATTGGATCACGTGGTCATAGCTTCCAGTGATGCCAATGACACCTTCCACACTTCCTTCCACCACGATGGGCAGATTGATCCCTTGGCGAACCATTGGCAGGGATTTTTCCAGTTCCGGGGTGATGTACAGCTCTTTCAGGTGATTTTGAATGATCCGGTAGGCGCCTTCGTGGAAGTTTCCAATCCGGGAAGGGTCATTGCTGGCAATAATATGTCCGGTTTCGTCCATGAGATTGATGTTCTGCCCAACCAGCTTGCCGATTTCCTCGACGATCTGCTGGGCACTGGATTCGGAAATTCGCATAACGCATCCTCTTTACCGTCTGCCGCCTTTGCGGGGAGACGCTTTCTTTTTTGGGGCAGTGGGGCGGCCCTTGGTTGGGATCCTGGATGGCAGAGGCGTTGCCTTCCCCGGGCGGGGCGGCACTGCCCGGATCAGACACTTGGGGGAGGAGCCGATGAGATCCTCCCGGTGGGCGGTGATCAAAGCCTCACGAACCAGATAGTGGTTTTGGGGATCCCGGTACTGGATCAGTGCCCGCTGCATGGCTTTTTCGTGGGGATCCGTGGGCACATAAACTTTTTCCATGGTTCGGGGATCCAGGCCGGTATAGTACATCACTGTGGACAGGGTGGAAGGGGTGGGGTAGAAGTCCTGCACCTGCTCCGGGTTGTAGCCCATGTCCCGGATGTACTCCGCCAGCTCCACCGCCTCCTTCATGGTGGAGCCGGGGTGGCTGGACATCAGGTAGGGAACCAGGTATTGATTCTTTCCGTAAAGGTGGTTCAGGGCGCGGTATTTCTCCACAAACCGGTTGTATACCGCGTTTCTGGGCTTGCCCATCCGGGTAAGCACCGCGTCGCTGACATGCTCCGGGGCTACCTTCAGCTGCCCGGAGATGTGGTGCTGCACCAGTTCCTTGAAAAAGGTATCCTTTTTGTCCGCCAGAAGGTAATCAAACCGTATTCCGCTACGAATAAATACTTTCTTTACCCCAGGCAGCGCCCGAAGCTTCCGAAGAAGGGATACATAATCGGAGTGATCGGCGTTCATGTTCTTGCAGGGGGTGGGGTAGAGGCACTGCCGTCCGGCGCAGGCGCCATTTGTCATCTGCTTTTCGCAGGCCGGGTGGCGGAAATTGGCGGTGGGTCCGCCCACGTCGTGGATATACCCCTTGAAATCCGGATCCTTGATGATCTTTTCCGCTTCCCGGAGAATGGATTCATGGCTTCTTGCCTGAACGATCCTTCCCTGGTGGAAGGTGAGGGCGCAGAAGGAACAGGCGCCGAAGCAGCCCCGGTTGCTCACCAGGCTGAACTTTACCTCTTCAATGGCGGGGACGCCTCCCGCTTTTTCATAGCTGGGGTGGTAGGCGCGCATATAGGGCAGGTCGTATACCCGATCCATTTCCGCCTGGGTCAGGGGTTTCTGAGGCGGGTTCTGAACCACGTATTCCTTGCCGTAACCCTCTGCCAACCGCTTGGCGGTGAAGGGGTCGCAGCTGCCGTATTGGATTCGAAAGGATTCGGCGTAAGAACGTTTGCTTCCGCTCACCTGCTGAAAGGTGGGCAGATAGACGGTGGGAAGACTGTCGTCCAGGGCATCCGTCCGGAACACCGTCCCGTCAACAAAGGTAATGTCCCGGACATTCAGCCCGGAGTTGATGGCGTCAGCAATCTCCACCACGCTTCGTTCCCCCATGCCATACATCAGAAGATCCGCCTGACTGTCCAGGAGAATGGAGCGCTTCATTTTGTCCGACCAGTAGTCGTAGTGCGCCAGCCGGCGTAGACTGGCTTCAATTCCACCGATGAGGATAGGCACGTCCCGGTAGGTTTGGCGGATGAGATTGCAGTAGACGACGGTGGCGTAGTCCGGGCGCTTGCCCATGACACCGCCAGGAGTAAAGGCGTCGGTTTTCCGCCGGTGTTTGGTGACGGAGTAGTGGTTCACCATGGAGTCCATGTTGCCTCCGGTGACCAGGAACCCCAGCCTTGGCCGCCCGAAGACGTCAATGGACTTGGGATTCTTCCAGTCCGGCTGGGAGATGATTCCGACATTGTAGCCGTGGCTTTCCAGCACCCGGCTGATAATGGCGTGACCGAAGGAGGGGTGATCCACATAGGCGTCTCCGATAACATAAACGAAGTCGCACTGCGCCCACCCACGGGAAATCATTTCCTCTTTTGTAATGGGAAGAAAGCTCATAGTGTCCTCCTATATCCCCAGGCGGCGGACTTTCCGGCAGAGCTTGTTATAGATTCGTTCCAGCATCCAGGGTTCCGTTACCTTTTCCGGAAGTTGGGATATGGGGATCCAGCTTACACCGCTGTTTTCATCCGGCTTCAAGGTAAGCGCCTCGGTTTCCTCTGCTTCATACAGATAGGTCACATTCAGGTGCAGATGGGTGGAAACATAGTTTCCCCGCTTCTCATGACCGTCTACCGAGAGAATTTCCAAAGAGAAAATACCCGGTTCCAGCTGCCGGAGATTGTGAATGCCGCTTTCCTCCGTGCATTCCCGCCGGGCAACATAGCTTAAGTCCCGGTCTCCGTCGGCGTGTCCTCCCGTCCATGCCCAGGAGCGGTAGAGATTGTGGTAGGCCATCAGCACCTTATCCCGGGCAGGATTAACCACCCAGGCGGAGGCGGTGAGATGGGCGGCGGCACAGTCCCGGCTGTACAGATCCAAACCGCTTTCCAGCCACAGGAGCATCTGCTCCCGATCCCGGGCTTCCTGTTCGTTCTCCGGGACATAGCTTAGCAGCTGATGTGACAATTCCTCCATATCACTTGTGCTCCAATTTCTGCTTGCTGCCATCGGGGCGGAGAATGAAGGTATTATCCAGCTGCCCCCGGAGATTGGCCTTTACGGAATCAATGTAGATCCTGCGAAGCTTGTCCCGTTCGGCGGTTTCCTCTTCGGTCAGTTCCTCTGCTTTTGCCTTTTTTGCAAGAGCATTGATCCTGGCAATCACTTCTTCCATTTTCATATATAACCTCACACATACCGGTGGATGATCACCGAAATTCTGTCTTTTTTTGTCTTGCCGTTTATCCCTGCCAGTTGGATTTTTCCCAGCCCCCGGACGGATATTTTCGCACCCTCGGGTACGGGCTTGTCCGGCTTCTCACAGGGCAGACCGTCTATCGCGGCCTTGCCGGAAGCAATGTACTGGACGGCAAGGTTCCTGCCAATGCGAAAGCCGGAGGAAATCACGCTGTCCAGCCGTAACGATGCCAAGGTATCCCGAATTTCCCCCACTTCCGGTTCCGGAATATTTGCTTCCATTAGGGGAACCTGCTGCAAACGCAGCTTTGTCCGCCTGGCGGAGTTAAAATTCTGCTGAAGATAGGGGGCAATTTCCGCTGTGACAAAGAAATCGCAGCTTCCCTTGTCCACACAGATATCCCCCACGGTTTCCCGTCCAATTCCCGCGCCCATCAGCGCCCCGAGAAAGTCCCGGTGACTGGGACTGTCACCCTGAAAAAAAGTGGCTCTCATACAGATACAGGGGCTATTTTCATCATACAGGGCGGTTTTGTCCAGGTAGTCCGGGAGGAAAACCAGCATTTTCCGCTCCGCGTTTTCATAGCCGCCGAAGGGGTACAGTCCATCCTGCTCCCCAAAGAGATATCTTGCCATTTCCAATTCCCGGGGAGAGAGAAAGCAGGTGTTTTCCGGGATATTTTTCCGCATTCCGGCGTTAACCTTGTCCCAAAGCTTTGCCAAAAGAAGTCTGTCCTCAGAGCTGTGAGCGATTTTCTCAATGTTGTTCCGATCCATGCTATCACCTTTTCTGATTATAGCATATTTTCCTATGGGTGCAAAGATTTTTTTCTTGTGCCCAGAGGGTTCATGGAGTATAATAGGGAAAAAAGAAAGGAGTTGCGGTCATGGTCATCGGAATCATCGGAGGAGGAGCGTCAGGAATGGCGGCAGCTTTGGCGGCGGCGGAGAATCCCAATATTTCGGTGATCCTGATGGAACGTCAGGCAAGGCTTGGCAGGAAGCTCAGTGCCACCGGCAACGGGCGCTGCAATTTGTCGAATCTCCACGCGTCGACGGGGGGCTACCACGGAAACGATCCGGCATTTCCGGATTATGCCATCCGCCGGTTTGGCCCGGAAGCGGCGCTGGAGTGGTTTCGCGGGCTGGGGCTTTTCACCGTAACGGAGCCTTCCGGCAGGGTGTATCCCTACTCGGATCAGGCAAATTCCGTGGTGGATGTGCTGCGGTTTGGGCTGGAAAAGCCGAATATTCAGGTTAAGTTGGGTTTTGAAGCGGAAAAGGTAAAGAAAACCGCTGACCGGTTTCTGTTGGAATCCGGTGCGGAAACGGTGGCGTGTGATAAATTGATCATTGCCTGCGGCGGCCTCGCGGGGACAAAGCTGGGTGGAAGTATGTCCGGCTACAAGCTGCTGCGGAGCCTTGGGCACCACGTTACCCGGCTGCGTCCCGCCCTTGTGCAGCTGAAAAGCGATTGGGACGGTACGGCGGCTCTAAAGGGTGTCCGCTGCAACTGCCGCGCGGTAATCCTCCGGGATGGGGAAAGGTTTTCGGAGAGCACCGGAGAGCTGCAATTTACCCAGTACGGTCTCAGCGGGCCGGTGATTTTTGAAATCTCCCGGGATGTCTGCCAGGGTGGGGGAGCGTGGTTTTGCCGCTTGGATTTTTTTCCGGAAACGGACGGAAAAATATTGAAAGCCGAACTTTCCCGGAAAAAAGCAACCGATCTTCCCGCATCTGAGCTGTTTACCGGGATCTTGCACAACCGTCTGGGGAGAGTACTGACCCAGGCAGTGGGAATTCCTGCAAACCGGCAAATTTCCCGGCTTTCGGAGAACCAGTTGGATCTGGCAGTCCAGGCAGCGAAGGAATTTGACGTGCCTTTGTCAGAACCCATGGGCATGGACAGCGCCCAGGTGACTGCCGGGGGCATTCTCACCGAAGAATTTGATGATCAAACCATGGAAAGCCGGCTGGTTCCCGGCTTGTACGCCTGCGGCGAGGTGCTGGATGTGGACGGAAACTGCGGCGGTTATAATCTGCAATGGGCATGGAGCTCCGGTTATCTTGCGGGGCGCAGTGCCGGAGAGGAATCCATATGATACGAGTGCGGGATATTTCCCTGCCCCCGGAGCATGACCGGGAGGCGCTGCTCTGCCAGACGGCCCGGGCGCTCCGGGTTTCCCCGGGAGAGATCCGGGAATTGACCATCGTCCACCGATCGGTGGACGCCCGGAAGAAACCGGATGTTAAGCTGATTTATACTGTGGACGTAACCTTGACCCACGGGGAGGGAAAGGCGATCCGCCAGGGAAGAGGGGAGCCGGTCCCTGCCGAAGCCTATTGCCCGCCCCAGCCACTGCCGCCAGGGGATCGCCCGGTGGTGGTGGGCTTTGGTCCCGGGGGAATGTTTGCCGCATTGGTGCTTGCCCTGGCAGGGCAGCGCCCCCTGGTTTTGGAGCGAGGAGAGGATGCCCTAACCCGCCGGGAAAAGGTGGAGGCCTTTTTCCGGGGCGGTGCGCTGGATCCGGAGAGCAACGTTCCCTTCGGGGAAGGGGGCGCGGGCACCTTTTCCGACGGAAAGCTGAACACCGGGGTGAACAATCCTAGGATCCGATGGATTCTTGGACAATTTGTGGAGGCGGGGGCGTCGGAGGAGATCCTCTACGATGCCAAGCCTCATGTGGGAACCGATGTGCTGGTGACGGTGGTTCGGAACATCCGGGAAAAGATCCGGTCATTGGGTGGTGAGGTTCGCTTTCAGGCGCGTGTTACCGGCCTGGAAATCCGTGATGGATGCATTGCCGCGGTGAGGCTGGCATCCGGGGAGACGGTTCCCTGCCACCGGTGCATCCTCGCCATCGGACACAGTGCCCGGGATACCTTCCGGATTCTGGAAAGTGAAGGGGTTCCCATGGAGGCTAAGCCCTTTGCCATGGGGGTACGGATCGAGCACCTTCAGCGGGAAATCAATATTTCCCAATATGGCAAGGAAAATCCTGCGCTGCCCCCGGCGGACTATAAACTGTCAGAGCACATTGGCAGCACCGGGGTGTTTACCTTCTGTATGTGCCCCGGGGGATATGTGGTTGCGGCATCATCCCAGGAGGGTGGCATTGTCACCAACGGCATGAGTAACCATGACCGGGCGGGGGAGAATGCCAACGCTGCCCTGCTGGTATCGGTTCGCCCTGAGGACTTTCCATATCCCGGTGCGTTAGGAGGCGTCCGGTGGCAGCGGGAAATTGAGGAGCGGGCCTACCGTGTCTCCGGTAGCTACCGCGCCCCGGCTCAGACTGTAGGAGATTTCCTGGAAGGGAAACCCAGCGCTGGCCCCGGGCGGGTGGTTCCCACCTACCGCCCCGGCGTGGTGTGGTGCGACCTCAGTGATGTACTGCCGGAGAAAATCACCGCCGCTCTCCGGGAGGCGCTGCCGAAGCTTGGGAAAAAGCTTCATGGCTTTGACAGCCCGGAGGCGGTGCTCACCGCGCCGGAAACCAGAAGCTCCTCCCCGGTGCGGATCCTCCGGGACGATACCCGCCAGTCGGCGGTTCGGGGGCTGTACCCGGTGGGAGAGGGCGCGGGCTACGCCGGTGGCATCATGTCCGCCGCTATTGACGGAATGCTGTCGGCGGAAGCGATTCTTGACGAAATCCGGAGGGAAACGATATGACAGAAAAAGACATTCGCAGGGTTCTGCGCCGCCGGATGGGCAGCGTAAGCTGGACGCTGGTACTATACTACGGAATTTTGAATCTTATGGTGGCGGCGGTGATCTCAGGGGAGAGCCTGATACGGTTTTTTGCCACATTCCCGCAGATTCCCTCTCAGGAGGAAATCATGTCCTTTGCCATGGGAAACGCATGGGGATATCTCCTGGCAATCCTGGTAGGGCTCGTGATCCTCATGGGCTGGAAGGGCGCCGGGTATGTGACAAATGAGCTGTGGAAAAAGAAAACCGCCATGACGGCGGGAAGCTTCCTGGCGTTGCTGTGCGTCTTTACGGGAGGACAAATTCTGTTTTCTCTGCTGACGCAGCTGCTGAACTGGATTCTGACGCCCTTGGGGATAGACATCACCGCTTCTTTGGAGGCGGCGACCGGGGAGGCGGACACCCTGAGCATGTTCCTGTATGCCGGGTTTGCTGCCCCCATTGCCGAGGAGATCCTGTTTCGGGGACTGATCCAGGGGACGCTGCGCCCCTACGGAAAACGGTTTGCCATTTTTGGCTCGGCGTTTCTTTTCGGTATGTTCCATGGGAACCTGGTGCAGACGCCTTTTGCCTTTGCGGTGGGTCTGGTGCTGGGATACACGGCGGAAACCTACTCCCTTATTTGGAGTGTTGCGCTCCACGCGTTTAATAACCTGGTGCTGGGGGATTTGTTAACCCGGCTGGCGGAGCTGCTGCCGGCACCCTTTGGTGACCTGCTGACGGGCATGATATTGCTGGCGTTTACGGTGGCGGGAATCGTGATTCTGATCCTCCGTCGGAGAGAGCTTCGGGAATATTTTGCGGTGGGTAGAATGGATCACCGCTGCCTTCGTGGCTTCTTCGTGAATTCCGGAATGGTCGTTTTTCTGCTGATGATGATCACCAATATGCTGCTGATGCTTGGAATGTAAAATCAGCGAGCGAACATAATTATCAGCCCAACCTGTACCGCCAGAATGACGGGTACGCCGATATAGAATTTTGGCTTTCGGGTCTTATGCCGGATGGTGTACATCCCCAGAAGGCACCCAATGCTGCCGCCCAGGGCGGCGGAAAGTATCAGGGTGGCTTCCGGGATCCGCCACCGGTGTTTTTTTGCCCGCTGCTTGTCCGCAAGCATAAGCAGGAAAGAAACCGCATTGATTATAAGGAGATAGCCGATCACTGGGCTTTTCATAAAAATGTCCTTTCAGGAGGGATGAACATGAAAAAATGGTATCTGCTGCTCCTTCTGCCAGTGCTGCTGCTGGCAGGGTGCGCAGGGGTGGAAGAAACGCTGGAAACGGTTGCCGATGAGCTGGACATTCCTGTAATGGCGGCTCCCCGGGAGGTAATTGTGAGTTTGCCGGGGGAAACCGACTTGGGAGCGGTGGAAGGAAGCACCGGAAGGATCTACTTGGCTAATGACTACCAGGTGACCATCGAGACGCTGGACGCCGGCGACCTGGACAAAACCATCCGGGAAATGAGCGGCTTCCACCGGGAGGATCTGACGGTGCTGGAGACCCAGGAAGAGGACGTTAAGCGGTATGAATTCGTATGGGTGTCCGCCGGGGAGAAGGGGGAACAGCTGGGTCACGGGATCATTCTGGACGACGGAAATTACCACTACTGCATGACGGTATTGCGGGACGCGGATCTGGATACCGGGACTCAGGTAATGTGGGATGAAATCTATCAGTCCTTTTCCCTGGCTTGACGGTACTGCTCCGTGACGCTGCCGCACAGCGCCACGCACTGGTCGATTACGCTTTGGGGGTAGAGGATCTGGGCGTGGTCTCCGAAGCCGATGACCCAGCTTAAAAAGAGAGGGGATACCGCCACCCGGACGGTGAATACGAAGTGATCTTCCCCATCGGGGATCAGCATGGTGTCTCTTCCAAACCGGTCAATCACCGCGTTGGCAAGATCCCGGTGGAACCGAAGCTTCACCTGGGTACTTTCCCCGGAAAACATCTGGAAAAGCTGCCCGGCATAGCGGTTCAGGTTCTCCCCGGTAAGCTCCGGACAGGGTACCCGCATTTCTCCGGTCAGTTCAATTTGCGTCATCCGATCCACCCGGTAGCTGGTGACGCCGTGGCGGGGAGACAGGGCAAGCAGATAGCAGTTTTCATTATCCTGGCACAGTCCGTAGGGGCTTGCCAGGTAAATTTTTTCCCGGTAGCGCCGCTGCCCGTCAATGCCCCAGTCGAAGTATTGAAAGGAAATCTGTTCGTTTCTGGAAATTGCCTCCTGAATAGCGTCCACATTATAGTAGATGGATTCGTTCATGCTTTTGACTCGTCCCGCCACCACCACCTCCCGGCGCAGAAGCCGGGCGTCGTGCTCGTTGCATTCCTGGCAGAGCTTGGCAATCAGCTCCCGGGATTTCTTTTCCGTAAGAAAGCGGCTGGATTTCACCGCGTCGATCAGCAGCTTCAGTTCCGGCATCTCAAAATTCCGGCTGGCGATATAGAAGCCTCCGTTCCGGCCCCGGGCAGTGACAATGTCTACCCCATAGTCCTGGAGAGCGGCTATATCTGAGTAGATCGCCTTTCGGGCGCACTGGATATTGTGCCGGTCCAGCATATCAATCAGTTCCTCCGCTCCGATGGGATGATCCTGGCGGGAGTTCTGCTTCAGATAGTCCAGAATATAGAGAATTTTCAGCTTTTGGTTTTCGGATTTCGGCATGGTTAGCACCCCTTCCCCTTTGAAGGATTATAACACATTCTTTTTGAAAAGGGAAGAGGACGGGCGATTATTAACATTTTACGAACATATCCTTGGAGATTTGCATTTTTAGGGGAAGTATGATAGAATAGCGATAATAAATGCAGGAGGAAATGAAATGATTTACGTAGGCTGTCATTTGTCTTCATCCAAGGGCTATGCCGCTATGGTGGAGACGGCAAAGTCCATTGGCGGAAACACCTTCGCCTTTTTTACCAGGAATCCTCGGGGAAGCCGGGCAAAGCAGGAGGATCCCGTGGGCGCGGAGTTGGCATGCGCCCTTTTAAAAGAGTACGGCTTTGGACCCCTGGTTGCCCATGGGGCATACACTATGAATCTTTCCACTGCCGATCCGGATGCTCGGGCATTTGCCGCCAGTGTTTTGGCGGACGATCTGCGCCGGATGGCGGCTCTGCCGGGGAATTTCTATAATTTCCATCCCGGCAGTCATGTTGGAAGAGGCCCGGAGGCGGCAATTGAAGACATCGTGGCGGCACTGCGCAAGGCGATGGAGCCGGATTACCCGGTGACACCGCTGCTGGAGACCATGGCAGGGAAAGGCTCGGAGATCGGCGGGACATTCCAGGAGCTGGCAATGATCCTGGAGGGCGTTGGAAGCAGTAAGCTGGGCGTCTGCCTGGATACCTGCCATGTCTATGACGGAGGCTACGACATCGTCGGGGATTTGGACGGCGTATTGGCGGAATTTGACCAGGTGATCGGTCTGAATCGATTGAAGGCCCTCCATCTGAACGACTCCAAGAATCCTTTCGCCAGCCATAAGGACCGCCATGCCTGTATTGGAGAGGGAAGCCTGGGGCTGGAAACCTTCCGGAAAATCGTCAATCACCCGGCACTCAGGGGGCTTCCCATGATTCTGGAGACACCCAATGAGCTGCCCGGCTACGCCAAGGAAATCGCCCTTCTCCGGCAGATGGAAGGTTAGCGGTCAGCACTTAGCGGATAGCGGTGCGTAGGGCGCGTCGACCCCGGCGCGCTGTTCGCAAGTTGAAAAGAAACGCCCACAGAGAAAGGAGGGCATACATATGGAGGTTTGGAATGAGCTGTTGGAGAGTTTTCAGGCGGCTCAGGCGGAATATGGAGGACCGTTTATTGACTTTCTGCGTTACTTTGTTCCTATTGCGGCAGGGGTTTTGCTGCTGCGGTGTGCCCTGCCGCTGGTAACATTCCGCCGGGAGCCGGAAATTTGGGCGTGGCTTACCATGTCCAATGGCGCTCAGGTTCCCGTCACCCACTGGGAAAACGTGATTGGCAGAAGCAAAAGTTGTGATATTGTCCTGGACTATCCCACGGTATCCCGGAACCACGCGGTCCTCACCAGATACGATGACGGAAGCTGGACCATCACCGATGCCGGCTCCAAGGATGGTACCGTGGTCAGTGGGAAGAAAATCAAAATCTGTGCCCTGGGAGAGGGCAATACCATTTCGGTAGGCGGCGTTCGGATGAAATTCCAGCCGATCACTGACCGGCAGGAGGAACTTCAATCTCAGCTTCGCACCAAGCGGGGCAGAGGCGTTTCCAATTTCCTGAACCTGATCCTTTTGACGCTGTTTCAAATCCTTGTTGCCATGGGTTTCCTGATGAACGGGGATGGGGAAACACTTCTACCGGTTACCTTAGGTTTTCTGGGGATCATTGCCGCTCAGTGGGCGCTGTTCCTTTTCTACGCCGTGATCCGCCGTTCCTCCTTTGAGCTGGAAACCATCGGTTTTTTCCTGTGCACCATGGGAATGGCCGCCATCGCCACGGTTTGCCCGGAGGAAGCCCTCAAGCAGCTGGCAGCGTTGGTGCTGGGAATTGCCGCGTTCCTTCTGGTGGGATGGTCACTCCGGGATCTGGAGCGGGCAAAGCGGTTCCGGTATTTGGCTGTGGTAGCAGGAGTGGGATTCCTTGCGGTGACGCTGCTGTTTGGTACCGAGTATTACGGCGCGAAAAACTGGCTGGAATTTGGCAGCTTGTCTTTACAGCCTTCGGAGCTGAGTAAGGTGTGTTTCGTTTTTGCCGGCGCTTCCACCATGGACCGGATCATGAATAAGCGAAACCTGATCCTGTTTATTGCATACTCGATCGTGATTTGTGGGCTGCTGGCCATTATGAACGATTTTGGAACCGCAATGGTCTTTTTCTGTGCCTTCCTTATCATTGCATATCTCCGCTCCGGCAGCGTTGGAACCGTTGCTTTGGCCATCACTGCCCTGGGTTTTGCAGGAGTGATGGCGCTGAAAATCGCTCCCCACGCGCTTCGTCGGTTTTCCGTGTGGCGGCACATCTGGGAGGATCCCCAGGTGGGAGGCTACCAGCAGACCCGGGCACTGATGTGCGTTGCTTCCGGCGGCCTTTTGGGGCTGGGACCAGGGCAGGGCTGGCTGAAAGCGGTATTTGCGGCAGATTCAGATATTGTCTTTGCTACCATTTCCGAGGAATGGGGGTTGATCACCGCCATGCTGACCGTAGCATTTATCGCGGTGATCGGTATTTTCACCATCCGAACCACCCGGGTCGCCCGCAGCACCTTCTACAGCATTGGCGCCTGCACCGCTGCCGGGATCCTTACGGTGCAAACCATACTCAACTGTCTGGGGACTTTGGATATTTTGCCCTTTACCGGCACTACTTTCCCCTTTTTATCCAACGGTGGTACCAGTATGATCGGTTCCTGGGGGCTGCTTGCCTTTGTGAAGGCGGCGGATACCCGGCAGAACGCCAGCTTTGCGGTGAAATTTGCAAAAAAACGGAGGAATCGGAATGAATAGAGTTACCAGACGTACCTGGATTCTGGGCGTCTTCCTCCTGGTTATGGTGGCAGGAATGGCGCTTTTTTGTGCGGAGTATGCGTTTCATGCGGGAGAGTGGGTATCCACGCCCGGATCCCCACATGTGTATAACGGAAGCAATTTGGACTGTGGCCAGGTATCAGATCGCTCCGGCGTGATGCTGCTGGATATGGTAGGGGACAGGAGCTATGCATCGCTGGAAGTGACCCGACGGTCTACCCTTCACTGGTTGGGGGATCGGCAGGGAAACATCAGTGCCTCCGCTGTCTCCCATTATACTGAGGAAATATCCGGCTTCGATCCCATCAACGGTATTTATAATTCTAAAGGGGAGGCGGGCAATATGACACTCACCCTTTCCGCTCAAGTTCAGAATGCCGCCTATGAAGCGATGAATGGGCGGAAGGGAACCATCGGCGTATATAACTATAAAACCGGGGAGATACTATGCGCCCTGACCACTCCAACCTATGATCCGGATAACCCGCCTTCCCAGGAGGAACTGACAGGGGAGGAATATGAGGGCGTATACCTGAACCGTTTTTTGCAATCGGTATACATTCCCGGCTCGATTTTCAAGGTGGTGACCACAGCTGCCGCCCTGGATACCGTGCCGGATATACTGGAAAAAACCTTTACTTGCACCGGAAGCTATACCATTGGCACTGAAGCCATCACCTGCGAGCGTGCCCATGGCACCCAGACTCTGTCTCAGGCGCTGTCCAATTCCTGTAACTGTGCTTTTGCTCAAATTTCCAAGCTGGTGGGGCGGGAAAACATGCTCAAGTATGTGGAGCAGCTTCAAGTCACGAAGGAAGTCAGCTTTGACGGTGTAACAACGGTGAAGGGAAACTATGATATTACTGATGCCGGAGGGCTGTCCTTTGCCTGGAGCTGCATCGGCCAGCATACGGATCAGATCAATCCATGCCGGTATATGACCTTCATGGGGGCCATTGCCGCAGGTGGCCAGGGAGCGGAGCCGCATGTGGTGAGAGAAATCACTCTGGGAGAGAAGACGACCTATCAGGCGTCAACGGTTCAAGGAGAGCGGATCCTCAGCGAAGACACAGCCGCCACATTGAAAGAATATCTCCGCAGGAACGTCCAGGATGTGTACGGCGACGGGAATTTTCCGGGGCTGAACGTATGTGCCAAGTCCGGCACCAGCCAGCTGGGCGGCGGCAAGACCTCCAATGCCATGTTTACCGGATTTGTGGCGGACGAAGACTATCCCCTTGCCTTTATTGTCGTGGTGGAAAACGGCGGCTATGGCAGCGCTACCTGTGTACCAGTGATCTCCAAGGTTCTGTCTGTCTGTAAGACGGTTTTGGACAGTGAACGGCAATAAATCGCTTCGGCTTACGCCGTGTCAGCTCCCCTTTTGGGGAGCTTTCTTTATACCATGGAAAGCATCAACCGATGTGCTTTGTAGAATTTAAACAAAAAATGAAGAAATGGTGAACAAAAAATGAGAGTATTTGACTCGTTGACAAATGTCCTTCTCTGGGATACAATATGAGCAACTTCAAGAGGAGGTACATGGCATGAAAATGTATGCTGGTTCCCGCTTCAATGCCTTTGGCGGCTGTACTGCAGCTGCCTGTTTCTCCGTGCGAATTTGCCTGCTATCGGGCACTGCCGTTATTCTGGCAGTGTCTTTTTTCGTCCTGTGCCTAGGGGCTGTCCCAATGTGACCGAACTTCATAATGTATGAAGAAGCGGTTACAGAAATCTGTAGCCGCTTTTTTATAAAGCAAGTTAGAAAAGGAGATCCTAAAAATGAAAAAAATGCTTTCTTTTGTGATGGCTCTTGTGATGGTAGCTGCCGTATTTGCCGGCTGTTCTGCCAGCGATCCCACCACATCCTCCCAGGGAGCTGCAGATCCAACTGCCGCAGCTGATGCTCCCAGCCAGGGCGGAGATGTGGCCACCGGTACCATCAAGGTTGGTGTCATCGGACCGACCACCGGTGACTATGCCCAGTACGGCAAGGCTGTGGAGAATGCCATTCAGATGGCAATTGATGAGATCAATGCCAAGGGTGGCATCCAGTTTGAACTGCTGTCCGAGGATGACCAGGGCGACTCCACCATGGCAGTGAATGCATACAACGTAGAGATGCAGAAGGGAATGCAGATCCTTTTGGGCACCGTTACCTCCGGCTCCTGTGCCGCTGTCGCTGATGTAGCCAATGATGAGCGGGTTTTTCTCCTGACTCCCTCTGCTTCCAGCCCCACGGTTAATGAGGGTAAGGACAACGTCTACCAGGTCTGCTTCACCGACCCCAACCAGGGTGCTTCCGCCGCTCAGACCATTAAGAGCTTGGGAATCGGCGAAAAGGTCGCCGTGATTTGGAACAACGCTCAGGACTACTCCACCGGTATCTACCAGTCCTTTGTGGCGAAGGCTCAGGAGATTGGACTGGAAGTGGTTGCCGACTCCACCTTCTCTGATGACAGCAACGCCGACTTCTCTGTCCAGCTTCAGAAGGCTTCCGACGCTGGCGCGGATCTAGTGTTCCTGCCCATCTACTACACTCCTGTTGCCGCGATTATGCAGCAGGCAAAGTCTTCCGGCTATGACTTTAAGTTCTTCGGCGTGGACGGCATGGATGGTCTGCTTGCCATTGACGGCTTCGATACCTCCCTGGCGGAAGGCTCCTACATGCTGACCCCCTTTGATGCCAATAAGGAAGATGAGCTTACCACTGCCTTTGTTTCCGATTACAAGGAAAAGTTCGGCGACACACCCAACCAGTTTGCTGCTGACGCCTACGATGCCATGTACATTTTTTACGCCGCCTGCCAGGATTTGGGCTTCACGTCCGAATCCACCCCTCAGGAAATCTGTGAGAAGATGATCCCTTGGATGCAGAGCTACACCTACACCGGGCTTACCGGCGAAGGCATGGTCTGGACTGCGGACGGCTGTGTCAGCAAGGTAGCTACCGCTTACATTATCAAGGACGGTCAGTACGCATCTGTTGGCTGATCCGTTTCGCGATCAACGGAATAATCCGGGCGGGGGTACGCCCCCGCCCATCAGGAAAATGACCATTATGCCCGGGATGACAAACCGTGGCTGCCCACGAAAGCAGCCAGGATTTGTCACCTCGGTTTTCCGTGATATAAAAAGGAGCGATTGCAACATGATCCTATTTTTGTCCAATCTGGTGAGTGGAATCAGTCTGGGCAGCGTCTATGCCATCATCGCGTTGGGATATACCATGGTTTACGGCATCGCGAAAATGCTGAACTTTGCCCACGGCGATATAATCATGGTAGGCGCGTACATCTGTTTCTGCTGCCTGTTTGACTTGGGGTGGCATCCGGCGCTGGGTGTTCTGGCATCCATGGCGGTGTGCACGCTGCTGGGTATCGCCATTGAACGTCTTGCTTACAAACCTCTGCGTCAGGCAACTTCTCTGTCCGTGCTGATAACCGCTATCGGCATGAGTTATTTCCTCCAGAATCTTGCTCAGCTGATTTGGGGCACCAATCCCAAGAGCTTTCAGACTGTGATCCCCAGCGGCAGTGTGGAATTTATGAATCTGAAAATTTCCTACGTCTCTATCGTCACGATTTTGACATCCTTTGTGGTAATGGCGGCGCTGTCCCTGTTTGTGGAAAAAACCAAAATGGGCAAGGCCATGCGTTGCGTTTCGGAGGACAAGGGAGCAGCCCAGCTCATGGGCGTAAATGTGGATCTGACCATTTCTGTCACTTTCGCGATTGGCTCCGCATTGGCGGCAATTGCCGGTGTGTTGATGTGCTCTGCCTATCCCACCTTAAAGCCTACCATCGGCGCTATGCCTGGCATCAAAGCATTTACCGCCGCCGTGTTTGGCGGAATCGGATCCATTCCTGGCGCCATGCTGGGCGGCGTTTTGCTGGGTGTCATTGAGATCCTGGGCAGAGCCTATGTCTCCTCGGAGCTGGGGGATGCCTTCGTATTTGCGGTGCTGATCCTGGTGCTGCTAATAAAGCCTACAGGCCTTTTGGGCAAACCAATACGGGAGAAAGTGTGAGGTGGCGGCATGAATCAAGCAAAATTGAAACGGTATTTCCGCCGGCATCTTCCTTACATGATCGTAACGGCAGCTTTTATCATCTGTCAGTCCATGATTTCCACAGGAATCATGCCACGAACCACAAAATCTTTGCTGATTCCGGTGTGTGTGTATATTGTTATGGCGGTTTCTCTGAATCTGACGGTGGGTATCTCCGGAGAACTGAGTCTGGGGCATGCTGGATTCATGTCCATTGGCGCTTTTTCCGGTATTGTCACTTCCGCATATTTAGGTACGGCTTTTGCTGCACCGGATTGGGTACGTCTGCTGATGGCGATTGTTGTTGGCGGCGTATTTGCCGGGATTATGGGTGTGCTGATCGGCATCCCTGTGCTCCGGCTCCAGGGAGATTATCTGGCAATCGTAACTTTGGCGTTCGGCGAAATCATTCGTAACGTGCTGAACTGCATCTATATTTCTCTGGAAGGCAGGAAGCTCCGTTTTTCTTTTAACAATCCCAATCTTTCCGGGACGCTGCTGTTCCGTGGCCCCACGGGAGCCACCGGCGTGGAGCGGATCGCCACCTTTACCGCCGGATTTCTTCTGGTGATTTTTACGTTGATTGTGGTGCTGAATTTGATCCACTCCCGATCCGGCAGGGCCATCATGGCGATTCGGGATAACCGGATCGCGGCGGAATCCGTGGGCATTGATGTGACCAAGTACCGGATGATGGCGTTTGTCACTTCCGCCGCGCTGGCGGGGATGGGCGGGGCACTGTTCGGACTGAACTATTCCATCCTGGCACCTGCAAACTTTTCCTTCAACGCTTCAATTTTGATCCTTGTTTATGTGGTTTTGGGCGGCATCGGCAATATTACCGGCTCGATCATTTCCGCTGCTGTGCTGTATATTTTACCGGAGGAACTTCGGGCGTTTTCGGATTACCGGATGCTTGTGTATGCTGTGGTGCTCATTGGTGTTATGCTGCTTAGGAGTACCCCCGCTGTCCGAGGCGTTTTTTCCTCTTTCCGAAAAGGCAAGGAAGAAAGGAAGGAAGGGAAAGCAACATGAGTGAGAATGTAAAACGGAAATCCACCACCAAAATGGTGCCCTTTCCCTCCCGATCCATTGTTCCGGAGCGGGACTTAAACCGTCGCCCGGTGCTGGAATGTAGTCACCTGGGTATCGACTTTGGCGGACTGCAGGCGGTGGACGACTTTAACCTGACCATTGGAAAAACGGAAATTGCGGGGCTCATCGGCCCCAACGGAGCGGGTAAAACCACGGTGTTTAACCTGCTGACCAAGGTCTACCAGCCCACTTCTGGTACGGTCATGGTAAACGGCAAGGATACTGCCGGAATGAACACTGTCCAGGCAAGCCACCTGGGCCTTGCCAGAACCTTCCAGAATATTCGCCTTTTTGATCAAATGAGTGTGGAGGACAACGTCCGGATCGGCATGCACAATCAGATCAGCTATGGAATGTTCTCCGGGATTCTTCGGCTGCCTCCCTACTGGTCAGGGGAGCGAAAGCAGCATGAGCGGGCAATGGACTTGCTGTCCATTTTCCACATGGAGAGTTTGGCGGAAGAGAAGGCAGGATCCCTGCCCTACGGTGCGCAGAGGCGTCTGGAGATCGTCCGGGCGCTGGCGACCAGCCCCAGTCTGCTGCTACTGGATGAACCGGCAGCGGGCATGAATCCCCGGGAGACGGAAGAGTTGATGGATAATATCATCAAGATCCGGGATCAATTTCAGATTGCCGTGCTGCTAATCGAGCACGATATGAATCTGGTCATGGGAATCTGCGAGGGGATTTGTGTTCTGAATTTCGGCAGGATCATTGCCAAGGGAACGGCGGACGAGATTCAGAGTAACCCTGAAGTGATTGAAGCCTACCTTGGCAGACAGAGGGAGGACGACTGAAATGGCGAAATGTATGCTTAAGGTGGAAGAGATCCACGTATACTACGGCTCCATCCATGCCATCAAAGGCGTTTCCTTTGAAGTGAATGAGGGGGAGATTGTTACACTGATTGGCGCCAACGGCGCGGGAAAATCCACTACCCTTAATACCATCGCCGGATCGATAAAGCCCCGGCAGGGCACCGTTACCTTTGAAGGAAAGGTGATTTCCGGGATGAGCGCCAACCGAATCGTGCCCCTGGGAATGGCGCTGTGTCCGGAGGGACGGCGGATTTTCCAAAATATGACCGTCCGGGAGAATCTGGAAATGGGGGGCTATACCCGCTCCAACGAGGAAACTGCCCGGACCATTGAGGAAGTTTTTGAGCGCTTTCCCCGGCTAAAGGAGCGGCGGCGGCAGATTGCCGGAACTCTCTCCGGCGGTGAGCAGCAGATGCTCGCCATATCCCGGGCGCTGATGAGCCGCCCAAAGCTGATGATGCTGGATGAACCCTCTATGGGTCTTGCGCCCATTCTGGTGGACCAGATTTTCGATATCATCCGGGAGCTTCATGCCTCCGGCACCACCATTCTCCTGGTGGAGCAGAACGCCCGGAAAGCCCTTCAGATCGCGGATCGCGCCTACGTCCTGGAAACCGGCGGGATTACTTTGAGCGGCACCGGTGAAGAGCTGTCCCACTCCGACGAAGTCCGAAAAGCTTACCTGGGCGGGTAATCCCCTTCGTACCCATTGTAGGGAACGACCATCCCAGCGGAAACGATAAGCGTACCCGCCTTGGCTCCCCCGATGGGGGAGCTGGCTCGGCGCAAGCCGAGACTGAGAGGGGCAACTACGTAATGGAATTCGGGGAAGCCCTCTCCGTCAGCCCTTTGGGCTGCCACCTCTCCCATAGGGAGAGGCAAGGGACGGGGCACAAGCCCGTTCCCTACGGCATATGCCGAATAAATTTCAGCACCCCCGCATAGGATGATGCGGGGGTGCTGTTATGTGCCGGAAAAAATATATGCACGGCTGGTGCATGATTCTCTTCGGGCTGGGGCTGATGGTTGGGCACTGTATGAGTTCCTGGCTGCTGTGCTGCTGCGGGGGGCTGTGCTTGGTGGTGCTGGGATTTACTGTGACCCGCCGGAGGTAATAATCCGCTTATGCGGGACATAGGATGGAGCATAACGAAAGGTGAAGGAGTGATCCGCTGTGGAACTGGAATTTGAACGGAAGGATATTACCTTCCTGCGTGGTGGGGTGGGAGAGGTTCAGAACCTGGAAGCCACCCAAGAAGTGAAGCTGTCCGACGGAATGCCGGATGTGGGAAGGATCCTTGCTGCTTGGGGGCAGGGGATCGTCCGGGGAAAGGAGTGGCGCAGCGACTCCATCCTTGTCACCGGCGGAGTGATGGCATGGGTGTTGTATGCCCCGGAGGACGGCACAAAGGCGAGGTGCTTGAACGCATGGATTCCATTTCAGATGAAATGGGACTTACCGGATGATACGCCGGAGGGCACGATCCGGGTGTGCTGCCGGATTCGCTCTGTGGATGCCCGAACGATTTCACCAAGAAAAGTGATGGTTCGCTGCGGTGTTGCCGCTCTTGGGGAAACCTGGTCGCAAGGTACGGTTCAAATCGCTGTCCCTGGAGAAGTGACGGAAGGGGTGGAGCTGCTGCAGCGGCGGTATCCGGTAAGGCTGCCCCAGGAAGCGGGAGAAAAGGTTTTCCAACTGGAGGAGACTTTGACGGTATCTGGCCAAACACCGGACAAACTTGTTTACTGCACCCTGTCACCGGAGATCGAAGACCGAAAGGTCATGACGGATAAGGCGGTTTTCCGGGGCAGCGGAAACCTCCACTGCCTGTTTGCCGGGGAAAACGGAGATCTGACCGCTCAGGACTTCCAGCTGCCCTTCTCCCAGTTTGCCGACCTGGGCAGCAGCTATGGCAGTGGCGCGGGCGTGGATATACTTCCGGCGGTGACGGAGCTGGAGGCGGATGTGGATGAGGAGGGCGCCCTTCGGCTGAAGGCGGGACTGGTTGCCCAGTACTTGGTTGAGGACACCGTGATGGTGGATACGGTAGAGGACGCTTACGCACGGAATCGGGAACTGACGCTGAATCGCGAAACACTGGAGCTTCCTGCCATGCTGGGAAGCTGGGATGAGGCGGTAACCGGAGAGCAGACCTCAGCCGGACAGGAGGGAACGGTGCTGGATACCAATGTTCTTCCAGACTTTCCCAGGCAGCGTATGGGAGGGGACGAAACCAATATAGTGTTCCCCGGAACCTACCAAATTCTGATGCAGGGAGAAAACGGAACGCTGCAGGGCGTTACCGGACGGTGGGAGCAGGAAAAAAGCTTCTCCTTTGACCCGGCGGGAGACTACACGGCGATCCCCCACAGACCATCCCCTGCGGGAGTGTCCTTCGGCGGTGGAAATATCACCTTCCGGGCGGAGATCCCGGTGACAGTGACTGCCCGATCCGGATCCGGGATTTCAATGGTCACCGGTGGTGAATTGGGAGAGGCGCGGGAGCCGGATCCGGACCGCCCATCTTTGATCCTCCGCCGGACAGGGGAGGGCGGTTTATGGGAGCTGGCGAAGATGAGCGGCTCTACCGTGGATGCCATCCGCAAGGCAAACGGTATTCAGGATGACCCAACTCCTGGGCAGATGTTGCTGATCCCGGTACCGTAAATAAATGCGCCGCCCTGGGGGAGAGCCAGGGCGGCGTTTGGACAGATTGTCGCATTTTCAGGGGGATCCTCTGCCCGGTATCAATGTAACCCAAACCTGCGGGGAAATCAAGGGAAAACTGTCGAACGGTGGAGGGTAATTTTGTAACTGTCATATAAAAAATTAAAAAACACGCCTAACCGGTTGACAAGAAGTGGTATAATAGTTTTAGAAAAATTTTACAACTGAGGTGTATTCTATTATGACAAAAGTTGACATTTTCTCCGGCTTCCTGGGAGCGGGAAAAACCACCCTTATCAAGAAGATGATCTCGGAAGCCTACAAGGGCCAGAAGCTGGTCCTGATCGAGAATGAATTCGGTCAGATCGGCATAGACGGCGGATTTTTGCAGGACGCTGGGATCAATATAACTGAAATGAACTCCGGCTGTATCTGCTGCTCCCTGGTGGGAGATTTCGGCAAAGCCCTGGAGCAGGTGATCCGGGACTATGCCCCGGACCGGATTCTCATCGAGCCATCCGGTGTTGGCAAGCTTTCCGACGTCATCGGCGCTGTGAACCGGGTCACCGGGGACAATGTAACATTGGGCTATACTGTCGCCGTGGCGGACGCGGGCAAGGTGAAAACCTATATGAAGAACTTCGGCGAGTTCTATAACAACCAGATCGAGACCGCTTCCACCATCATTCTTTCCCGCACCGACTCCATTTCCCAGGAAAAGCTGGACAGGGCGGTTGAGCTTCTGCGGGAGCACAATGCTGTTGCCACCATCGTCACCACCCCCTGGAACCAGCTCACCGGCGAGCAGCTAATCACCGCCCTGGAGGGAAAAGCCTCCCTGGCGGCGGAACTTGCCAAAATGGAGCAGGAGCGCCTGGAAGAAGAGGAGGAAGAGGAGGAGCACCATCATCACCACGAGGGCTGCTGCCATCACCACGACGAAGATGAAGAGCACGAGCACCACCACCACGACGAGGACGAAGAGCATGAGCACCACCACCACGATGAGGACGAAGAGCATGAGCACCATCATGATGGTTGTTGCCATCATCACGACGGGGAGCACCACCACCACGCCGACGAGGTGTTCACCTCCTGGGGTGTGGAGACTGCCCGGAAGTTTGACCAGGAGACGGTGGAAAAGGCTCTTGTGGCTCTGGATTCCGGCGAGTATGGCGCGATTCTGCGGGCAAAGGGCATCCTGCCTTCTGCTGACGGCAGCTGGATCCACTTTGACTATGTGCCTCAGGAGCGGAACGTTCGAACTGGCGGCGCCGATGTGACCGGCAAGCTTTGCGTCATTGGTTCCAACCTGAATGAAGAAAAGATTTCTCAGCTGTTCGGGGTGTAAAATATGGTTCAGATTCCCGTCTATGCTTTCACCGGATTCCTGGATTCCGGGAAGACCAAGTTTATTCAGGAGACGCTGGAAGATCCCCGGTTCAACGCCGGGGAACGCACCCTGGTTCTGATTTTTGAGGAAGGGGAGGAGGAGTATGACCTCTCCTCCTATCCCAATAAAAACGTATGGTTTGAGACATTGGATCAGGAGACGGTGACCAACAAGGAGCTTGCCGCCTTGCAAAAGAAGTACCGTGCCCAACGGGTGGTGACGGAGCTGAACGGTATGCAGCAGGTTGGAGACCTGTATATGCGCTTTCCGGAGGAATGGGTGGTGGCCCAGGAGGTCATGTTTGCCGACTCTACCACCATCCTGGCCTACAACGCCAATATGCGCAACCTGGTGATGGACAAGCTGGTGGGGGCACAAATGGTGGTGTTCAACCGGGTGACTCCCGGGGAGGATACTATGCCTCTGCATAAGCTTGCCCGGGCAGCAAACCGCCGGGTGGACATCCTGTATGACTACACCGACGGAACCACCTCCTATGACGAAATTGTGGATCCGCTGCCCTTCGACATCAATGCCCCGGTGATTGATGTGAAAGACGAGGACTACGCTCTGTGGTATCGGGACGTTACCGAGGAGCCGGAAAAGTACAGCGGCAAAACCGTCCGGTTCAAGGCTCAGGTCGCCATGCTTCGGCGGCAGAAGGACGGCATGTTTGCCCCGGGCAGATTTGTTATGACCTGCTGCGTCCAGGATATCCAGTTCTGCGGCGTGCCCTGCCGGTACGGGGATTCCAGATCTCTCAGTTCCAAGGAGTGGGTGATCGTGGAGGCGAAGATTGCTGCGGAGAAGCATCCCCTGTACAAGGGTGAGATTGGTCCTGTTCTGACAGCGATTAAAGTCACCCGGGGCGCTCAGCCCGCCGATCCCGACGTGGCAACATTCTGATAAAGCAAGGAGGGAGCGCGGTGTATCAGCCTCTGGCGGATCTTCTCCGCCCCCAGACTCTGGACGAAGTGTACGGTCAGGAGCATATCCTGGGACCGAGCGGCGTGCTTCGCCGCCTGGTAAATTCCGGGAATGTGCCCAACATGGTGTTTTATGGCCCCAGCGGTACGGGAAAAACCACCGTTGCAAAGATCATTGCCAAGCAGACCCAGCGCCGGCTGTATCAGCTGAATGCCACCACCGCTTCCACGGCGGATATCAAGGCCATTGTCTCCGAGTTGGATACCATGATGGCTCCGGATGGGGTGCTGCTGTATCTGGACGAGATCCAGTCCTTTAATAAAAAACAGCAGCAGTCGCTGCTGGAGTACATCGAAAACGGCAAGATTACCCTGATTGCTTCCACTACGGAGAATCCCTATTTTTACGTATTCAACGCCATTTTAAGCCGGTCAACGGTATTTGAGTTCAAGCAGATTTCCGCGGAAGCCGCATTACAGGCGGTGAAGCGGGCGGTGAAGTTCCTGGAAAACCGAACGGCGCTTCATGCGGATGCGGAGCCGGGGGCCTTGGAATATATCGCTTCCAGCTGCGGCGGAGACCTGCGGAAGGCAATGAACGCTGTGGAGGTGCTGTTCTCCGCCGGTGTGCCGGAGGGGGAAAGGCTTCCTCTTACCTTGGAGGACGCCAAGGCGGTCACCCAGAAAAGCGCTCTCCGGGCGGATCGGGCGGGGGACAACTACTATGATCTTCTCTCCGCCCTGCAAAAGTCTATCCGTGGCTCTGACCCGGATGCCGCCTGCCATTATCTTGCCCGGCTCCTGGAGGAGGGGCAGATGCCTTCCGCCTGCCGACGTCTGATGGTGATCGCGGCGGAGGATGTGGGGCTTGCCTACCCCCAGATCATCCCGATTGTGGACGCCTGTGTGAACATGGCCCTGAAGCTGGGTATGCCGGAGGCAAGGATCCCTCTTGGAGATGCCGCCGTGCTGATGGCAACCTCTCCAAAGTCCAATTCTGCCCATATTGCCTTGGACACAGCATTGGAGGATGTCCGGGCGGGGAAGGGCCACGGCTTCCCCAGGCACCTTCAGAATGTCCACGCGGACACCTATACTATGGAGCGGGAGCAGGGTTACCTGTACCCCCACGACTTCCCCAACCACTATGTGGTTCAGCAGTATCTGCCCGACGATCTGGTGGGCACCAGGTACTATGAATACGGCCCCAACAAGCTGGAGCAGGCGGCAAAACGTTACTGGGATGAGATCAAGGGAGGCTAGAGGCATATGGACGTCCAGCTAAACGATATTCTGGTGATGAAAAAAGCCCACCCCTGCGGGGAAAAACGGTGGCTGGTTCTCCGCACCGGCGCGGATTTTCGCCTCCGCTGCCTGGGCTGCGGAAGGGAAATGATGATTCCCCGCTTCAAGGCAGAAAAAAATATCCGCTCCATTCAGCGAAAAACATGATGACTATCCACATAGTACGTTTTATATTGGCTTCCTTTTCCAAGGGAAGCCAATTTCTGTTTTGCGGATCCTTCGATTTCCATCGGGGAGCGGGGAAGGAACGGGACGCCGAGGGGAACTTGCGGCGGACGCGATCCGGGAAAAGGACAGCTTTTCCACCTGGAAGCAGGTATAATACTCTTGTGCAAAGGGGTGACGGAATGACAGTATACCTGGATCTTGTGATGGGGCTGAATTTCCTGGTGGACTACCTGCTTTTGCTGGGAACGGATCGGCTGGCGGGCTATCCCGGAGCATGGAGACGCCGCCTTGCCGCCGCTGTTCTGGGCGCGGCGTATGCAGGGGCGTGTCTCTTGCCGGGATTCCGATTCCTGGGCGGAATGCTGTGGCGCATTGTAAGCTTGGCGCTGATGTGCACCCTGGCCTTTGGCTGGGGGCAGTGGAAGCGGTGGGGGGTGTTTCTGATCCTTTCCATGGCTTTGGGTGGCCTGGCGCTTCATCTCCAGCGGGGCGGCGCTCCAATACTGATCCTGGCTGCGGTTGGTTTGCTGTTCCTTTGCCGGGTGGCGTTTGGGGGACAAGTTGGAGGCAGGGAGTATATCCCGGTGGAGATCTCCTCCGGGGAAAAGACTCTTCGACTCCTGGCGCTGCGGGATACGGGAAACCAGCTTCGGGATCCCATTACCGGAGAACGGGTCATGGTGATTGGCCCGGAGGCGGCGGGAAGCCTCACCGGACTGACCCAGCAGGAGCTGGAGGATCCTATGGGCACCCTGGCGGCGCAGGCAATCCCGGGACTGCGGTTGATCCCTTACCACAGTGTAGGAAACGACGGAGGAATGCTACTGGGGCTGCGGTTTCCCAGGGTGACGGTGAATGGCAGATCCGGCAGCGGCATTGTGGCATTTGCACCTAGGGGCATGGAAGGTGGAGTATATCAGGCACTGATAGGAGGTACGTTATGAAAGCGTTTCTAAAAAAGTGGTTGTTACGATTGGGCTGGATGAAGGAAAACAGGATCTATTACATTGGCGGCAGCGACGTACTGCCCCCACCGCTGAAAGGAGAAGAGGAACGGCGCGCCTTAGAGGCGCTGGAAAGAGGGGACGAGAGTGCCAAGCAGCGCCTGGTGGAGCACAATCTCCGGCTGGTGGTATATATCGCCCGGCGGTTTGAAAACACAGGCACCAACCTGGAGGATCTGATTTCTATAGGAACCATTGGACTTATGAAGGCCATTGGCACCTACCGGCTGGAGAAGAACATCAAGCTTGCTACCTATGCCTCCCGGTGCATTGAAAACGAGATTCTGATGCACATCCGCAAAACTGCCGGACTGAAGGCGGAGGTTTCCTTGGACGAGCCAATCAACATGGACTGCGACGGCAACGAGCTGCTGCTTTCGGATATTCTGGGAACGGACGGTGATGAGATCCAGCGACCACTGGAGGACGATGTGGATATTATGGTTCTACGCCAGGCGCTAGGGGAATTGCCGGAACGGGAGCGCGAGATCGTGAACCTTCGGTTTGGGTTAGGGGGTAGGAAGGAACTAACCCAGAAGGAAGTGGCGCTGAGAATGGGGATCTCTCAGTCCTACATTTCCCGGCTGGAAAAGCGAATTATGGGAAAGTTGAAAAAAGAGTTCATCAGACAGACAAGCTGCGCGTAAACGGCGCCATTTTTACTTGAATGGGCGAAAAACAAGCTTGCCAAAGGAGAATCGGTGTGGTATAATCGATATAAAAGAATATCGATATATTTTTGCACCGATATGGAAAGAGGCAACTATGGAAGAGAAAAAAATATCTAAATCCGTTTTGAAGCGGCTGCCGGGGTATCTGGCGTACTTAAAAAGTTTGCCGGACACGGCTCCGGAGAATATTTCCGCAACAGCTCTGGCCCAGGCTCTGGGAATGGGGGAGGTTCAGGTGCGGAAGGATCTGGCGATGGTCTCTGACGGCGGACGGCCAAAGGTTGGCTACCGCCGGGAGCGGCTGATTGACGACATAGAGCAGTTCTTGGGCTACGATAACACCACCGATGCGGTGCTGATCGGTGCCGGTAAGTTGGGCCTTGCTCTGATGGGGTACATCGGCTTTGAGGAATATGGCCTCAATATTTTGGCGGCGTTTGATGTAAAGCCTTCTGTAGGTGAAACGGAGAACGGTCAGACGGTGTATCCCATGACGGAGCTGGACCGGTTCTGCCGGATCCATAAGGTTCTTTTGGGAATTATCACTGTTCCCGCCGCCGCGGCTCAGGAGGCGGCTGACCGGCTGATTGCTGTAGGAGTCAAGGCCATTTGGAACTTTGCCCCTGCCCATCTGGACGTCCCTGAAGGAATCCTGGTCCAGAACGAAAACATGGCCACGTCCCTTGCTGTCCTGTCCGTCCATCTCCAGGCCCAGATCAAAGAGAATAAATAGGGTCTGCTGAAAAAGCGGTGGCCTATGCGGCAATGGGCCGAAAAGCAGCCCAAATGTAATCCATTTGAAAAAAGCGCAAAAGCCACCTGGCCAGCCTGTAGGCGGCGTTCATGGCTGTGAGGATAAGCGCTGCCTCCGTCTTGGCAGTTTCATCCAGCTTTGCAGCGATCAGATCCAGCCCAAAGCGGCGCTTGGCGTTGCCATTTCGGCCCTCTACCGCATTGCGGTCACAGGCGTCCCGGTACATTTGCCGCTTCTCTTTCCGGCCATCCTCACCGACTTTTCTACGCCCCAGCGCCGGCCCGGTCAGGCGGATTTCGTGCTCTTTACAGAATGTGCGGTTTGCTCTGGTCTGGTATATTTTGTCTGCCAAAACTGCTTGCGGATAACAGCCGAACTTCCGGAAGTAATCCTGAACAGCTGCAATCAAATCACAGCCTTCGTTGAAATTGCTCCAACTGGTCTGCTCCAGAAATGTAAATCCATCCACCACCGAAAGATGCAGCTTTTGACCAAACTCTGTTGGATTCGGCCTCTTTCCACGGCTGATCGGGCGGACATGGGGCTGTTCCAGGCTGACGATCCGGTCTTCGCGTTTGTGCGTGTGCGTATTATACATCTGCTTTTTCTTGGATGTATTCTTGTTCCTGTCGCTGTCCTTTTCCTGACC
This sequence comes from uncultured Oscillospiraceae bacterium, assembly GCA_964499615.1. Lineage (GTDB taxonomy): Bacteria > Bacillota > Clostridia > Oscillospirales > Oscillospiraceae > Faecousia. The sequence continues at coordinate 41,162 of CAZCLX010000003.1, forward strand.
GCCGGAAGTCGGAGGCTCCTGACGGTCATCCGAGCTTTCTTCGGCTTTTGCATCATTGCGGTCAACATTGCGCTGCTCCTCGGGCCATTTCCCTGTGCAGATGTACTCGTTGATTTTGGCTATGGCCTCCACAGGGAATCGCTTACGAAAATGCACCATCATGGATGCGTCAAACAGAGGCTCTGCCTGGAAGCTCTGAAGTCCCAGGAAGTATTGCATATACGGGTTTTCCTGTATGGCCGAAACCGTACCCTCGTCTGTCAGGGTATCATTTTCTTTGATAAAGATGGCACCGAAGGCAATCCGGGCAGGGATCGCCGGACGGCCATTCTCAGACTGGAAGGACGCCATGTAAATCTGCTCGATCCGTTCCCAGGGCATCATAGCAGCGAGCTTCACCCAACGGTTGCTTTTGAGCAGCTTGCCGCCAAAAGGCATGAAGAAATCCTCGATGGTGAGCTGGTCGCTGTTTGACGCGATATACATGAGAAATACCACCAGAATGCGCTGATTTCTGCCAAAACGCAGATTTTTGGCTGATTTCATTATATCACACTTTGGCGCGATTTGCATTATGCGGTGTTGCCTTAATGCGATTCGGATTTATCTGTTCGTAATCCCGGATCTGTCACCAGATATGTCCCGCTTATTTTCTGCAATCCGTCATATGCGGCATCCAGATAGCAAGCCCGGACAGCCCGATAAAGACAAGCTCTTTCCTGTCCTGCTGCGCTTTAATAAGCTCTGCTTTCCCTTTACGAAAACGATCAGCCAGGCCATGACAAGCACCACGCAAGTCCGGATCGCCGTGGCAAGGTTGGACTCCACGCCATCGATCCCGATTTTCGCAAGGATGGAAGTAAGCGCGGCAAACACCGCCGACCCGATCGCATAGGGCAGCCAGATCCTTCCCGTACCATTGCTCTCGGTATTTTTCTTTTCGATCATTAGAAAGACGCCGACGGCAAGGACCGCTGTTCCCGCCAGCTTCACCGCCAGATGATTTGTCTCTCCGAAAAGGATGATGGCGAGAATGACCGTCAGAATGGTACTGGACTTATCAATGGGAACGACTTTGTTCACATCTCCGACGG
>CAZCLX010000004.1:0-40742 GCA_964499615.1 uncultured Oscillospiraceae bacterium
TGGATGGGACAAAAGATCCGCCATCCAGCCGCAGACGATTTGTTCAGAGTTTCCAAAAATCCAAAGGATTGAACATTTTGATATGAAGATCATAATGAGACGAATTTTTGGTATTTTCTATTCCGAAAATACCAAAAATGACAGCGCCGCAAGGCGATGTCTTTTTGATAAAATGAAACCATTTTATCAAAAAACGGTTTCAAACCGGAAAAGCAGAAAAAGTGAGGGCACAAAAATGAAGCGATTCGCGTTATGGATTCTTTTGGCCGGAATGACCCTGGGAATTTTCCGGGGTCATGTCGCCCTGTGGCGAAATTCCGCCTCCGATCCGGAAACGGTATACCCTTATCCAGCCGCGCTTCTCCCGCCAGAGGATCAGGCCGCCCTGGCAAAAGGGATCCCTGTGGACAGCCCGGAGACGCTGGCACGGCTGCTGGAAGATTTTCTTTCGTAGAAATGCCGAAAAAATTCCTCTTGATTTTATCCTCTCTCCGCTGTAAAATAAGGCCATACAGAGTTGACTGAGAGGTGTACGGCATGTCGGAAGATTTTGGTTCCGATTTTCTGACCATTACAGATGAGGATGGCAAGGAATACGAACTGGAGGTTTTAAGCACTCTGGAGTATAACGGCTGCTCCTATCTGGCGGTGGTTCCCGCCGGAGACGAAAGTGAGGAACTGGAAGTCAGCATTCTCAAGTCCGTGGAGGAAGACGGGGAGCCGCTTCTCCTTGCCATTGAGGACGACCAGGAGCTGGAAACCGTTTATCAGCTGATCATGGACTCCCTTTACGACGAAGAATAAATTCTTCCTGCTTGGTGCGAGGCGTGTCCTTTTGGACCCACATTTCTTACTCGGGAAGTTAGATCTTCCCGGCTGGATTGCAGACCTCCCGCCCACGCCTTGACGATGGGTGGACGCTGGGAGCAGAGAACGCCGGGAGCGGCATCCCACCTGCCATTTCGTGCAGGTCATAATTGGATGCGTACGGCCAAAGCGGGGGCGCCGGGGTGAGCAATCACCCCGGTGGTTTTTTAGGAAACTCTGAACAAATCGTCTGCGGCTGGATGGCGGATCTTTTGTCTGGGACAAAATCTTTCGCCACCAGCTCTTGCCGATTTATTCAGAGCTTTCTTTATGTTTGTTCTGTAAATTTTTCATCTTTTTTCCGTTTCCCCCCGGTGTTGCCCCTTGAAAGTCGTAAAAAAATCGGTTATAATATTTCGGTCTATTTATAGAATTCGGCGGAGAGGTTGTTTACTCGCCGGAAATAACGAGAGGAAATGATACCATGAGTGCATCCAGCAAGAAAAAGCTTCGGGCAGAGGAGAATGCCTCCAAGCTCACCGAAAAGCAAACCGCCCAGCGAAAAGAAGCAAAAAAGCTTAAGATCTACACAATTGCCTTTGTCGCGCTGATCACCGCGATGGTCATAACCGCGCTGACCATCGGCATCACCCGGGCAGTTTCCAATAGCGGTATTCTGCAAAAGAACACAACCGCACTGACCGTGGGAGATCATAAGCTGAGCAGCGTGGAGATGAATTATTTCTACATCGCCGCCATCAATGATTTTACGAACTATTACGGCAGCTATGCCCAGTATTTCGGGCTTGACCTGAGTCTGCCTCTTGACCAGCAGGTCACCGACGAGGAAACCGGCGCCACTTGGGCGGACGACTTCCTGCACACCGCCGAGGATAACGCCAGAGCCACCTATGCCTTGGTTGACGAGGCGGAAAAGGCCGGCTTCACCCTCTCGCAGGAAGATCTGGACAGCATCGAGCTTACAGGTCAGAATCTGGATACCTATGCGGCACTGTACGGCTACAGCAAGACAGACGACTACCTTCAGGCCATGTACGGCAATGGCTCCACTAAGGAAAGCTATCTGGAATTCTGCACCCACAGCGCCCTTGCCAGCGCGTACTATAGCGAGTACACTCAGTCCCTCACCTTCACTGATGAGCAGATCGCAGAGAAGGACAACGAGGATACCACCGCCTATAACGCCTACTCCTATCACCAGTATTACCTTTCCACCAGTCGGTTCCTGGAAGGCGGTACCACTGACGAAGACGGAACTACCACCTACTCCGAGGACGAGAAAACAGCCGCTCAGGAGAAGGCCGAGGAAGCCGCTAAGAGTCTGCTGGCAGAAGAAATCACATCAGCGGATGACTTCGATGCCGCCATTGCCGCGCTGCCTGTCAACGCCGAGTCCGATCCCGCTCCCACCAGCACCGCCTATACCGACCAGCTTGGCTCCAGCGTCACCGGCACGGCGGCTGAATGGGTCAAGGATTCTTCTCGGGTTTCCGGTGACACCACCTATATTCCCAGCACCTCCACCACTACCGCCGATGACGGCACCGAAATCACGACGGTAAACGGCTACTACATTCTGTTCTTTGACGGCAGTTCCGACAATAGTTTCCCCTTGAAAAATGTCCGGCATATTCTGGTAAGCTTTGAGGGCGGCACCACCGATGATAGCGGCGCCACCACCTACTCCGACGAGGAGAAGGCTGCCGCCAGGGAAACAGCGGAGGAAATCCTCGCCCAGTGGCAGGCAGGTGACGCCACAGAGGAAAGCTTCGCCGCTCTTGCAGAAGAGAAGACCACTGACACCGGATCTCAGGATAACGGAGGACTGTACGAGAATATTTATCCCGGTGAAATGGTTACAAACTTCAATGACTGGTGCTTCGATGACAGCCGCAAGCCCGGCGACACCGGCATTGTGGAAACCGATTACGGCTACCACATCATGTACTTCTCCAGCGACGCGGATATCACCTATCGGAACTACCTGATCACCGAGGATCTCCGCACCACTGAAGTCTCCGACTGGTACGATGCCCTGGTAGAGGCCATGACCGTGACCGAAGGCAGCACCAAGTATATCCGCAAGGATTTGGTACTCAGCTCCGGGAGCTAACCAGAAACCACACCGGCAGGATGTCCGTGTCCTGCCGGTGTATTATACCGTTATACAGTTTATACTGATATTCAATAAAACGTTCAATCCTTTGGATTTAGGCCTTATTTGATAATTGGCAATATGACCAAGGGCGAGAAATTTTTTCTCCAGACAAGGCAATTTGACGCGGGAATACTTGTTGTATTTCAAGGAAAATCAACGCGGTATGGCGGAAAAAGAGCCGTCATACCGCGTTGACAATTTTCAAACAAGGCCTATTCAGCCGCTCCAATTTTCGTACTCGTATAGTTTCAACATCAGGGCGGTTGTGGGCCTTTCCGATGGAAACGAAGGTGAGCAAAACAGAGGCGACTGAATAGATACTTCTTTTTAAATGGAGGACGCCGCGGGGCGTCCTCCGAAGCCTTTATTCATTGTCGGGTGTGTCATCCCCGTCATCGCTGTCGGCGGAGGTCATGATCTCCCCTACCCGAACCCGGCGGCGCATTTTCATTTCCTCCACCGCCCGGTGGATCTGCTCCTTTACCGCCGTGGGATTCTTGATATTTTTCAGCACCAGCACTGGCTGCGTTTTGTCGGAAGACATTACGGTGACGGTGCCTACCCCAAACAGCCTCTGCCACAGCGTTCGATTGGTGGTGATATCCCGCACCCGATACAGTAGCACCTCGTCATCCTTCATATTGAGAAGCCCAACCGACAGGAACAGCCGATCCTCCGAAAGCCCGTAGCGGGTAAAACTCAAAGGCATTCCCAGGAACCGTTTCCGATCCTTCCAGGTATATTCGATTCCGTTATTCTCCATAGTATGTGCCCTCCTTATCCATGGAATATTGTATCCCTGGAAGGGTCTGTTGTCAACCAAAAAACTACAGGATCAGACAGATCAGCCCGGTAGCGCCCTCGTTGACAATTCTGGTGAGGGTACCCCGGAACTTGCCCCGAACCTCGCCGGACATGCCCAGAAGCTTGGCGCTGAGGCCTTCCTGGATCAGGTCGTACACCGATCTGCCGAAAATATTGCTCTCCCACAGCTTCTCCGGATTTTCCCCTTGGAGCTGCGTCAGAAGCTCCCGGGACTGCTTCTCGTCGCCGACGATGGGACTGATCTCCGTGTCGATATCCACCCGGATCATATGGATGGAGGGCGCTCCTGCTTTCATTTTCACCCCGTAGGAACCGCCCTTGTGGAGTAATTCCGGCGTTTTCAGCGTCATCTCCCCGGCGGTTGGCATGACGATCCCGTAGCCAGTCGCTTTCACAGCGGAGAGCGCGTCGGATATTTTCCGGTACTCCCGCTCCACCTGGCTCAGCTCCGTCAAAATAGTCAGCAGCTGGGCGTCGTTTTGAATGGGCATCCCTGTCCGGCTGCTGAGGATCTCATAAAACAGCGTTTCCGGGAACGCCATGGAGACGGTTACCGTGCCGCTGCCCAGCTCCACCCCTCGAAGGTGGTAGTCCTGTACTTGCGGCAGCTCCCCAAGCCCTGCCAGACGATCTTCCGCCTGGCCCAGACTGCCGATCCCCTTGGCGGCCTCCAGAAGCGCTCCATACAGCGCCGCCTTCACCGGGTGCTCCATTTCCAGAGCATCCATCCACCGGGGCATGCAGACCCGAAGCTCCGTCATGGGGAAGGCATACAGCAGCGCCTTCAGGATCTCTCCGATCCCCTCGGCATCCAGCGCCTGGCAGTCGGCGATCACCGGGGTAACGCCGAACCGGCTTTCGATCTCTCGTTTTACCGCCGCCGCTGCCCCGCCTTCGGGACTTTGGGTGTTGATGATCACCAGAAAGGGTTTCCCCGTCGCCTGCATATCCTGGATGGCCCGGCTTTCCGCCTCCGCATAGCCCTCCCTTGGAATGTCCGTAACGGTGCCGTCCGTGGTCACCACAAGGCCAATGGAGCAATGATCCTCCATCACTTTCTTTGTCCCCAGCTCCGCCGCCTGGGTCATGGGGATCTCATGGTCATACCAGGGAGTGGTCACCATCCTGGGGGTGCCGTCCTCCTCCGCGCCCACCGCGCCCCGAACCATATAGCCCACGGAATCGATCATCCGCACCCGCAGCTTCGACACGCCGTCGGGGGAAATCTCCACCGCTTCCTCGGGAACAAATTTCGGCTCCGAGGTCATAATGGTTTTGCCGGATCCGCTCTGGGGCAGCTCATCCCGCGCCCGCTCCGCCCGGTAAGGGTCAGAGATGCCCGGGATCACCAGCGTCTCCATGAGCCGCTTGATCAGGGTGGATTTTCCCGTCCGCACCGGGCCTACAACACCGATATAGATGTTCCCGCCGGTTCTCTCGGCAATGTCCCTGTAAATTTCGTCCATAGCCAGCCTCCTTCTCCGGCAGGATAATTCCTGCCACGGTTTGTTCCATGGTATGTCCCAGGGGAGAAGAATATTCCCTTTCTCGCAAAAAACTGAAAATAACATTTGACAAACCGGGAAAAACTCTATATAATAGCTTAGCATGATTGTGAGGGGGGAGAAGTATGCTTCTGGCGCTATCCAGCATCCTGACGTCGCCGGGAACCAGCATTCCCTTCTCTGCCGATATCGATCTGAGCGATCTTCGCTACGGGATTTGCTACCCGGTCACGGAACCGGTTCACGCCGAGGGCTGGGTGCGCAATACCGCCGGGGTTCTCGTCATGACAGGCACCGTTGCCACCTGCATCCACGGAATTTGTGACCGATGCGCGGAACCATTTCAGCGTGAGGTTTCCTTCCCCATTGACGCGGTACTGGTGCGGGAACTAAATAGCGAAGAGGGCGAGGATGAGGGGCTCTACTCCCTGGTGGGCGACAGCGCCGACCTGGAGGAGATCGTCCGGACGGTGTTCGTGCTGAACCTGGATTCTAAGCTTCTGTGCCGGGAGGACTGCAAAGGTCTCTGCCCCCGGTGCGGTAAAAACCTGAATCATGATCCCTGCGGCTGCCGGAAGGAGCCGGATCCCCGCTTGGCTGCCCTAGCGCAGCTTCTGGAAAAGTAACCATATAGTATTCTGCCGGAAAGCAGTTTTACCAAGGAGGTGTCACCATGGCTGTCCCCAAGTGTAAAGTATCTCAGGCTCGCCGCGATAAGCGCCGTGGCTCCAACTGGAAGCTCTCCGCTCCCAGTGTCTCGGTTTGCCCCAAGTGCGGTGAGCCCGTAAGGCCTCACAGAGCCTGCAAATCCTGCGGCACCTACAATGGCCGTCAGGTTCTGTCTGTCGAGGCTGAGTAATCGAAATGCGGAAAAGGGAGGGGAAGGCTGCGGTCTTCCTCTTTTTCCGTACTTTCCCTTTTAGAAAGGATGTGTTTGTATGGCAAAGCCTCTGGTCGCTATTGTGGGCAGACCCAACGTTGGCAAATCCATGCTGTTTAACAAGCTTACCGGGCGGCGCACCTCCATCGTAGAGGATACCCCCGGCGTCACCCGCGACCGGATCTACGGCGTGTGCGAATGGTGCGGACGAACCTTCCGGCTGGTGGACACCGGCGGCATCGAGCCGGATACCAACAGCGACATGCTGAAATTCATGCGCCGTCAGGCTCAGATCGGCATCGAGCTGGCGGACGCGGTGATCCTGGTGACGGATGTCCATTCCGGCGTCACCGCCGCGGATCAGGACGTGGCCGCCATGCTCCGGAAATCCGGCAAGCCCGTTGCCCTGGCGGTGAACAAATGCGACTCCACGGGCGCTACCAACCCGGAGGTATACGATTTCTACAGCCTGGGCATCGGCGATCTGTTTGAAACCTCCGCCATCCACGGTCACGGCACCGGGGATCTGCTGGATTGGGTTCTGGAGAACATCCCCGAGGATGACGGGGAAGAAGAGAATCCGGACGTGATCTCCGTTGCCATCGTGGGCAAGCCCAATGTAGGTAAGTCCAGCCTGCTTAACCGGATCCTGGGGGAGGAGCGGGTGATCGTCTCCGACGTGGCGGGCACCACCCGGGACGCCATCGACTCCTATTACGAAAACGAAACCGGGAAATATTGCTTCATCGACACCGCCGGTATGCGCCGGAAAAGCAAGGTGGACAACCAGATCGAGAAATACTCCAATATGCGCTCCGTGGATGCCATCGAGCGGGCGGACGTTTGTCTGATCCTCATTGACGCGAACGACGGAGTCACCGAGCAGGATACCAAAATTGCCGGGCTTGTCCACGAGGCGGGAAAAGCCGCCATCATTGTGGTAAACAAGTGGGACGCGGTGGAAAATAAGGAGACTAACACCATGCGGGATAAGGAGCAAGCGGTTCTGGCAGGCTTAAGCTACATGACCTACGCCCCGGTGATTTTCCTCTCCGCCCTCACCGGCGGACGGGTCAGTGGGCTGTTCCCTTTGATCCGCCAGGTCTACGGGCAGAACACCAGTCGGATCACCACCGGCGCCCTCAACTCCATGCTGGCCGACGCCACCTCCCGGGTTCAGCCGCCCACAGACAAGGGCCGCCGCCTGAAAATCTACTACATGACCCAAGCCAGCACCAAGCCTCCTCACTTTGTTATCTTCTGCAACGACGCAAGGCTGTTCCACTTCTCCTACCAGCGATACCTGGAAAATCAGATCCGGGAGGTTTTCGGACTTCAGGGGACTCCCATCCGGATCACCGTCCGTCAGAAGGGAGATAAGGAAGAATGAATCTTTGTCTCTCCATTGTCCTCACCATAATTGCCGGATATCTGCTGGGCAATCTCAACGGCTCCGTGCTCATATCCAGGCTCCTTGCCCACGACGATGTTCGCACCCATGGCAGCGGCAACGCCGGATTTACCAACTTTTTCCGGAGCTACGGCGGCGCCGGCTCCCTGCTGGTGATACTCCTGGATAGCTGCAAGGCGGTTGCCGCCTGTCTCATCGGCGGCGCGCTGCTGAAGGCTTTTGATTTCCGCCAGGAAGGAATGATCCTTGGTGCCATCGCTGTCACATTGGGACACAACTTTCCTGCCCTTCTAGGCTTTCGGGGGGGAAAGGGTATTGTTTGTGGATTTACTTCCGCCATCGTTATTGACTGGCGGGTAGCGCTGATCGTCCTTGCCATTTTCGCCGCGGTGTACTTTCTGACTCACTATGTTTCTCTCAGCTCGGTGCTTGGCGCTCTGGGCTTCGGGGTCGGTTTTATTCTGCTCTATCCGGATCGGCCCTATCTGATTGCCGGAGCCATTGTCCTTGCGGCGCTAGCAGTTTTCATGCACCGGGAAAACATCCGCCGCCTCCTTCGGAAGGAGGAGCGGAAAACCGACTTTTTTCACAGGAGGGATCCATCATGAAGGCTGCCGTAGTTGGCGCTGGAGCTTGGGGCACTGCCCTGGCTCTGCGTCTGGATCAGAACGGGCTGGATACCACCCTGTGGTGCCGCAGTGAGAGCCGGGCGGAGGAAATCCGTGCCACCGGAAAAAATCCCCGGCTGCCCGGCGTTCCTCTCCCGGAAAGCCTCCATATTACAGCGGATCCCGGCTGTGTCTCCGGCTGCCCCATGGTGGTGATCGCCTCGCCCTCCTTCCCCATCCGCCAGGTATGCCGTCAGATCGCTCCGCGCCTTGACCGGGACACCGTGATGGTCTCCGTCACCAAAGGCATTGAGGAAGGTACCCTGCTGCGGATGAGCCAGGTGGTGGAGACGGAAACCGGGCGCCCTGTTGTGGCTCTCACCGGTCCCTGCCATGCCGAAGAGGTGGCACGGGGACTCCCCACCGGATGCCTCGCCGCCTCCCCGGATAAGTCCCTGGCGGAATTCATACAGGACGCCTTTATGGCAGACACCTTCCGGGTCTACACCAGCCCGGATATCATCGGCGCGGAGTTGGGGGGCGCTCTGAAAAACGTGATTGCCCTGTGCGCCGGCGTTACCCAGGGGCTGGGCTTTGGGGACAACACCGCCGCTATGCTGATGACCCGGGGCCTGACGGAAATCGGACGGCTGGGAATTTCTCTGGGAGCCAGGAAGGAAACGCTGGCGGGCCTTTCCGGCGTGGGGGACTTGATCGTCACCTGCACCTCAGCCCACTCCCGGAACCGCCGGGCGGGGATCCTCATCGGTCAAGGCGTGACACCGGAGGAAGCCGCGAAACAGGTGGGCGCAGTGGTGGAAGGCTACTATGCCGCGAAATCTGCCTGGGAGCTGAAAAAACGCCAGGGGATCGAAATGCCCATCACGGAAGCCGCCTATCAGGTGCTCTATCAGGGCGTTGACGCCAGAACCGCCGTCACCGGGCTGCTTATGCGCCGCCGGAAAGCCGAATCCGAGGACGCCGGATGGCTGTAAAAATCGGTGATACCCAATGAGAAGCCTGTTTAAAAAAGCGTTTTCCGATACCGTTCCCGTGATGACCGGTTATCTGGTGCTGGGATTCGGATTCGGTATCGTTCTGAAGTCCAGCGGCTACAGCGCGGCTTTGGCCCTTGCCATGAGTTTGCTGATTTACGCGGGATCCATGCAGTACGTGACCATCGGGCTGTTGACCGGAGGCGCTTCCCTCTTCACCGCTGCCCTCACCGCCCTGACGGTAAACGCAAGGCATCTGTTTTACGGGATCTCCATGCTGGATCGCTACCGGGATACCGGATGGAGAAAGCCCTATCTGATTTTCTCCCTTACCGATGAGACCTACTCCTTGGTTTGCGGGGAGCACCCGGAGATCCCCGAGGAGAAAAAGGCCAGCTATTATTTTCTGGTATCCCTGCTGGATCAAATTTACTGGGTCGTGGGAACCGCCCTGGGCGCTGTGGCAGGATCCGTGCTGCGGTTTAACAGTCAGGGGATCGATTTTTCCTTGACCGCCCTGTTTCTCACCGTATTCCTGGAACAGTGGCTGTCCGCCAGCGACCACCGTCCCGCCGTCACCGGCGTCACGGTCTCTATTGTCTGCCTGGTTATCTTCGGCAGCAGCCGCTTTCTGATTCCCGCCATGGCGATTATTGCCGTGAGCCTGTGCATGCAAAAGGAGAAAACATCATGACTGGCCTTCCTGTCTGGCAGATGATCACCGTCATAGTCCTGGTCACAGCTGCCATCCGGTTCCTGCCCTTTGTCCTTTGGAACGGCACTGCAAAAACCCCGCCCCTCATCGAAAAGCTGGGCAGGGTTCTTCCAAATGCCATCATGGGAATGCTGGTGGTCTACTGCTTGAAGGATGTCCGATTCTCTTCCCTTTCCGGCTTTCTCCCCGCCGCCATCGCCTGCGCCGCCGTCACCGGAACCTACCTGTGGAAGCGCAGCACCCTTCTCAGCGTCCTTGCCGGCACTGTTCTTTATATGATTTTGGCTCAGCAAATGCCATGACTTGACAAGCCGGAAAGAAAATGCTATATTGTATCCAATGGAGAGATGTCCGAGCGGTTTAAGGAGCCAGTCTTGAAAACTGGTGATGGGTCAGCCCACCGTGGGTTCGAATCCCACTCTCTCCGCCAAAAATCGGCTTTCTTCGACAGACGAAAGCCGATTTTTACTTATTATCTCTTCACGATTCACTGTTACTTGGGCCTTGTTTGATAATTGGCAATATGCCCAAGGGTGAGAAAATTTTTTTCGCCAGACAAGGCGATTTTACGCGGGAATACTTGTTGTATTTCAAGGAAAACCAACGCGGTATGGCGGAAAAAGAGCCGCCGTTTGGGCGTGTTGACAATTTTCAAGCAAAACCTGAAATGGAGCCGATTTTTGAAGGTAAAAAGTAATAGTGAAGAGTGAAAAAGTGTGGTATCCGCTTCGCGGATGATTTGAAAATGGTTTTTTGGATGCGGTTTGCCGCCATCCCTCTTTTCATCAAAATCCGAAAAAATCATTGACAAAATTCCTCTTCTGTGTTATGATACTTTGCGCTGGGGAAATCCCAACCTATGGGCGAGTGGTGGAATTGGTAGACTCGCTAGATTCAGGTTCTAGTGTTCACTGCGGACGTGCGGGTTCAAGTCCCGCCTCGCCCACCAAAAAGAAACGGCAATTTTCGTCAGAAGATTGTCGTTTCTTTCTGTTCTTTATCACTTTTCACTTTTCTCTCTTCTCTATTCTGCAGCCCTATTGAATTTAAGGAAGCTCTGAACAATGCGGCATCGGCTGGACAGCGGATCTTTGCCCCACCGGTACAGTATGAAAAACGTGAAATACATCCAGTATTCCCACGTTTTCCATACTTTCCGGTGAGTCAAAATCTCTCGCTGCTTTTTTCTCGCCTCATTATTCAGAGCTTCCTTATAACTTGTAACGTTAATCGTTGCAAAGTAGGATGTATTTGCACAGTGCGCGACGGTTCGACACAATTCTGTTTTGTGCTTATCGGCTTGCTGAGTTATGCCGATAAGCACATTCTGTTTTTATATGAAGATCATAATGAGACGGATTTTCGCTATTTCCCATTCCGAAAATAGCGAAAATGACAGCGCCGCAAGGCGATGTCTTCTTGGTAAAATGAAACCATTTTACCAAGAAACAGTTTTACAATGAATAAATCTCTTTTCCTCGGGAAAACTACCTGCAAATCATCACGATTTCCTTAGAAAGCAGGTAAGTTTATGGCAAAAAACAAGCGCGGGAAGCAGAGCTTTGTGCCGGAAATTCCGCCGGTGATCACTTTCTGGGCCAGCATTGCCGGGAAAAAGGAAGGGGAAGGCCCCCTGGGGCACACCTTTGACCAGGTGGAAAAAGATTCCTATTTCGGTCAAAAAACCTGGGAGCAGGCGGAAAAAATGATGCAGCAGAAGGCTCTTTCCCTGCTGCTGCACAAAGCGGGGCTGGAAGCGAAGGATTTGTGCCTGGCCTTTTCCGGGGATCTCCTAAATCAGTGCATCGGCTCCTCCTTCAGTCTGCGGAACACCGGGATTCCTCACCTGGGGCTGTACGGAGCATGCTCTACCATGGCGGAAAGCTTGCTGGCTGCCTCCATGGCGGTAGGAGGCGGCTACGCGGACCGGGTGGCGGCTATGACCTCCTCTCATTTTGCCTCCTCCGAGCGGCAGTACCGCTTCCCCCTGGGCTACGGCGGACAGCGCACCCCCACCGCCCAGTGGACGGTAACCGGCGCCGGGGCGGCACTGGTTTGCTCCCAAGGCAAAGGCCCCAGGATCGTGGGCTGCACCGTGGGAACGGTGACGGATCTTGGGGTAAAGGACGCCAATCAGATGGGCGCGGCCATGGCTCCCGCTGCCTACGACACCATTCGCGCCCACTTTAACGATTTCGGTGTGTCCGCAGACGAATATGACCGGATCGTCACCGGGGATTTGGGGGCCATCGGCAAGGAACTTTTGTTAGAGCTTGCCCGGAAGGATGGGCTGAGCCTGGGCGGGAAGCTGATCGACTGCGGCACCCTGGTATTTGACAGCGCCACCCAGGATGTCCACGCCGGTGGCTCCGGCTGCGGATGCAGCGCCATCACCCTGTGCGGCTCTCTGCTGGATGACCTCAAACAGGGAAAGCTGAAAAAGATCCTGTTCTGCGGAACCGGCGCTCTGCTCTCACCTACCTCCACCCAGCAGGGGCTGCCCATACCGGGGGTATGCCACGCCGTGGCGATTTCTGCCCCTCAGGAGAACCCGCAGAAGAAGGAGAAAGCCTAATGGATTATTTGAAAGCGTTTATCATCGGAGGCATTCTCTGCCTCATCGGTCAAATTCTCATCGACAGAACCAAGCTGACTCCGGCCAGAATCCTAGTTGCCTACGTGGTGGCTGGGGTGGCACTGGGGGCCATCGGCGTATACAAGCCCCTGGTGGAATTCGCGGGAGCCGGGGCAACGGTACCCCTCACCGGCTTTGGTTACAACCTGTCCAAAGGCGTCCGGGAGGCGGTGGAACAGGACGGATTTCTGGGTATTTTCACCGGCGGCCTGAAAGCCACCGCCGGAGGAATTGCCGCGGCGGTGACGGCGGGACTGCTTGCCAGTCTTCTTTTCCGGGTCAGGGATAAATCCTGAAAACCGGGGCATGATAAGCAGGCGGTAAAAACCGCAAACCATTTTGGGAGGAAGAGAATCTATGAATTGCAATCAGAATCAGCAGAACAAGAACCAGAATCAGCAGAACCAGCAGAATCAGCAGAACAGCCGCAACCAGCAGAATCAGCAGAACCAGAACCAGCAGAACCAGAATCAGAGCCGCTAACGTAAACTCCCGGCAGGAGGCGACGCCCTCCTGCCGGGACAATTTTTCTACGATCTATAGGAAGTCTGATCCGATAACCATGTACACTATCCGCTGTCAACTGCCCCCAACCTCACCAGCCGCCGGAGGCGGAAGAAATAGAGGTAGGATTCCTTCACCGGGCTTTCGTAGATCCGGGCGAGGGCGGTAGCGTAAGTCTCTACTTGGGAGCGGTACCGCTCTGCCGTTTGGGCCAGGGTTTCCTCGGTCACCCGGTCGGTTTTGAAATCCACCACGGTGATGCCGTCCTCTTCCAAAAGGGCGCAGTCCACCACGCCTTGGAGCAGCACCTGCTCCCCTTCCAGTCCTTCTCCGAATTCCTTTCCGTCCCACAGCAGGGAGAACTTAAACTCCCGGAGGCAGACCCCTCCCTTTTGGAGCTTTTTCCCCACCGGGGTCTCAAAGAACGAGGCAATCCCCTGAGGATCCACAAGATCCCGCTGCTGCTGGGTAAGTTTCCCCTCCCGGGTGAGCCGGTCCAGCTCCCCAGCAATGTCTATAGCGGATGTACATTTTCGATAGTCCAAATAACGCATAGCCGCGTGGGTGGCGTTTCCTCTCGCCCGTCCGTCGGTTTTGATTTCCCGGAAGGCGGGGGCACGGAACGGTCTGACCGGGTAGGAGCGGGTGTTCTCCGCCGCTTCCTCGTCCTTTTCCCTGCCCTTTCTGCCAGTAGCGGTCTGCTTGGAGGGAGCCAGGGTAGCGGGAACATGGCCGTATTGGAAGGAAAGCAGTTTCCCGATCCGGGCCTCCGCGTCCGGCGGCAAATGCCGCGCCGGTTCTGTCTCCGGCAGGGCTACCTCTCCGGCAGGCAGATCCGCAACCACCCCGACTTTCCAGGGGTATTGAGATACCCTGGTATTTTCCGGCTTGCCCCCCAATGCGTGAAGCGCCCCCGACTCAGTACGCTGCAGCGCCGCAAGCAGCAGCCAGTCCGCCGGGCATCCCGCCTCCGTGCACAGAAGTTCGTCTCCCGGAGGAGCCATCCGCTGAACCGTTTTCGTCAGCTGTCTTTCCGGATTTTTGCAGGCGCAGGTCATCACCAGCCGATCCTTCGCCCGGGTCATGGCCACATACAGGATCCGCATTTCCTCACTGACGGACTCCCGCTTCATTTTCGCCGCAATCGCCCGCCGCTGGAGCGACGGGTAGCGCACCCGGTTTTCCCTATCCGCCACCAGCGGGCCAAGGCCCAGATCCGGGTCACACAGAATCTGCCCCCGGAGATCCTCCATATTGAACCTTCTGGACATCCCGCACAGAAACACCACCGGAAACTCCAAGCCTTTGGAGTGGTGGATGCTCATGACGGTGACGCTGTCTCCTGCCCCGTCGTCGGACGCCATTTTGCCGCTGGTTTGGAGATTCTCCAGGTGATTCAAAAACTGCCCCAGAGACCGTCCGGAAGACGCGTCATACTCACAAATCATCTGGAAAAACTGCCGCAGATTCTCCTGACGCGTGTTGCCCCCCGGCATTGCTCCGTAGACGCTGTCCGCCCGGGTCAGGGTGAAGCAGCTTTCCGCCAGCTCCGTCAAGGTCGCTCGCCGAACCTGGCGCCGAAGCTCTGAGAGAATGCCCAGAAACTCCGCCGCCTTTGGGGTACCGGAAGCGGTCAGAGCGTCAAAAAAGGTTTCCTTGGTTCTCCCTGCCCGGATCTGTGCCAGCTCCTGGGCGGTGAAGCCAAACAAAGGGCTTACCAGGGTGCTGAGCAGGGGGATATCCTGCCGGGGGTTGGACACCGTGCGCAGCAGGGCGCACATATCCTCCACCTCCCGGGTTTTCAGCAGGTCCGTGCCGCCGCCGATGGCACAGCGGATCCCCGCCCTTTCCAGAGCGCTCCGATAAATGTCTCCCACAGAACCGGGGGAGCGGAGAAGGAGCGCCACGTCCCGTGGCTCCATGGGGCGAAGGGTCTTCCCCTCCCGAACCAGGACGCCATCATCCAGCATCCGGCGAATACGGGAGGCAACAAACTCCGCCTCCTGGGCGTAGCCGTCCTCGCCGGTTTCCAGCAGGTAAAGCTCCACACCGGGATCCGGCAGCGGGACATGGGGGATTCCCTCCCGGAGCGCTTCCTCCGCTCCGTACCGCAGGCCTCCCACCTGAGGGCGCATACAGGCGGCAAACACGTGATTTACCGCCTCCACGATCTCCCCGCCGGAGCGGAAATTGTCGCTAAGCAGCACCTTTCTATCCTCCCCCGGAGACGCTTCCTCAGCCGGAAGAAAAGCGGCGTATTTTTCCAGGAAGATTCCCGGATCCGCCAGACGGAACCGGTAGATGGACTGCTTTACGTCCCCCACCAGAAAACAATTTTTCTTCTCCCCGGTGATGGCGGAAAAGATCCCGTCCTGAACGGCGTTGGTATCCTGGTATTCGTCCACCAGCACCTCCCGGTACCGCTGGGCAACCTCCCGGGCCACGGCAGTGGGGCCTGAGCGGTTCTTTCCCAGCAGCAGATCCAGGCACATGTGCTCCAAATCCCCGAAGTCCAGCACCCGGCGGCTTCGCTTTGCCCGGCGGTAATCCCTGTCAAAGGCCTCCACCAGGGCGCACAGCCCCCGCATCGCAGGCGCGGTGGAAGCCATGTCGGAAAAAAGCTGCTGGGAGTTGTCGCTGAACGTCGCGGCAAGCTTTTTTACCGCGTCCTTGCAGCCCTCCCGGGCGGCTTGGATCCGAGCCTTCCGCTCTAAATCGCAATCCTTTTTGGGAAAGCTGATCCGCCCAAAGTCAATCTTCCGACGCGCCGCAGCTTCGTCCCAGGTTTTGCTGTCACGCAGCCGTTCCAGCTGGGAAAGAATGTCCCAAAGGTTTGCCGCCGCTTTCTCAAATCCCGGCGTTTCCAGGGCCAATGCCCGGCACTGCTCCAGCGTGGAAATATGCCCAGCCAGCGTCCGGCGCAGCTCCGTGAGAAGGTACGCGCCCCAGGGGGTAAAACCGGCATCGGCGCCCTCCCCGGGGGTAAATCCGTCCCGGCACCTTTGCAGCCACTCACCGGGATCCCTGTGGCACCGGGCGCTGTCGTAGACCCGGAGAACCAGCTCCGGCAGCGCGCTGTCATCCCGTCCAAATCCCTGGGTATCCACAAAGGTACGGAAATCCTCGCTGCCCTGCTCCGTTTCGTAAACCCGATTCAGCAGATCTTCCACCACCGTCCGGCGCAGCTCCTGGGTCTCCGTCTCGTCCGCCACCCGGAAATCCGGGGCAATATCCAGCCGGTAGGCGTACTCCCGCAGCAGCTGAGTACAGAAGCCGTGAACGGTGGAAATCTGAGTCAGATACAGCCGCTGGAGCTGCTGCTGAAGATGCCGGTTCCCCGGCTCCCGGGCGACCCGCTCATTCAGCTTCGCCGCGATCTTCCCACGCAGCTCCGCCGCCGCCGCCTTGGTATAGGTGATGATAAGGAAGTCATCCAATTCCGCCGGATCGTTTTCATCCGTCAGGTACTCCATCAGCCGATCCACCAGCACCTTCGTCTTACCGGAACCGGCAGCGGCGCTGACCAGGAGCCGTCCGCCCCGGTTATGTACCGCAAGGTCTTGTTTTTCGGTCAGCTCCTCAGCCATCCATGCCCATCTCCTTTCCGATCTCTTCCCAGAACCGCTGGGCGGTCATGGTTTTATAGTTCCGCCGCTGGGTCACCGTGTCCGGGTGGCAAACCGTACCGTAGGGGCAGAACCGGCAGGTGTCGTGGGTCTTCCCCCGGCAGTAGGGGTTCGGCTCCACGTTGCCGGAGGCAATGTCCTCCACCATCCGGCCCATTACCCGGAAAATGTACCTTTCCAGCAGCTTCATCTGCTCCCGGCTGGCCTGGCCGCATTTCTCCGTCAAATGCTTCTGCCCTTCCGGATTCATGGCGGCGATCACCTGACTATCCTCCAGCAGAAGCCCCTGGCGGGTCCACTTGTCTTCCCGGGACTTTTCCGCCTCCTCCGGCTCCGGCTTTCCGTCCAGAGAAATGTAGGGCGCTCTGGCAGGAAAATACTGCACCCCTGCCGCCACCGGAGACTGCCCCAGCATCTCCGCGCCGCTGTGAGCCAGAGCAAACAGGTAAATCAGCATTTGCAGCCCCACACCGGTGTGGATATCGCAGTAATCGAAGTCTTTATTTCCGGTTTTGTAGTCCACCACCCGATAGAAGGAGGCTCCGGGGCCACTCCAAACATCCACCCGGTCTACAAATCCCCGCAAAATCGCCGGCATGGCCCCGTTTGGAATGGGAATCGGCGGAAGCTGCCCTTCCTCCCGGCCAAAGCCCACTTCGTAGCCTCTGGGGCGGAACTGGGAGACACGCAGCTCCTTCCACAGCTCTTCCACCACCATATCCAGCTCCCGGCGGTTCCTCTGGAACACAGCCTGAACCCGGGCGGAAGCCAGCGCACCAAACTGTTTTTCGGCGTAGGCATCGGAAAAATCATGGGCAATTTCCAATGTCCGCTCCAGGGATGCCGCATGGAATCCCCCTTCCGCCTCCACGGCTTTCACCGTGTGCTCCAGCACGGCGTGGACATAGGTACCAAACTCCGCCGGATCTACCGCCGCTTCCTTCCGCTCCTTTGCCCGGAGACCGTATTTCAAGTAGTAGTACAGCCGGCACCCCGCCTGGGTATCGATCTGGGAAGCGGACAGGTTCAGGCTCTTTCCGTACAGCCCCTGAACCCCGGAAGGCTCCATTTTCCCCAGGCAGGCGGCGCTTCTCTTCCGGATCATCCGGTAGCTCTCCGCCGCGCCAAGCCGCTGTGCCGCGTCTTCGCCGCCAAATTGGGCAAGGTATGCTCCCGCCTCCCAGAGATCCGCCCCGGCAAAGTCCAGATCCGGCTCCGCCTCCCGGCTTCCTCCGGACAACTCTTCCAATCTCCGAAACAGGAAGGATGGCTGATCTGCGTTGCAGGAAACGGCAGCCGATTCCTCCGCTCCGGAGAACACGCCGTAGATTTCTCCAAATTCCGACTGGATGCCCTCCAGCCCTCCGCCGGTGAGGGGAACGCCCAAAGCCCGAATCGCCGTCCGCTCCTGATCCGTCAGTAATCCTGTGGAGCCTGAGTAGCCGGGGAGGCATCCCTCCTCCGCGCCGAGTACGATCAGGTGCTTTCCCCGGTGGCAGCGCATAGCGGAAACCGCGCCCATCTGCACCGCATCCAGCACCGGCGGAATGGTGCCCACATCGTACTGGCTCAGCAGCAGCCGGAGAAGCCGGGCAAAGTGCTCCGTCTCCCAGTGGGTATCCCCCAAAACATCGTACATCTGCTCCAGCGCGGACACCAGGATTTCCCACAGCTGGCTGTAAATCTGGGCTTCCCGGTTTTCTCCTGCCTGGGACAGCTCTTCCGCTTCTTTCTCTAACCGCTGCTCCAAATTCACCGCTTCCAGGAATGCATACAGGCTGGTCACCTGCTCCCGGAGGTTTTTCGCCTGATAAAGGCCGTCCCGCAGACGCGCCAGCGGGCCAATGGAAGCTTCCCTTGCCCGATTTAATGCTTCCAACCGCGTATCCGCGTCCGGCCCGGGCTGACCGCTCAAGCCGTCCGGGTGGAAGGTCCAGCTGCTGCACCAGCCGGATCCCCGGATGCCCCAGAGATACGTATAGTTCTCCACCAAGTCACAGGTATCGTCATCCAGAGGAGACAGCCCGGAACGGAGATATTCCATCACCGCCTGCCTATCCAATCCCCCGGCGGCAGCATCCAGGGCGGTGAGCACCGTGGAAATGATGCTCTTGCGCAGGATCTCCTGGGTACCGGACTGGTAGAGGGGAATGTGCATCCGGCGGAACACCAGGTTCAGCACCGGCGCGTATCGGTTCAGATCGGCGCAAACAACGGTGATGTCCCGGCAGCGGCAGCCCTGGCGCAGACGGGTCTGCACTTCGCCGGCGGCCCACAGGCACTCCTGCCACAGGGAGGGCGCCCGCACCGTTTCCACAGTGCCCCTCAGCGCACCCTGGGAAATGCCGCCCTGAAACAGCTTCTCCCGCAGCAGCCGCAGCCGATCCTCTCCCTCCGGGATCCCCTCGACGGATGCCTCTACCCCGACCCTGCGGGCAATTTTCAGAAGCTGAGATGCGGTTTCCCCTGCCTTTTCAAAGGCAAGCTGATGGGATCCGGGGCGGTCACAGTTCAGGCTTACAGTGACATCCGGGCTTTTCCGGATCAGGCACTCCAAAATGGCCAGGTGCTGCCGGGTAAAGTCCGGGAAGCCGTCTATGTAAAATACATGGCTTTCCGGGTAGTCCCCTTCTTCCAGCCGCTCCAGGAGCCAGGTCATCTGATCTCTGGGATCCCGCTTACCCCGGGCGCAGATGGCATCGTAGCTCTCCATCAGCAGACTCAGCTCCTCCAGCTTCTGGGAAAGGCTGCCGGAAGCTGCCTGGGACGCCTGGCGCAGATCCTCCGGGGAAATGCGGCACCGCTTAAATTCATCCAGAGCGTCGATCATTTTCAGGAGGAATTCCGGCTTTGTCTCCACCGCCGCATAGGTTTTCAGCCGGCTGGACAGCTGACGGGCCGCCGCCGCCATGGCAACCACTCTTCCGCCTCCGTCCAGGCACCCGCCGCCATCTCCCATCTCCTCTGCCATTCGCCGGGCCAGGCGGGTAAAGGACAGAACTTCGCCGTACCGGCTGGCGGTATCTCCCGCCCAGCGGCACAGGGCGCGCTCCGTTTCGTGGCTGGCAAGCTCCGGCACCAGCAGGATCCGCCCCGGCTTCCGCTCATGGATATCCCGGGAAATCCGCCCAAGAATCGCTTCCTGGTTCCGCTTCCAGTCCTTGCCGATCAGCAATCGAAGCATATGACCGCCCCCTTTCTTTTCCCGTATTGTATCACAAGCTTTTCCATATGAACAGTGTTAAATTGCAGCAATGGTCGAAAAATGCCGCTGCCTTTGGCTCTCCCGAAGACAGCGGACAATTTACTGCGAACTATACTTGCCCCACAGTACGCTCAGCGATGGATCCGGCGTCCATTTCGTGAAGCGTATCGCACAGCAGCCTGACATCCTCGGGATTATGAGAGGCGATCAAAATCGTCTTTCCCTGCTCCTTCAGCCGCAGAAACAGATCCCGCATCTCATCCACTCCGGATTTATCCAAGCCATTCATCGGTTCATCCAGAATCAGCAGCTCCGGGTTCTCCATGATCGCCTGGGCAATTCCCAGCCTCTGGCGCATTCCCATGGAGTATTTCCCTACGTGCTTTTTGCTGTCCGGGTCCAGGCCCACCTGCGCGATCACCTGACGAATCCGCTCCCGGTCCGCCTTTCCGCTCAGCTCCATCAAATATTTCAGATTCCGGTATCCGGAACAGTTCCGGATGAAGCCTGGGCTTTCAATGATTGCGCCGATCCCCTGGGGAACACGCTTTCCATCCCCCACGGTCTGGTTCAGCACAGTAATTTCCCCCTCGGTCACAGGGAGCAGCCCGCAGATGCACTTGAACAGCACCGTTTTTCCTGACCCGTTCCGTCCGACGATACCGTGGATCTTTCCCTTTTCCAATCCTACGGTGACATTGTCTACCGCCACTGTTTCACCAAACCGCTTGGTCACATTCTTTACTTCAATCGCGTATTCCATGCCCTCACGCCTCCTCCGTTTCCAGGTTGCACTTATGTATCGTTCCCACAAGAACGCCGCACAGGATCACAGACAGCACAGCCGGCATCACAAGTCCGTAGGTCATGGGGGGAAGCCCCTGCTCGGTATGCCCCATCAGACTGCGATCCATCCAGGACACAGGGGATATCCACAGCAGCTTTTTAATGGCATTCGGCTGATGGGCAAATATAATGACGATCACCGGCATTGCTGACAGCGCCGACACAGCCACGGGTCCCACGCCTCTTTTCAGCCACAGGTTGCACCCTGCCGCGATCAGCGCCAGGAGAAAGCAAACCCCTGCCATAACCGCCATGACCCATAATGTCGCCTCCAGCGGGGTGGCGTTTTTCATACAACCGTACTCCATGGCAATCCAACTGTAGCCTCCGTAGTTGCCGGTTACCGCCGCAGTGGTGATTCCCGGTCCCCACTCCAGGCTCCACTCCAGCGCCGGCAGCATAAAAATCCAGGACAGAATCCACAGCAGCACTGGGAACAGCACGCTGAGAATCAAAAGGTACAAAATCTGACCCCACAGCCAGGTTCGCTTTCCCGTCCGCAGGAGAACGAACTGCTGCTGCCCGTTTCGGAACGGGGCATCGCTGATCAGCAGCGCGTACCCCAGCATGATCGGCAGGATCACGGTACCGCTGGGCAAAAAAACCAGGAGCCAGGGAGTCATGGTGCATCCCATGTCCCGGGCAAATGCCACGAAACCGTGGATCTGCATCCAGAAGTACATTCCCAGGAAAAGCAGCACCGTCAGGTACTTGGGATCTTCCCGCCATTGCAGGAAATTGATCTTAACCGCGGATAGCAGCTTCATTGTCCACGCTCCCTTCCTGCTCCGGCGGCAAAGCCTCTGCCGCACAGCACAATAAACGTCACCAGATAGCACACCGCCCACGCCAGGCTGAAAAGATTATCGTCCGCCACCTGACCGAAGATCACATCGTCCAGATTGAACAGCGCAAAGAACGTACCCCCATTTCCTGTCGAGCCGGTCACAGAAAGAATAACGCTCAAAAGGAGTATGTACAGGTAGTACCCCAGCAGCGGGCACATCAGTCCCACATAGAAATTGGGGATCCAGGCGGTGACCATCAGGGAAAAAACCGCCGCAAGAGCGCACATCAGCCCTTTGACCAAAAACTCCGTCAGGTAGTACGCCCATGAACCCACCTCGTCCACCAGGTCCAGATAGCCGCCCATCGGTCCCGGAATGGTGTGGGGAAACCCCAGAGCGGACAGCAGCAGAAGAAACAGCGCCATCGCCGCCGCCATGGCAAGGAAGGAGGCCAGCGCCACGGAAAGCACCCGGGAGACGCAGAAGGTCCGAAAGCCCACCCGGCGGACAGCCTGACGGTCAAACCCGGCCTCCCGATCCTCCAGATAGCTCCCGGCGTAGGGAACGGCGGCGATTGCCAACACGATTGGTCCGAGGGCAAGGGTACCGCAAATGGCATTGTCGAATGAAATCGGCGCACCGAAATACCGCGCGGAATCGATGTTCAGGAAAAGATCCTCCCCTCCGTTAAACAACATCCAAGCCAGGTAAAGCGCCACCGCCAGCCAGAAACGTCCGGAAAACAACGCGCGGCGCAGGTCTACGGAAAGCGCCCGTCCCAGGGGAATCGCGGACGTCCTCCCGGTCAAGCTCCGTGTCCATAGCATGCCAATACCACAACCTTTCTTTTTTCGCAGGTTATGGCGGCTCCCGTCCGCCGGAATCGGGAACCGCCTTTTGCCTGTGTACCTACGGTTGGAAGTTTCCCGCAACCGTCTGAACGAAAGCTATTGCCTTACAGTTTAGGGAAACTCTAAACCGAGAATCCGGCGCTTCGCGGAATTCGCCTCAAATTTCCTCTCCGGTGACGGCGTCCACCATCACGTACTCATACAGGGTAAACCCCGGAAGGCGGTCGTCCCCATACTCGGCGCAGACAATCCACACCGGCTTCAGCAGCCACCCATCTCCGCTGCTTTCGTACATGTACTCCAGGGATACCGTGGTGATCACGGTGTCCTGATAGATCTGAATCGCGCCCAGCTTTTTGCTTGCCAGATCCAGCGCCTCCCGGGCCGTCACCGTTTCCGCCGGCTCCTCCGCCACCGCTCCGGGAACCCAGGGAAAAAGGATTTGCATATTCACGATCCCCGTCTCCCGGTACCATACGATGATGGTATTTCCCTGGTAGTATCTTGTGTCAAAGGAAAAGAACTTGTGGCACAGCGCCGCGCCGTGGATCCCGCAGAAGAATTCAAACATATACCCGTCGTCCTCCTGGCTCCAGTCCTCCTTCACCGGGAAACCGGGGTCGTTCTCCTTGATGGACGCGTATTTCTCTTCCTGGACAACCCTTCCCGCCTCCGCCATCGCCTCGTGATCCAGATACAGTACCCGGTTCAGAATCAGATCAGAAAGGCCCAGTGCGCCCAGCGCTTCCCGGATCCGCTCCTCCACCTCCTGGGCGGTGCCGAAATGAAAATCCTTTGGCTCCGTAAACAGGTGCGCCAGGCGCAGGTCGGCGCTCTGATCGTAGTCGTCCTGACTTACATAAATGGGATAGGCGTCATACCATTTTGCTTCTTCTTCGTTGTGGTAAAACAGCTCGGACGTCGGGAAACTCCCATCGGTATTGATCGCAACGGTCAGATTGCTTCCGCTGGCGCAGGTTCCGTAACGGTAGAGATCGCCGCCCACGTTCTGTTCCCTGGTTTCTACCAGGGTATCCCCAACGACGGTTAAAAAGGCGTCGATCTCCTCCTGGGAAAACGCCTTCAGGATCCCCTCGTACACCTTCAAGGCGCCGTCCTCCGGCATTCCCTGGATATCCGCGTCCACGGAGATCCCCTCCGGAGTGGTCTCCCGGATGTGGGTTTCCGCCGCGTCATAGCTTGACGCTTCCGTCTGGGGCTTTTCGCAACCGAGAGATGCCGCAAGCAGGATGATCACCATAACTCCGGTCAGATATTTTTTCCATGCCATATAACGCATCTCCTTTGTTATTTTTTATATGCATATCGGCTTTCGTCAGCAAACCAGTGAAGTTTTGCGTAGGGCGCGGCGACCTCGACGCGCCGCGGAATGCGGCTGACATTTGGAGGCAACCCCGGAGAATAGGGGCGCGTTACGAATTCGCCAGAAAAAGTCTAAATTTTCAGCTTGGTACTGCCGGAACGCCGGGGTCGGCGTTCCCTACGCAAAGACGGCTTGCTGAGTTAAGCCGATAAGCACATAGTATTATTTTATTTTAACAAATGCATTACTCTATGTCAATTTACCGCAATTTAAGATTTAATTAATTTCAAAATTGCAGGGGCGTTCCGGCTCCCTCCCCGGGTGCTTTTCTCATTTCCCAGCGAAAAGCTTTTCCAGCTTCCCCAGCTGATCCAGGAGGAAAAAGCGGATCTCATATTTTTCCTCTCCGGTGAGGGCGCCGGTCAGCTCTGAAGGGAAGCCTGCCCCGGCGGCGGTGTCGGTAAATTCCGTCTGGGTTTCCGGAGTACACAAGCCGGGGAACACCACGCACCACCAGTTGTGGCCCTCCCCCTCCCCGATGACGATCCGCAGGGATTCGTAGATCCCGGCAGGGAGGGAAAAGGTATCATAGTCCCGAGCGGGGAACCCCTCCCGGCACAGCTTCACCACCGCCCTCCGGGCACTGCCCGCCTGCTCCAAGACCTCATTGGCAAGGCTCTGGATCATGGGCAGGTTCTCCTGGAGGTACGCCTTTGCCGCCTCCACATCCTGAACATCCGCAAATGCCTTTCCCAGGCTCTCCGTCACCGCATCCCGGACACGAAGCTTCAGCGCCTGATCCTCCTCGCTGTCGGAATTCGCCACCACATGGAGCCGGATCAGCTCCTGGCTGAGCCTCTGCCGGTCAGCAATCAATGTACCGCACCAGGTAAGCGCCGCCAGAAGAAAACAGATCCCCAGCGCCTTTAACGCCTTTTTCATACAAAAACACCGCCCATATTGGAAGATACTCCCAGTATGGGCGGGAATTTGGAAAAATATACAAGGTTACACCGGTTTCGCGATAAAAATACCGGGGAAGTTGTCTTTGAGCATATTGCACACCACGGCGGCGTACTCAAATTCCGGCAGGATGGCAAACACCGCCGAGCCGGAGCCGGTCATCTGCTGGCCCAGGGAGCCGTAGGAATTGCAAATGGACTTGATATAGTTCAGCTCCAAATGATCCTTGGTCACCACCGGATCGAATACGTTGTACACCTGATCCGCCACCGCTTTCAAGTCCCCGGAAAGAAGCGCCCGTTCCATAGCGACGTTGTCCGGGTGCCGGGGGATGGCGACGCTGTCGATTGCCCGGTACAGTTCCGGGGTGGAGACGGAGAAATCCGGCTTACACACCACAAATACGCAGTCCGGAATTTTGGGCAGGGGGCGCAGCCGCTCCCCTCTTCCCTCCACCATGGCGGTTCCCATCACGGTGCAGAAGGGCACGTCGCTGCCTACCGACCCCCCCAGCTCCGCCAGAGCAGGCAGGGAAAGCGGCTCCCCGTAATGCCGGTTCAGCGCCCGAAGTACTGCGGCGGCATCGGCGCTGCCTCCGCCCAGTCCCGCCTGAGAGGGAATCCGCTTGGTGATCCGGATCGCAATGCCCTGGGGGTCTTTCCCCAGCGCCCGGCAGTACGTCTCCGCCGCCTTCCAGGCCAGATTCTCTTCATTTTCCGGAATCCCAGGCTGGGAGCAGTGAACCGACCAGGGCTTACCGGTGCCAACATCGATTTCCACATCATCCCGAATGGAGATGGTCTGCATCACGCTTTGCAAATTATGGTAGCCGTCCTCCCGTTTTCCGAGAACGTCCAGCGTCAGATTCAGCTTGGCATACGCGCCTTCATAAAGTGTGGTCATATATTCTCTCCTTGTGATTTTCCGATTGATTATTACAGCGGACCCCGAAGTTTTCCACTAGCAACTGTCCACTATCTACTGTCGACTGTCATTATTTCCCATCATAGTCCGCAAAAACCTGGGCAATCTAACACTACGGCAAATAAAGGGGGGAATTCACTATGGATACCATCGCACTGATTCTGTCCATCATCGGCTGCGTCAACTGGGGGCTTGTGGGAATCTTTCAGTTTGACCTGGTTGCATGGATTTTCGGCGGGCAGGGCGCTCTTCTCAGCCGGATCATCTACACCATTGTCGGTCTTGCAGGGCTTTGGAGCATCTCTTTTCTCTTCCGGAAGCGGGCACTGGCCAACGAGTAACGGACGCGCCGCAAAATCACGGATTTTGCGGCGCGAATCTTTTTGTAAGAAGCTGCACTGTCAGAAGTTGCAGCGGACAATGCACTCTGCCGTCTGATCGCCATACTTGGCAGTGATCACCGTAAGCCCCGGGCCTACAGCAGTAACAACACCGTTTTTCACAATGGCAACATTGGAATTCCGGGTGGACCACTCAATATCCTCCGGTTTCAGGTCGCAGTCCAGCTCCAAGGTGGTGTACACACCGCCGACGCCAAAGGTGATGTCGGTTTTCTTCAGCTTCAATGTCACACCTGCGGATGTTCCGGAATTATTTGCCTCCGTGGACGCCGCGGGAGTGGTCTCTCCTTCCGCCGGCGCCTGAGTGGGCGCCTCTGTGGCCGCCTCTGTGGTCGCCTCGGTAGGCTCCTGATAACTGACAGTCACCGGGCACTCCAGCCGCTCAGAGCCGCAGGTGATGATCACCGTAGTCTGCCCTTCGCTGACGGCAGTTACCCTGCCCTCGTCGTTGACGATGGCAATGCTCTCGTCCATAGACTGATAGGTCAGAACATCGGTGGTATCCTCCGGTGTCACCACCACATGGAGAAGCCAATTCTGCCCCTCCGCGTTCAGCTCAGCAATACCGCTGACCAAGCTCAGTCCGGTACATGGAATGGTCAGCTCCGTGGTCTCGGTGGCTGACTCCGTAATCACCGGCGCATTGGTTTCCGGGGTTTTGTCTGCCTTCATATTGGGAATAAAATACTTAATCAGGACAAATCCCGTTGCCGCCAGCAACGCCACTATGAGAATGGTAAGCAGTACCACCAGGAAGGGATTGGCTCTCTGCTCCTCCGGTTCTTCTTCCTCATCCGGCTGCGCGGCGCTTTTTCTTCCCTCCTTGGAATTGACGGCGTCATAATCGAAAATCTCCCGGGTCTTCCGGGGAACTGGCGGTGTTTCCTCTACGGTAAGATCCAGATCCGACTCATCGATCCCCAGATCTCCCAGGTCGATGCCGTCCTGCGTCCATCCGCAGATGGGGCACCGAGGCTCCGTATCGGGATAAGATGTACCGCAAATTTCGCAGATAATCTTGCTCATACCTTTCCTCCTGATAGAATGCCCCACGGCATTCAATGTTTCGACTTATTATACCACGGTATTCTAAAGAAAACAAGAAGAAAACTGTTGCTTTTTTTGAATTTTTATTTTATGATATGTGAGTAAAAGGAGGCGATGGATTTGTCAGAAAAAAATCGAGTCTCGCCTTTGCTGGACGGAATTGCCGTAGGCGCACCCATGAGCAGCCACAACGGGATTCAATGTTATCCGGCGATCAGAGAAAACACCAATGAAAAATACATTCTAAAGGTCATTTCCTTCCCCGCGTCTCAATCCTTTATGGACGCGTTGCTGCTGACGAAAGCATACAAAGGCCCCGCCGAGGCAATGGAATACTTCAAGAGTCTGGCGCTGGATGTTCAGCAGGATGCCCAGACCCTCCAGGAGCTTTCCGACCTGGAAGGGTTCTGCGGATACCAGGGTTGGCAGATGGTACCTATGGACAAAAGCCGTCTGGGCTACGAAGTGTTTCTTCTCAGCCCCTACCGGCGCACCTTGGAAAAATTCTGCCGCCGCCACCCCATCACCCATCTGGAGGCTGTCAATCTGGGGCTGGATCTTTGCGCCGCTCTGTCGGTTTGCCGGCGGGCAGGGAAGCTGTATGTGGACTTAAAGCCCAGTAATATTTTCCTCACCCCGGAAAAAGAATACCGGATCGGGGATCTTGGCTTTGTTTCCCTGGACAGCCTGAAATATGCCGCCATGCCCTCTCAGTATCTCAGCCCCTACACCGCGCCGGAGGCGCGGGACATGATGGCTTCCCTGAACGGCACCGTGGATACCTACGCGGTGGGCATGATCCTCTATGAGATTTTTAACGGAGACAAGCTCCCTCAGATGGAGGATCCTTCCGCGCCCCTTCCGAAGCCGGAATATGCCGATGAGGAATTGACGGAGATCCTTCAGAAAGCCTGCGCGCCCAAGCCGGAGGATCGTTGGCCAAGTCCGATTGAAATGGGCCAGGCACTGGTTGCCTATATGCAGCGCAACGCTATCAACGACACCCCCATTGTCCCCCAGGAAAGTGGGGATGCCCAGGAAAGTGGGGATGCCCAGGAAGAAGCCCCCGCGAAGGATGAGGACATGCCGGAGGTGATTCCTCCCGCCCAGCCGGAGGAGGATCTTCGGTCTAAGGAGGTCTGGGCAATTCCTCCGGAGGCGCCCCAGGCGGAAGACGCCCCCCAGGAACCGCCGCAGGATACCGTAACCCCGGAGGCAGCGCCTCCCGCAGAGGAACACGTGACTTCCGACGAAGAAAGCAGCGCAGCCCCGGATCCCGTGGAAAGCCAGTCGGATCCTCCCGATGACCGCTTTTCTCAGGAGCTGGAGGAAGTAAACCGCCTGCTGGCAGACGGTCAGCAGGATTCCGCCGAAGCCGCCCAGCCGCAGAAAAATGTTCCCAAAAAGAAGCGCCGCTCCATTACCGCCGTGCTGACTGCGATTTTCCTGGTGCTTTTGCTGGTGGCAGCGGTTCTGGGAGGTATGACCTTCTACCGGATGTACTATCTGCAAACCATTGACAGTCTGACCCTGGATGGAACCCAGAACCGGATTACCGTTACCGTAAACTCGGATGCGGATCCCTCCCTGCTCACCGTCACCTGCACCGATGTCTACGGCAACGTTCTGGAAGGCGCCCTGAGCGGCGGTGTGGCGGAATTTACTGACCTTGCCCCCGGAACGCTCTACAAGGTTCAGCTGGAAATCAGCGGATTCCACAAGCTGATCGGTCAGACATCAGACGTGTTCACCACCAAATCCGTCACCAATATTGTGGGGCTTTCCACCATCACAGGAGCGGAAAGCGGCTCCATGATGCTGTCCCTGACCGCGGAAGGCTCTGACCCGGAGCAGTGGGTGGTCACCTGCTCGGCAGAAGGAGAAGCGGACATCACGGAATCCTTCACCGGTCACAGTGTAACGGTGCGGGGTCTCACCGTTGGCACCACCTATACCGTCACCGTCAGCGCCTCGGACAGCACCCTGCTGGACGGTCAGACTCAGACGGAATTTACCGCGCTGCCCCTCATTATGGCGGAGAACCTTCATGTGGCGTCCAATAACGGCGGCACATTGACGGTTCAGTGGGATCCCCCAGCGGAGCCGGTGGAAATTTGGTCCGTCCGGTGCTATGGCGGCGACTACGATGAAACTCAGGAGCTTACCGACTGCGAAGCCGTATTCACCGGCATTCGTTCCGACACCGCTTACACAGTGGAGGTCACCGCCCAGGGTATGACCCAGCCCGCCCGTCTGTCCGTCACTGCCAACCCCATTACCATCACCGCTTTCCACGCGGAGGAAACAGACGGAACCCTTTCCGTTTCCTGGGAATACGAGGGGGAAGCTCCCCAGGGCGGCTGGCTGCTGATGTACAGCATCGACGGTCACATTACTCAGAATGTGGAAAAGTGCGACAGCGCCTCCCACACCATCGATACGCTGCTGCCTGATGTGGAGTATCTGTTCACCGTCACTTCTCCGGACAGCGTTTCCATCTTTAACGAGGAGCACGTTTATCGCACGAAGGAAGCGGAGGTTTTCTCCGGTCACGCCCTTACCGGCTACAAGATCACCGGAAAAACGCTGGTTACCCCCAGTGAGGCAGGGTGGACCCGGTCTTCCCTCAGCGGCGACGACTATACGGATACCTTCTCCCTGGGTCAGCCCATTTCCGTGGTGCTGAAAGCCGGCATCTCCTTCAATCTGGATAAAGAGGACGTACAGGTGCTCTATATTATCCGGGATGGGGACGGCAAAGCGGACCCCAGCCTGGTGGGCAGAGAGACAAAAAACTGGCACGACCTGTGGGAGCCCAGCGACTACCACTACTGTGAGCTGAATCTGCCCCATGTCCCGGAGGAAGCCGGGAGCTACACCGTCGAAATCTATTTTGACGGAATGCTGGCGTTCAGTACCCCCTTTACCGTTCAATGATTCGCAACGCGGCGCCATTGCTTTTCTGGAAAACTCCGGCGCCGCGTTGTCATTTCCCATAATTAAAATTTTGTTTTCCGCCTGTCGATGGTGCAAAAGGCAGATTTTCTCCGGACGTTCACAAATTGCCCCGCCGGATATGCTATAATGACACCAGCTATTTGGAAGGAGAGCACCTATGCGCGGAGAAAGTCACCGCCGCCTTGGCTGGTACTTGGCGGAGAAATATATGCAGGGCATCCCCCGTCGATATGTCCGCGCCTTCCTCATCGGGTGCGTGGAGCCGGATCGGAACCCCGCCACCTACATAAAAGGCTCCATCCGGTGCCAGCGGCTCCGGGGCCACAACTACGAAAACGCCCGCCGGTATATGCAGCGGCTGTCCCTCCGTTTGGAGCGGAAAGAGCGATTGTACCTGCTGGACTACTACGCCATAGGGAAGCTGATCCACTACACCGTGGATGCCTTCACCCTTGCCCACAACGACTTCTTCCCGGAGAGTCTTCGGGAGCACCGGGCCTATGAAGCGAAGCTTCAGGAATCCTTTCTGTCCTTCCTGGCCGGGGATCCCACTCCCTGCCCGCCGGAAAACAAACCGGCGATGGACATCATCCGCTCCTTTCACCGCCGGTACGAAACCCGCCCCGCCGGAATTCCCACCGACGTGCGCTTCGCTTTCACCGCCAGCTGTCTGGTAGCCGCCGCCTTGGTATAACCCTTGGCAGTGGACAGTAGTCAGCAGATAGTAATCGGCGTCGGGGCAAGCCCCGACGCCGCATTTCTATTTGCTGCCTGCTACCTGCTGCCAGCGAAACGCTCACAAAGGTAAGTGATAGCCTGGCGGTAGCCGTCCAGACCCTGGCCTTTTATGGTTTTCTCGCAGTACAATCCTACGTAAGAAACTTGCCGGAAGGGTTCCCGGGCGTCCACGTTGGAGATGTGCACCTCCACCGCCGGGATGGACACCGCTTTCAGTGCGTCCAGGAGAGCCACGCTGGTGTGGGTGTAAGCGCCGGGGTTGATGACGATGCCGTCCACCTTCCCGTAAGCCCACTGGATTTTGTCCACCAGATCCCCCTCGTGGTTGGACTGGTACTGCTCTACCTCCACGCCAAGGTCTTTCCCCGTCTTCTCCAAAAGATTCAGCAGATCCTGAAAACTCTCTTTCCCATAGATCCCCGGCTCCCGGATGCCCAGCATGTTCAGGTTGGGGCCGTTGAGCACCAGTATTTTCATAGCGATTCCTCCCATTTTCTCAGAATCTCCCCGGCGGTTTCCTCCGGCGTTCCGCTGTTGTCAACGGTGAAGTCGGCAAACCGGCGATACATGGGATCCCGAATTTCCAGCATTTTCCCGAGGCTCCCCGCTTGGGACAGGGGCCTCCCTTCTTTGGGAAGGAGAGACAGATCCCGGTTCAGCCGGACGATGGTTCCGCCCCGGTGAAGCAGGGGGTAGTTTTCCTCCCTTGTGACGCAGCCGCCGCCGGTGGCGATTACCTGCCCTGGCTGCTTTCCCAGTTCCGCCAAGGTCTTCGTTTCCAGCGCCCGGAACGCCGCCTCCCCTTCCTGGGGGAGGATACTTGTTATGGGCCTTCCGGCGGCGCGTTCCAGCTCCTCATCCGCGTCCACAAACCGCTTGCCGGTTTTCTCCGCCAGCAGTTTTCCCACAGTGGTCTTGCCGCACCCAGGCATACCAATGAGAATCAGATTCTCCGTCTGACGGCGAAGCGCCCTGTAGATCTCCCGGATCTTTTCATCCGGAATTTTTCCGCCGGTGAACCACTCGGCGCTTTCCTTTGCCTGAGCCACCAGCATCCAGAGGCCGTTTTCGTGGGGAATGCCCATTTTCTCCGCCTCCAGCAGCAGCCGGGTTCTGGGAGGATTATAAATCACGTCCAGGACGCCTTCCAAATGCGGAAATTGGGAAAGGGTCAGGGGCGCTTCCTCCACATCGGGGTACATCCCCACCGGGGTGGTATTCACGATCACCGAGGCATCCCGGTTTCGCTCCAGATTCCCATAGTTATTTTCCCCGGTGCGGGAGATCACCGTGACTGCCGCTCCCAGCTCCCGCAGCACCGCCTGCACCGTATTGGACGCGCCGCCGCTGCCCAGCACCAGCGCCTTCCGTCCGGCAATGGGAATGCCGCTTCTAACGGCCAGGGAATCAAAGCCAAAGAAATCCGTATTGTGCCCCATCAGCGTCCCATCCTCCCGGCGGACAACGGTATTCACCGCTCCCAGGAGCTTCGCCCGAGGAGAAAGAGCGTCCAGGAAGGGGATCACCGACTTTTTGTAGGGAATGGTCACGTTCAGCCCACGGAAGGCGCCATGACGGAGAAAGCTTTCCAGATTTTCCGGCTCCACTTCAAACAGCCGGTAATCATAGTCCCCCAGAAGCTTATGGATCTGGGGGGAAAAGCTGTGGCCCAGCTTCCTTCCCAGCAGTCCGCACTCCATCACACCACCTCGGAGTAGCTGCCCAGATACTTAAACTCCTCGCACAGATCCTCCAGCTCGCACATCAGCTGCACAAACTCCTGGGAATAGATGGAGGTTTCCAGATCGAAGTAAAACATGAATTCAAACTCCCGATCCGGGATGGGGCGGGATTCCAGCTTGGTCACGTTGATGCCCAGGGTGTAGATCCGGGCAAGTACCTTGTACAGCGCGCCGGGACGGTGAGAAAGCACCATCATCACGCTGGTCTTGTCCGCTCCGGGGTAGATTTCCAGATTTTTGCTGATGCAGATAAACCTTGTCCGGTTGTTGTCCTTGTCCTGAATGGAGGAAGCCAGACACTGAAGGCCATACAATTCGGCGCAGGATCGGCTGCTGATGGCGGCAATGTCCTTCCGCCCGGAGGAGGCAACCATCTCCGACGCTACGGCGGTGTTTTCCAGAGTAACCACGTTCACGCCGGGAAGGGTCATCAGGAAGTCACCGCACTGGGAAATCGCCTGCTCGTGGGAGTAAATTTCCTTGATGTCCTCCAATTTCGTTCCGGGGTTTACCAGGAGGTTATGGTCTACCTTCAGCCGGAAGGCGCGGATGATGGAAAAATTGTGCCGGATCATCAGGTCATAGACCTTCTTTACGGAACCGGCGGTGGAGTTCTCAATGGGGAGGACACCATACTGGCACAGTCCCTTTTCGATGGCGCTGAACACCCCCTCGAAGCTCTTGAAATACATAATGAAGGGTTCCTTGAAAATCCTTTCGCAGGCCATCTGGCTGTAGGCTCCCTCCACCCCCTGGCAGGCCACCATGGGCGTCTGGGGGAACAGCTTGGGGGTATTTTCGATGGCCTGGGTAATGTCCCGGTACAGCGGGGTCACCTTGCCGCTGCGCTTTCCCTGGTAGCTCCGGCTCAGCTCAAAGAGCATGGAGTACAGTACCCGGGTGTATCCGGCCATCTCCGGATCGGCCTTCGCCGCCACGTCCTGGAGCTTTTCCCGCTCCCGAGCAGGAACCAGAATGGGCAGGTGGTTTTCCTTCTTGTAGTCGGCGATTTTGGCGGCAACCTCCATCCGCTTGCCAAAGAGCCGCACCAGCTGGTCGTCAATTTCGTCGATCTCCTGACGGTAGTCGTTAATATCCATGTCATTTCCTCCTCTATTTTACAGTGAAAGTTTCTGAAAAGATGCAAAATTTCAAGCTTTTTCTGACTTTCCCAGTAAGATTTATTTAAGTGCCAGCGCCTCGCCCCTTGCGGGGCAACCGGCGCTGATGCACAATAAATGTCCATGCGTCAAGTGCTTTCATTTTTGGTGGCGCCGGGCGCGGCATGGACATTTATCTGAAAACCGTCGGTTCCCCGGCTTCCTAAAAGCAGATCCATCACGGCTATCGCGGCGGCAGCCTCCACCACCGGCACCGCTCGGGGGACAATACAGGGGTCGTGGCGTCCCCGGATCACCAGCGGGCAATTTTCTCCTTGGGAAAGGCTGACACTCTGCTGCTGCCTGGCAATGGACGGGGTGGGCTTCACCGCCGCCCGGAAGACAAGGGGCATTCCGCTGGTGATGCCCCCCAGAATCCCGCCGCTGTGGTTGGTTGCCGTTTTTACTCTGTCCCCTTCCATCCGGAAGGGGTCGTTATTTTCGCTTCCCCGCATCTTGGAGACGGCAAAGCCGGCGCCAAACTCCACGCCTTTTACCGCGGGAATGCCGTAGACGATTCCGGCGATTTTCCCTTCCACGCCGCCAAACATCGGCTCTCCCAGCCCGGCAGGCAGTCCGGTGACGGCGCACTCGATGATGCCGCCCACGCTGTCTCCTTCCGACTTGGCTTCCAGAATGGTTTTTCGCATTTCTTCCCCTGCCTGGGCGTCCAGCACCGGGAAATCCCCCAGAATTTCTTCCAGCTTGGGATCCACCATATCAAGCGCCCGATCCCGGACCCCGGCAATGGAGGCGATATGCGCCCCGATCCGGATGCCCTGATCTTCCAGCCATTGCAGGCACAGCCCTCCGGCGACGCACATAGGCGCGGTGAGCCTGCCGGAGAAGTGACCGCCGCCGGATATGTCCTGATAGCCGCCGTATTTTATTTGGGCGGTGTAGTCCGCGTGACCGGGCCGGGGGCAGTCCCGGAGGTTGTCATAGTCTCCGGAACGGGTATTGGTGTTGGCGATCACGGCGGTGATGGGTGCGCCGCAGGTAAAGCCATCCAAAATCCCGCAGAGAAATTCCGGCTTGTCCCCCTCCTTCCGGGCTGTGGCGTAAGGAGCGCTGCCAGGGGCACGGCGGGCAAGGAACCTGGTCAGTGCCTCCAAGTCAACTTTCAGTCCCGCCGGAATGCCGTCCAGGGTCATGCCGATGGCCTGAGAATGGCTCTGGCCAAATATGGATAATTTTAATGTATCACCGTAAACACTGCTCATAGTTTCCTCCCAGCCGGCGGTATTCTTCAAAGAAATTGGGGTAGGACTTGGCGGCGCACTCCGCTCCCAGCACTGTCACCGGCTTCCGGCAGGCGGTGGCGGCAATGGCGGCTGCCATGGCAATCCGGTGGTCGTTGCCGGGATCCACTGTACCGCCGGTGATGCCGGTGCCATACACGGCCATGGTGTCCTCTCCCGCCTCCGCCCTGCCCCCCAGGGATGTCAGCATCCGGCAAATGGAGGCTACCCGGTCAGACTCCTTCAGCCGAAGCCGCCCGATGTCCGTAAACACCGCCCCGTGGCAGCAGGCGGCGGTAACCGCCAGGGCCGGGGCAAGGTCGGGAATGTCCGCAAGGGATACGGTCTGTTTCCCCGCTTTCAAAGCGGGAATGAGCTTCGCCGCCGCCCGATCCCCCTGGGCGCTGTCCGGCAGCAGCCCTGTGAGAGAGACTTCGCTTCCCAGGGCGTTCGCCGCCAGGAAGAAAGCGGCGGTGCTCCAGTCTCCCTCCACCGTCAAAGCTCCGGAGGAATGGGGTTTCTTTCCGCCCTGGACGGTGTAATCCCGGCACGGGATGCCAAATTGTCCCAGTGCCTGGACGGTCATATCCACGTAGGGGCGGGATTGCAGCTTTCCCAGAATCTGAACCTTGGTTTCTCCCTCCATAATGGCCCCGGCCAGCAAAAGCCCGGTGACGAACTGGCTGGAAACACCGCCGTCCAAGGAATACTTCCCGGGCAAAAGTTTTCCGGCGCACCGAAGGGTACGGTTATCCTCCCAGCTCAGACGGCAGCCCATCCGCTCCATTTCCTCCCACAGAGGGGAGAGGGGTCTCTGGGGGAGCCTTCCTTCCATCCGAAACCGGGTGTCCACCCCCAAAGCTCCCGCCACCGGCAGCAAAAACCGCAATGTGGAGCCGCTGTCCCGGCAGCATAGGGTCGCCTGATCAGGAACGTGGGTGGCCGGGGTCACCAGGAAGTACCCTTCCCCTCTTTCGATTTCCGCCCCCAGCGCCCGAAGGCAGTCCGCCGTGGCATCCATGTCCCGGTTACTTTGCCCGCATAGGAGGCGGGTGGGTTTGTCCCCAAAGGCCGCCAGGATCATCAGCCGGTGGGCCTGGGATTTGGAGGGGTTGACCTCCAATTCCCCTCGGAGCTTTCCCGGATAGATGGTCAAATTCATAGAACTCCCGCCTTTATCCAGTCTTCCAGCGCTTCCACCGGAAGGGTTCTGATCTCACAGTTTCCAATCTCCCGGGGAACGATCAGAGCGATGGTATCCCCGGTTCGCTTTTTATCCGACAGAGTGTAGCCATACAGTTCTTCGGCGGAATACTCCGTTTCCGTTGGCAGTCCGAACTTCCGGATCAGGGACACAATGCTGTCCGCCGTCTCCCGGGAGCAGACGCCGAATTTCGCCGCCGCCCGGCTGACGATAGCAAGCCCAATAGAAACCGCTCTTCCGTGGGACACGGTAAAGCCGCTTCGCGCCTCCACTCCGTGGCCTACGGTGTGGCCCAGGTTCAGCTTCCGCCTTGCGCCGGTGTCAAATTCATCCTCGGCGACCACGTCCCGCTTCATTTCCACACACCGGCGAATCACATCCTCCCGGTCAAAATCCGCCCCGGTTTCCCGGAGGGAGTCAAACATCGCCCGGTCATACAGGACGCTATACTTGATGACCTCCCCGCAGCCGTCCAGAAACACGTCCCGGGGAAGGGTTTTCAGGGTGTCCGTATCGCACAGCACCAGGCTGGGCTGGCAGAAGGCGCCCGCCAGATTCTTTCCCTCCGGCAGATCGATAGCGGTCTTGCCCCCCACGGAGGAATCCACCGCCGCCAAAAGGGTGGTGGGGAGCTGGATCATCCGCACCCCCCGCAGGTAAGTGGCCGCGGCAAAGCCCGCCAGATCCCCGGTGACGCCGCCCCCCAGAGCCGCCACCAGATCCGTTCTGGTCAGCCGGTTTTCCGCCAGGAAGCTAAGCAGGCGCAGATAGGTTTCTCCGTTTTTCCGTGCCTCCCCCGCCTCAAAGACAAAGCTGCACGCCTGGAATCCCGCGTCCCGGAGACTGTTTTCCACAAGAGCGCCGTAGCGGGGGTACACGTTGGTTTCGCTCACCAGACAGATTTTCTTTGCCCTGCCCAGCTTTGCCGCCTCCGCCCCCAGGCCGGAGAGCAGACCGGAACCGATATGGATATCATAACACTTGGAAGCGTTTACGGTCACGGTGGTCATCCGTCCACCGCCTCCTTTCGTCTCTTTCCCTCTTCCAAAAGGGCGGTCAAGGTATCAAAATCGTCCCTTGCCAGGGCGTCCCGGTAGGCGGAAAGGGACGACAGGTAGCTGTCCAGCTCGAAAAGCACATTTTCCTTGTTTTCCAAAAACAGCTCTGCCCACATGGGGGCGTTCAGCCACGCCACCCGGGTCAGATCCTTGTAGCTCCCGGCAGAGAAACCCTTGTGGCTTTCCGCCGTGGGGGACTTAATGTAGGCATTGCTGAGAATATGGGGCATCTGAGAGGTAAAGGCGATCATTTTGTCATGCTGGGCGGCAGTGGTTACGGAAAGGGAGCCGAAGCCGCAGGGGGCAAGGGTGTCCTTCACCCGCTGAAGCAGCTCCATGTCGTCAAATCTTGGCGGCACCAGCACCATGGGTGCGCCCCGAAAGAGGCTGCCCCGGCTGTACTTAAAACCGGAATAGTGGGAGCCAGCCATGGGGTGGCCTCCCACGAAGGTAAAACCGTACTTCTCCGCCACCGGGAAGCACCGGCGGCAGACTTCCTCCTTCACGCCGCAGCAGTCCATCACCAGAGCGTCCCGGGAAACAAGCGCTCCGTTTTCCTCCAGCCATCCGGCGCTTCCCGCGGGATAGATGGCAAGCAGAATCAGGTCACAGTCAGGGATCGTCTGACGGATCAGCTTTCCGTGAACCGCTCCGGATAAAATGGCAAAGGACAGCACATTTTCGTCCTTTTCGGCAGCATAGACGGTATGCCCCGCCAGGGCATAGGCCCGGGCCATAGAGCCGCCGATCAGACCAAGGCCGAGGATTCCCACGTTCATACCAGCGCCTCGCGGATCTTTCTCACCCGATGGCTCAGCTCGTCAAACTGGGGCGGCGTCAGGGACTGAGCACCGTCGCACAGGGCGCAGGCAGGATTGTTGTGAACCTCCACCATGATGCCGTCGGCGCCGGAGGCGGCGGCGGCGCAAGCCATGGGCGGCACCAGCCGGGACTTTCCCGTGGCGTGGCTGGGATCCACCACCACCGGCAGATGACTCAGTTCGTGGAGCACCGGCACAGCGGACAGATCCAAGGTGTTCCGGGTGTAGGTTTCAAAAGTGCGGATGCCCCGCTCGCAAAGGATCACATTTTCATTGCCCTCGCTCATGATATACTCCGCGCTCATAAGAAGCTCCTGGAGGGTGTTTGCCAGGCCCCGCTTGAGGAGGATGGGCTTCTTAGTCTTGCCCAGTTCCTTCAGCAGATCAAAATTCTGCATATTTCTCGCACCGACCTGAATAATATCCACATCCGTGAACAGATCCAGAGTGGAAATGTTCATGATCTCCGTGACGATGGGCATGCCCACCGCTTTCTTGGCCTCCAGCAGCAGCCGGATGCCCTCCCCTTTCATGCCCTGGAAGGCATAGGGAGAGGTGCGGGGCTTGAAGGCGCCGCCCCGGAGGATATCCGCGCCGGAAGCTTTCACCGCGGAGGCCACCTCAATGATCTGCTCCTCCGACTCCACGGAGCAAGGCCCGGCGATCATGGCAAAGTATCCGCCGCCGATTCGCACGCCGCCTACCGAAACAATGCTATCCTTGGGATGGAATTTCCGGTTTGCCTGTTTAAACGGCTCGGACACCCGTTTCACGCTGTCCACGATTTCCAGGCTGCTCAGCAGTTCCATGTCCACCCGGCTGGTGTCTCCAATAAGCCCAAGGATGGTGATTTCCGCCCCCTCGGAGATGTGGACGTCCAGATTCTGGTGCTTCAGCCAGGCGACCAGGTGGTCAACCTGCTCCTGGGTGGTTCCGTGCTTTAGTATCGCGATCATTTTCTCTCAGCTCCTAAACGAAAAATTAATGCCGCACGGCAATTCGTGCGGCATACAGTTACTTGTCTCTCCCAAGGAAATCCTTGCAGCACAAATCGCTATTACTTTTTTCTCTCAAAAAAGTAATAGTAGCTAAAGTAAAACTGTGCGGCAAAAACAAAAGCGGTCATAGTGTGCCTCCGCAATCCTTCGGTTACGGAGATTGTAACACCTGACACGGAAAAATGCAAGCTTTTTTTCTGAATTCTCTTCCGGCGGAAGGATTGACTTTTCTTCCGGAAACGGGTATGATATAAATGATTTTAAAAAGGAGCGATGGAAAATGTACCCCCTGGTATATCAGACCGATTTTGGTCTTGCCGACGGTGCCGTCAGCGCCATGTACGGCGTTGCCTACTGTGTGAATCCAGATCTGAGAATCCATGATCTGACCCACGAGATCACCCCCTATTCCGTATGGGAGGCCAGTTACCGGTTGATCCAGACCATCTCCTACTGGCCGGAAAGCACCGTGTTTGTCTCCGTGGTGGATCCCGGCGTAGGCTCTGACCGGCGCAGCATTGTGGCAAAGACGAGATCCGGGAAATATATCGTCACCCCAGATAACGGCACCCTCACCCATGTTCTGCGGATGGACGGTGTGGTCTGCGCAAGGCAGATCGATGAGCACCGTAACCGTCTTCCCAACTCCGGGGAAAGCTATACCTTCCATGGCCGGGACGTATATGCTTTTACCGGCGCCCGGCTTGCCAGCGGCGTTATCGATTTTGAGGGAGTTGGCCCGGAAATCCCGGTAGAAAGTCTGCTGTCCCTGCCGGTGGTGGAGCCAATGCTGGATGGCACAGCCGCCCGGGGCACCATCGACGTGCTGGATGTCCGGTTTGGCAGCCTATGGACCAACATTCCAAGGGAGCTGTTCCTGAAAACCGGCGCCAAATACGGTGACCGGCTGAGCATTACCATTGAAAATGACACCCGGACGGTTTATCGCAATATCATTCTCTTCGCCAAGAGCTTTGCCGATGTGTATGTGGGCGAGGCGCTGGCCTATGTGAACAGTCTGGACTGCGTAGCCATCGCCATCAACCAGGGCAGCTTTGCCCGGGCATACAATATTGGCACCGGCAACTCCTGGCGGATCCGGATCGAGCCTTTCCGGGGCTTCTAGTGAAATATTAGGGAATTCCCCTGATATAGAAAAGTATTTGGAGGTAGAAAAACATGAAAAAATTCTCCGTAAAAACCATCGTTGCCATTGGCATCGGCGCGGCTCTGTTCTTCGTACTGGGCCGGTTTGTTGCCATCCCCAGTCCGGTTCCCAACACCAACATCTCCATTCAGTACGGCCTTCTGGGATTCATGTCCTTGGTATACGGTCCCATTGCCGGCGCCCTCATCGGTTTCATTGGCCACACCCTCATCGACCTGACCTACGGCTCTCCCTGGTTCAGCTGGATCATCGCTTCCGCCGTGTTCGGTCTGCTGATGGGCTTTGCCGCCAAGGTTTTAAAAATTGATGAGAGCGATATCGGTAAGAAGGGTCTTGTGAAGTTCAATGTCGCTCAGATTGTTTCCCATGTGATCTGCTGGGCCGGCGTGGCTCCCGCTCTGGACATCCTGATATACAACGAGCCGGTGGAAAAGCTGTTCGCCCAGGGTCTTGTCGCCGGTGTCTCCAATGCCATCACCACCGCGATCATCGGCTCCCTGCTGTGCGTTGCCTACTCCGCCACCAAGACCAAAGCCGGCAGCCTGAGCCAGGAGAACTAGGGAAACTCTGAATAAATCGGCAAGAGCTGGTGGCGAAAGATTTTGTCCCAGACAA
>CAZCLX010000005.1:0-39327 GCA_964499615.1 uncultured Oscillospiraceae bacterium
TTGGTTTAGTTGTTTTTGGTAATTCAATTATATCACAAAATTGAGCGAATTTCCTTCCTTTTTGGGTCTGCCATTTTTTCTATGTGTTTTGTGGCAGATGTATTTGCCATGCCGGATCAAATAGAACATTGGCACAATGCCGCAAGGCTGTCAAGGCACTGGCTTTGCCTCGCCTGCGGCGGCCTTGACAGCCTTTGCGCCCCAGTGCTTTTGAGTAATCAAGGACAGCGCATTTCAATTCCGTACCCATAAACTACAGGTGTTTGCTACTTTAACCACATAGAAAAAGTGACTGAGCCTCATTTTTTCTCTTTTTAAAGCGTTTCTTGTGACTGTTTACCTGTGGGTAAAATGTAGATTACAAATCTACCGAAACTCAAGAAATGTATGCGTCCTTGCTAAACGGGATGAAATATGCTATGATGGAAGCAAATATAGGTGGATGATCCGATTTATCGAAAATAGGCGCAAAGTCTGTGCGGAAAGAAGACGGTGTAAATGGATAATACCTTGCGGCTATACTTTATCAAGGATGGCATTGCCGCGGAAGTGGATGAGCGTAGCGCGACGGAGCAGGATATTCGCTGGAAAGCGCTTTGGGAGCAGAATATGCACAGAGCGGTCTACACCTATGGACTGGAGAATGGAGAGTATACCACACCAACAGGGCGTTTTATCCACTTGCTGGTGGAAAGGTTTCTGATTAAGCTGACGGATTTGCCGGAACTGGAAATGGCGAGGGAAAAGGTCAGGATCCATTTGAATCAGGAGGACGTGGGGGCACTGCTCCGGGCGGTTCCCTTTGCACCGGGGGCGGAGTGCGTGACTGCTCCCTGGCTGAATAAAATGGTCCGGGGATTGAACCGGGTGTTTTCCGAAGAGATCCGGGGCTATGATGGGACAGTTGCCCTGTATTTAGAAGAAAAACGGCAGGATCTGCATGTT
This sequence comes from uncultured Oscillospiraceae bacterium, assembly GCA_964499615.1. Taxonomy (GTDB): domain Bacteria; phylum Bacillota; class Clostridia; order Oscillospirales; family Oscillospiraceae; genus Faecousia. Next base: position 946 of record CAZCLX010000005.1, read on the forward strand.
CCGGAACGGATCTTCTTTCACTTAGTGGAACGGAAGGACGAGCAATATCCCTTTGCTTTCCTGGCCACCTATGCCAGCCGTGGGAAGCAGGGGAAAATTGAGCATTTCCCTCTGCAATATGCCCTGACGGAGTACGAGCACGATCGGGGAAAACTGCTGGAGTTGCTTTCCTGCCTGAACCGTGCGGCGGAGGTATCGGGGCTGATTTCGGATTTTATGGAAAGCGGTGAACTGTTTCATCCCCTCCAACTTACGGCGGACGAGGCGTGGGGCCTGTTGAAAGATGTTCCCGCTCTGGAAAAGGTGGGAATTTTGTGCCGAATTCCAAACTGGTGGCGAAGAAGAACCAGTACACCGACGCTTTCCTTGAAGCTGGGAGACAAGCAGCCTTCCAAGGTGGGGGCGGACGCTCTGATTTCCCTATCGCCGGAACTTACAGTGGATGGTGTGGCGCTGTCCAGAACGGAGATCGAGACGCTTCTGAAGCAGACAGAAGGCCTTGCCATGCTGAAGGGCAAATGGGTGGAGGTTAATCATACAAAGCTTCACACTCTGCTGGATCAGATGGAGAAGCTGGGCGGAGCGGTGCCCCTGATGGAAGCCCTGCGGATGCAGATGGGTGTTCAGGAAACGGAAGCAGAAACCGTCAGCGTCACCAACGGACAGTGGCTTTCGGAGCTTCTGTATAAGCTGCGCAATCCCAAGGCGATCACCGCTCAGCCGCTGCCAAAGGATTTCCGGGCAAAGCTGCGGCCATACCAGAGCAGCGGCTATCACTGGCTGAATTATATGGCGGAATTAGGCTTCGGCGCCTGCCTTGCGGACGATATGGGCCTGGGCAAAACGGTTCAGGTGCTGGCATTTTTGGATCAAATCCGGATCACAGAGAAAAATGCTCATTGTCTGCTGGTGGTTCCGGCCTCTCTGCTGGGAAACTGGCAGAAGGAAGCGGAGAAATTTGCACCGGAGATGCCAATTGAGATTTTTCATGACCGGCCTGCCGCGAAAATCAGCGAGGATCTGGCGCATAGAGGGGAAGAGGAGCTTCCTTTTTTGGCAGTCACCACGTATGGTATGATCTCCCGGGTAGAGGTGTTCGAAAAGCTCCACTTTCGCTGCCTGATCCTGGATGAAGCGCAGGCAATCAAAAATCCCGGCACAAAGCAGACCCGCGCTATCAAACGGCTGAATGCGGATACCCGAATCGCCATGACCGGAACGCCCATTGAAAATGAACTGACCAACCTGTGGTCTCTGTTTGATTTCCTGAATCAGGGGCTGATGGGGACTGCCTCAGAATTCAAGGAGTTCACCAGGCAGTTGCAAGCCCATCCGGAGAATTACGAAAAGCTTCGGATGATGGTGTCTCCGTTCATGCTTCGCAGACTGAAAACGGATAAGACGATCATTCGGGATCTTCCGGAAAAGGTGGAAATGCTGGACTACGCGCCTCTTTCCAGAAAGCAGGTTGTCCTTTACCGCAAGGTGGTGGCAGAGCTGGAACAGGCGCTTCAAACAGTGGAGGGGATTCAAAGGCGCGGTATCGTGCTTGCTTCCATTATGAAACTGAAGCAGATCTGCAACCACCCGGATCAGTATTTGGATCAGCATACCTACAGGGAAGAGGACAGCGGCAAGTTTGCAATGCTCCGGGAGCTGTGTGAGACGATCCGGGAGAAGCGGGAGCGGGTGCTGGTGTTCACCCAATTCCGGGAGATCATCCCCTATTTGCAGGATTTCCTCACGGAGGTGTTCGGGCGGAAGGGATATGTGCTCCATGGTGGGACGCCAGTCCGGGAACGAACACAGATCGTGGAGGCGTTTCAGGGAGAGGTGTATGTTCCCTATCTGATACTATCCGTCAAGGCGGGCGGCACCGGCCTGAATCTGACGAAGGCCAGTCATGTGATTCATTTTGATCGGTGGTGGAATCCGGCAGTGGAGAATCAGGCCACGGATCGGGCATATCGCATTGGGCAGAAGCAGAAAGTCATGGTACATAAGCTGGTGTGCAAAAATACCATCGAGGAACGAATTGACGAGATCATCCAAAGCAAGAATGACTTGGCGGAGCATGTAATTGGTGGCGGTGAGAACTGGATCACAGAGCTGAGTAATGATCAGTTGATGAACCTGCTCAAACTGGGGTGAGAATATGGGCAGAAGCTATTGGGAAATCAAAAAATACGACCAACCGACGGAACAAAAGCTGCGATCCAATGTGGAAAATACCCGGAAGAAGGCTTCCCAAAAAGGAAAACAGTTGCACCCCATCGTTGTGAGCGGAAGAAACATTACCACCAGCTGGTGGGGGAACGCATGGTGCCGGAACCTGGAACGGTACGCCGACTATGAGACCCGCATCGCTAGGGGAAAACGGTATGTCCGATCCGGAATGGTAGTGGATCTGCAAATCGAGCAGGGAAGGATTTCCGCAAGAGTTCAGGGAAGCAAACGAACGCCCTATAAGGTGGAGATCCGCATCAGTCCGTTGTCTGAGGAACGGTGCCAGCGAATCATTGACTGCTGTACCACAAAGGTCAGTAATCTGGAGCAGCTGATAAACGGCAGTTTTCCGGAAGAAATGAAGGAACTGTTTGGTGGCAAAGATGGCCTGTTCCCCTCTCCCAGAGAGATCAGCTTCAGCTGCAGCTGCCCGGATTGGGCGCTTATGTGCAAGCATGTGGCGGCGGTTCTTTATGGCGTTGGGGTTCGTTTTGACGAGGATCCACTGCTGTTCTTTCAGCTGCGGGGCATTGATATGAATCGGTTTGTGGATGTAAGTCTTGCCAGCAAGGTTGACAAAATGCTGGCAAACGCCCAGACAGCTCCCCAAAATTCCAAGAGAATTTTGGCGGAGGATGCGGACTTAACCGCACTGTTTGGGGTGCTGTAAATAATAGGGTTGTAATCTTATTCGTGACATACTTTTTTCGGAAGGTGCTTGGACGAGTGTTTAGCGAAATTTGTGTAAATTTTTCTGTTTACCTTGCCTGAACGGCAAATATCTATAGTGTCCACAACACACAGGATTCGACATCTTTCGATTGAGAGATGTCGAATTATCTTTGCAATAAGCACTAGGGAAGCTCTGAACAAATCGTCTGCGGCTGGATGGGACAAAATCTTTCGCCGCCAGCTCTTGCCGATTTATTCAGAGCTTCCCTAGCAAACGTGCTTATTTTAGAACGAGTTGCGTCTGAAAATATGGTGAACCCTGTGTAATTTAGGATGGTAAAATCTTTTGATTCCACATTTCTATGGAATGATTCTGAAAAAATAGTTGCAAAAAGCAACTAAATGTGATATGATATTCGGGCGCTGTGAAAGGGTGCCGTACGCGGCATGGGGATGTATAAAGGAATCGTATGAAAAGGAGTTTTTGACTATGGAATATCGCGTTATTGGCAACATCATGCGTATCAGCCGATGCTTTATAACGTTCCGAAAGCTGAGATGCCCGGAAGTGGAGCTACGGCCCCACCAGCAGCTGCTGGTGAGCTACATTTGCCGTCAGCCTGGAAAAACCCAGGATGAATACGCGGCGATGCTATGTTTGGACAAAACGACAGTAGCGCACTTGATGCAAAAGCTGGAGGATATGGGCCTGATCACTCGGCAAGTCTCCCGAAAGGATGCTCGATGCCGCTGTGCGTACCCGACTGCGGCGGCGATGGAGATTTACCCGACGATCCATAGTGCTTACGAAGCTTTTCGGGAAGGGGCTATGGAAGGATTGAGCGATTCAGAGCAGGCGGAGCTGCTTCGGCTGACGGAGATCGTCTACCGAAACGCGGTGGAACTGACGGAGAAAATGGGGGCGGTTAGAGAATGAAGCTGATTTTTCGGAGCATGCGAAAATATGCCGTGTCGGTGTGCTTTGCGATTGTGCTGAAGCTCCTGAGCACGATTATGGAACTTGCGCTGCCCTATATTCTGGAAAAAATAATTGACGTGATTGTGCCGACAGAGGATCTGCGTCGGGTGCTGCTCTGGGGCGGGCTGATGTTTGTCTGCGCACTGCTGTGCTGGCTGTTCAATGTCAGCGCGAATTATCGGGCGGTTACCAATGCCCACAATATCAGCTACGACGTGCGGCAGACGCTGTTTCAGAAAACCCTGGATCTGTCGGGGCCTCAGTTTGACGCATTGAGTTTACCCAGCCTGATTAGCCGCATGACCAGCGACAGCTACAATGTCCAGTCGGCGGTGCAGCAGCTTCAAAGCTTGTGCATTCGGGCACCGATGATGCTTATGGGTGGCATCTTCATGACACTGATTATGGACTGGCGGTTGGCGATGATTCTGATCGTTTCGCTCCCCATTCTGATCGGCGCGACAATTTTCGTTTCCTATCTGGGGATCCCGATGTATCAGGGCGTGCAGCGGCTGCTGGACAGTGTTGTCCGGGTCATGCGGGAGAACATTACAGGCATCCGGGTGGTCAAGGCCCTGAGCAAAACAGAGTATGAAAAGAAGCGCTTTGCCAGCGCCAACCGGGAAATGACCCGAAGCGATATCCGCGCCAGCACAGTTATGGCAATCCCTGGACCGTTCATGCAGCTTTGCCTGAATATCGGCCTGACCCTGGTGGTGCTTCTGGGGGCCAAGCGGGTCAACGGGGGAACCATGGATCCGGGAGTCATACTTGCGTTCCTGACCTATTTCAATATGATCACTATGGGCGTTATGGGTCTGAACCGGATCTTTCTGACCATCAGTAAGGCCAGCGCCAGCGCGGACCGCATTGAGGAGGTTCTGCGCGCCCAGACTGGGCAGAAGGTGCTCCCGATGGATGAATCTATGATGTGCCCGGAGGATGCCTTTATTCGCTTTGATCACGTCAGCTTTAACTACGGTGCCAGCGGGGACGCCGGTAATTTTGCCGGAGCACAGCGGGAGAAGGCTTTGGAGGATATCAGTTTTTCCATTCGCCGGGGCGAGAGCCTGGGCATCATCGGCCCTACCGGGTGCGGCAAGACCACCATTATTAATCTGCTGATGCGGTTCTACGATCCGGAGTCAGGGCAGATCTACGTGGATGGCAGGGACGTCCGAACCTATGAGAAGGATGAACTGCACCGGAAATTCGGCGCGGCCTTCCAGAACGATATGATCTTCCAGGACACCCTGGGTGAAAACGTGAATTTCGGCAGAGAGTTATCCGAGGAGGAACTGCGGCAGGCAATCGAAGCATCCCAAGCGGCGGAATATGTGGATTCCCTGGATGCAAAAATGCTTTACCCGGTGGATATCAAGGGCGCCAATCTCTCCGGCGGACAGCGGCAGAGGCTGCTTGTTGCCCGGGCGCTGGCGGGAGCGCCGGAGATCCTGATTCTGGACGACAGCTCCAGCGCCCTGGACTACCGCACCGATGCCGCCATGCGTCAGGCAATCCGGGAAAAATACGCCCAGAGCACCACAATCCTCATAGCCCAGCGGGTCAGCTCTGTTATGAACATGACAAATATTCTTGTCATTGACAACGGAAGATGTATCGGCTACGGCAGCCACAGTCAGCTGATGGGAAGCTGCCCGGCGTACCGGGAAATCTACGAGACGCAGATGGGATCAATGGAATAAGGAGGAATTTGAAATGCCAGGACCTGGAGATCGGGGCGGTGTCAGGAGCCGCCCCAAAAATACAAAGAACGCCCTGCGGCGGATCATCGGATATCTGGTGCAGTACCGCTGGATCGTGGCGGGGCTGCTGCTGTGCTCGTTTCTGAGCAACATCGGCAATCTGCTTGGCCCCAATTTTGCCGGCAAAGCCATTTCGGCGGCCAGCGCCGGGCCAGGTAAAGTGGATATGCAGGCCGTTTTCCGCTATTCCATGTGGATGCTGATTGCCTACGTGGGCAGCAATGTGGTGAACTTTCTGGTAGCCATTGGCATGACCCAGGTCAGCCGCCGGGTGGCGGAAAATATGCGCCGGGATGTTTTTAACAAGCTGATGACCCTCCCGGTGGGGTATTTTGACCGCAATCAGGCGGGGGATATCATGAGCCGGGTTTCTTACGATATTGACGTGGTCAGTACCAGTCTGTCTACCGACTTGGTATCCATTATCACCAGCCTCGTGACCGTGGTAGGAAGCTTTATTATGATGTGCCGGATTTCCATGCCGCTGGTGCTGTGCATGGTCTTCACCATCCCGGTATCTCTGCTGTTTACCCGGTTTATCAGCCGGCGCACCCGGCCACTATACGCCAGAAGAAGCGCCTCCTATGGCAGGATGAATGGGTTCGTGGAGGAAATGTTTTCCGGCCAGAAGACCATTTTGGCTTATGCCCAGGAGGATGCGGTGTGCGGCAAATTCTCCAAGATCAACCGCGACGCGGCGGAGGCGTATCGGAAAGCTGACGGGTTGGGAATGATCACTGGCCCGACAATCGGTATGATCAATAATTTCGGCTTGTCCGCCATCGGCATGGGCGGCGCACTGCTTTACCTGTATAAAATCGTGGATCTGGGGCAGATCTCCAGCTTTGTCCTGTACAGCCGGAAATTCAGCGGGCCTATTAATGAAATTGCCAATATTATCAATGAGATTTTCAGCGCCTTGGCTGCTTCTGAGCGGGTATTTCAGATGCTGGATGAGCCGGAGGAGGTAAAGGATCTTCCCAATGCCGAGAATCTGACCCGGTGCCGGGGAGATGTGGAAGTGAAGAATGTTAGCTTTGGCTATTTGCCCGAAAAGACCATTCTCCACGATCTGAACCTGAAGGCGGAGCCTGGACAAACCATTGCCATTGTTGGCCCCACCGGTGCCGGAAAGACTACCATCATCAATCTGCTGATGCGGTTCTACGATGTGGACAGAGGCGCGATCTATGTGGATGGAAAGGAGTGCCGGGCATACACCATGGACAGTCTCCGCCGGAATTACGCCATGGTTCTCCAGGAAACTTGGGTGTTCCGGGGCACGATCTTTGACAACATTGCCTACGGAAAAGAGAATGCCACCATGGAGGAAGTGACCGCAGCGGCGAAAGCCGCCCACATCCATAACTACATCATGCGGCTTCCCCAGGGCTATGATACCGTTATCAGTGAGGACGGCGGAAATATCAGCAAGGGGCAGAAGCAGTTGCTGACCATTGCCCGCGCCATGCTCTACAACACGGAGATGCTGATCTTGGACGAGGCCACCAGCAATGTGGACACCAATACGGAGCGGCGTGTGCAGAAGGCTATGCGCCGCCTGATGCAGGGGAAAACCTGCTTCGTTATTGCCCACCGCCTGTCTACTATCCAGAACGCCGATAAGATCCTGGTGGTAAACCACGGCGATGTGGTGGAGCAGGGCACCCATGAGGAACTGATGGCACGAAAGGGCTTTTACTACTCCCTGTACGCCAGCCAGTTTGCCTGATTGCTCTTACGGCGAAAAATATACGGATATTCCATAAAAATGTTTGATCCAAAGGGTGGAACATTTATCAAAAAAATAGGATCAAAACTTTCTGTTGACATAGGTTCCATGGAAGTGGTAGACTATAGAGGAAAGCGGACTGGAACGGTCAAATAATGGAGCTGCCGCGGAGAGATCGCGGCAGCTCCTGTTTCTCCCGTTTGATACTGATATTCAATCAAAATGTTAAATACGAAGGATTGAACATTTTGATATGAAGATCATAATGAGACGAATTTTGGTATTTTCTATTCCGAAAATACCAAAAAAGACAGCGCCGCAAGGTGATGCCTTTTTGATAAATGTCCATGCCGCGCCCGGCCCCACCAAAAATGAAAGCACTTGACGCATGGACATTTATTGTGCATCAGCGCCGGTTGCCCCGTAAGGGGCGAGGCACTGGCACTTTAATAAATCTTACTGTGAAAGTCAGGAAAAGTTTGAAATTTTGCATCTTTTCAGAGACTTTCACAGTAAAATGAAACCATTTTATCAAAAAATAGTATGAACAAGACCGGAAGTGAGGATATATCGATATGGAATATGATAAGCAGATATGTGACATGAATTACGGAGACGATATAGAAGGGTTCTACTTTTTGAAGGATGCCGCCCTGAAAACTTCCGCAGCCGGAAAGCCCTTTTTCAGCGGCACCGTGGCGGACCGTTCCGGCTCCATGGAGGTGAAGGTGTGGGATTACAGCGGCCCCATTTCCGGCGCGGACGCGGGGAAAATCGTCAAGCTTCGGGGAAAGATATCCGAGTTTAAGGGCGCTCCCCAGTTTATTGCCGGAAGGATCCGTCTGGCGGAAAATGGGGATCGCTACGACCTGGGCAGGCTTGTTCCGGTGGCTCCCATCGACGTGGACGCCCGCCTCCAGGAGGTGCGGACGCTGGTTGCGTCTATTGAAGACAGCGATTATCGGAATGTAGCGCAGCTCCTGCTTGACCGTCATCGGGAGGCACTGCGGAACATTCCCGCCGCGAAAAGCGTTCACCACAGCTTCCTGTCCGGGCTTTTGATGCATACCTCCAATATGCTCAGAGCGGCGGATTTCCTCTCCGGGCTGTATGGGAATATCATCGACAGAAGCCTGCTGCTGACGGGCACCCTCCTCCATGACTTTGCCAAGGAGCGGGAGTTTACCTTCTCAAATCTTGGTATTGTCACCGACTATTCGGTGAAGGGACAGCTCTTAGGACACCTGGTAATGGGCGCCCAGGAGGCGGCGGAGGCGGCCAAAGAAACAGGAATGCCGGAGGAAAAATCCCTCCTGTTGCAGCACCTGATCCTGTCCCACCATGGAGAGCCGGAGTACGGCGCGGCGGTGAAGCCGGTCTGCGCTGAGGCAGAGCTGCTATCTTACATCGATCTTATTGACAGCCGGATGGAAATCTACGAGGAGTCCCTGGCGGATGTTCCGGAAGGCTCTTTCAGCAGCCGGATTTTTGCATTGGATCGGAAAATTTACCATCACGGCTGAGGAAGAATCAGAATGGGTGCTTCCCGGGGCGGGGCGCAGGATGCGCGGCGCACCAGCTCCGCATGGAGAAGATAGGTACTCAGCGCCACGCCTTCCAGATGACTTGACAGCGCATAGAACGCGCTTTTCCCTAGGTTCGTTCGATCCTGGCGAATGGTGGTCAGGGACGGCGTTGTGAATCGGCACAGGGGCAGGTCGTCAAATCCCAGGATGCTCACGTCCTCCGGAACCTTCACCCCCATCTGCCGGCAATGGACCAGAACGCTGTTTGCCAGCAGATCGTGGCTGCATACGATGGCGGTGCAACCTCTCTGGAGAAGCTTGGGCAGATGCTCCGTGGTGCATACGGAAATGTAGTAGGAGATTCCTGCTAGCGCTTCGTCATGGGAAAGACCTTCCTCCTCCAATGCCTGGAAGAATGCCTGGTACCGCTGCCGGTAGACGAAGGAGCCGAGAGCGTTGCTCAGGTAGCCGATTTTCCGGTGTCCCATCGCTTTCAGGTAGGCGACGCTCATACGCATGCCCTCCGCACTGTCAACGCCCAGGTATGTCACGTTGGGGTTTCCTCGAACCAGATTATCGTAGAGCACGGCGGGGGTGCGGCAGGTTTCAAAGTCTTTAAGCCAAGGGTCATCCAGGGAAAGACCAAGGAACAGACCGCCTAGATAGTTTTCCCGAATCATATAGGTATCGTAGGAAATGCTGCGTTCCAGCTCGTAGTCCAGCGGGACGATGTCCACCTGAAAGCCTTCCGGCTCTGCCAGCTTCCGAAAGCCGATAACAATATCATACCCAAAGTCCTCCGGGTTGCGGTATTCCATATTGGTGATGAATACCGCCAGCCGGGGGACTTCCGCGCCCCGGGGGAGGCGGGTGTAGCCAAGTTCCACCGCTTTTTCCAGGACGGCTTTGCGCATAGCGCTGCTGACGTCATCCGCGCCCCGAAGCGCCTTGGAGACGGTGCTCTTGGATACTCCCAGAACGTGTGCAATATCCTCCAATGTTGCCATAAAAGAGTTCCTCCCCTCAATAAAAGTAAAATTAGTATAACATTTCTTGTCAGAAATTGCAATAATTCAGCGAAAATGAGTTTTGAGATTAGCAAAAAGAGTTTCGAGAAATTTCGCAATTGAAATTTTACACAATTGCAATTGCCGGTTTTTGTGCAAAACGTTAAATTTTTGCAGTTTATGCCAAAGGGATTGACGAAATTCAAAGAAAGTAATATACTTTAAGAAACGAAATTTTTCGAAACAAACGAAAGCGTTTTCCGGGTTCCGTCCCAACGGAAAGAACCTTTCAAAAACCGCGAAAGCGGATATCCGCTTTTTATCATGCCCATTCTGGGCATGATAAAATGGTACCTGGCTTTTGCAGCGCTTTGCTGTGAATGCATATAAAAAACATTAGGAGGAAAATCAAAATGAAGAAGATCATCGCGCTGATGCTTGTTTGCATGATGGTGATCGGCCTGTTTGCCGGCTGTGCCAGCAGCAATGGCGACGAGCCCGCTGAAACCAAGTCTGCCGGCACCGAGGCCCCTGCCCAGACTGAGGCTCCCGCCGAGGTCGAGGACATTACCCTGACCGTTTGGGGTCCCCAAGAGGATCAGGTTGACGAGAACAGCTTCCTGCAGGTTGCTACCGCCAAGTTTGCCGAGGCCCATCCCGAGTGGAACATTACCTGGAAGTTCGCCGTCTGCGCTGAGGGCGATGCCGGTACCAACGTGACCAAGGATCCCTCTGCCGCTGCCGATGTTTACATGTTCGCCAACGACCAGCTGGGCACCCTGATTCAGGCCAATGCCATTGCTAAGCTGGGTGGCGATGCCCTGGAGCAGGTCAAGGCTGATAACTCCGAGACCATGATCGCTTCTGTTACCAGCGGCGATGGCGTCTACGGCGTGCCCTTCACCGGCAACACCTGGTTTATGTACTACGACAAGTCCGTCTACACCGAGGAAGACATTAAGTCTCTGGACGCTATGATGGCGAAGAGCACCATTGCTTTCCCTGTGACCAACACCTGGTATGTTCCCGCTTTCTACTTTGCGGTGGGCGGCACTATGTTCGGTGACGGCACCGACGGTAGCCAGGGCATTACTTTTGGCGGCGAGGCCGGCGCTTCCGCTACCGCTTATATTGCCGAAGCAATTGCCAGCGGCAAGATGATTGACGATGCGAACGGCGCTGGCCTGGATGGCCTGCGTAACGGCACTGTTTCTGCTATCTTCTCCGGCACCTGGGACGCTGCTAATGTTGCGGAAGCTCTGGGCGAGAACTATGGCGCCGCTCAGCTGCCTTGTGCCACCATCGGCGGGGCAGAGAAGCAGCTTATGTCCTTCTCCGGCTCTAAGGCCTACGGCGTTAACCCCAACTCCGCTCACATGAAGGCCGCTGTGGCCCTGGCTGCTTGGCTGGGCTCCGCTGAGATGCAGGATCTGCACTTTGATCTGCGCTCCGGCAGTGTCATCCCCTGCGCCACCTCCCTGCTGTCCGACGGCAAGTATTCTGAGAATCCTGCTGCTGTTGCCCAGAACGATACCATCGCCAACACCTCCAAGCTCCAGCCATCCATCCCCGAGATGGGCAGTTATTGGTCCAACGCTGAGTCCATGGGCAAGGCTCTGGCCAACGGTGAGGTCAACGCCGACAACGCTGCCGAGCTGACCGAGAAGTGGAACGAGGCCATTAACAACACCGGCCTGTAATCAAAGCATTCTGTTTCGTTACTGGCGGCAGCCGGCTGCTCTCCCGGCTGCCGCCTTTCAAAAAATGGTAGGGATCGTGCAAAATACAAAAGGGAGATGATTTCGTGTCGAATTCATTGGCAAAAGCGGCCGCCCGGCGCAGCACCGGCGCGTGTCCTTCTCTCGTGGAATCTATAAAAACCGGTGGCCCGGTGGTTTGGGCAAGCTGCCTTATTATGGGACTTGGCAACATTTTAGCGGGTCAGTTTATAAAGGGACTTTTGTTTCTAGCAATTGAGATCGGCGTAATCGTGTTTTTGACCGCCGAAAGCGGCGGACTATATTGGATCTCCATGCTGCCCAGTTTGGGTTCCGTGGAAATGCAGGAAATTTGGAATGACGACAAAGGCGTTTACGAGTACATTATGGGCGATCAGTCTCAGCTGATCCTTCTGTACGGCGTAGCCTCCATTATGATAATCGCTCTGTTTCTTGTGCTGTGGCGCGCTTCTGTCCGGAGCGGCTGCCGTGCGCTGGAAATCAAAAAGGCGGGAGATAAAGTTTCCACCATCGTAGACGATGTGAAGGGCCTCTTTGATGAAAATGTACACAAGAGCCTGATGTTCCTTCCCACCGCGTGTCTGGTTGTGTTCACCATTCTGCCTCTGTTCTACATGATGAGCATGGCTTTCACCAACTACTCCAAAGAAGGGGATCATCTGGTGCTCTTTGACTGGGTAGGCATTCAGAACTTTGTTTCCATCTTTAACCCTAACTCCACCGTAGGCAAGCAGTTTGGCTCTGTCTTGGTATGGACGCTGGTGTGGGCATTCTTTGCTACCTTCCTGAACTTTATTTTCGGTACTATCTTTGCCATCATCATCAACCGCAAGAGTATCAAGCTGAAAGGTCTGTGGCGGGGCTGCATGTGCATGACCATTGCCATTCCGCAGTTCGTGTCCCTGATGGTGATCCGCTCCATGCTCCAGCCCGACGGCATTGTCAACAGAATACTGCTAAACGCCGGATGGATATCTGAAAAGCTCCCGTTCTTGACGAATGCCACTTGGGCCCGGGTGCTGGTCATTATCATTAACCTCTGGGTGGGAATCCCTTATACCATCATGCAGGTCACGGGCATTTTGAAGAACATCCCGGCGGAGCAGTATGAGGCCGCTACCATCGATGGCGCCAATGCTTTCCAGACCTTTTTCAATATTACCATGCCCTATATGATCTTCGTTATGACGCCCAACATTATCACTTCCTTTACCGGCAATATCAATAACTTCAACGTGATCTACCTGCTGACCAGAGGCGAACCCGTCAGCGTAGGCAACACCGCAGGTGCTACGGACCTGCTGGTAACCTGGCTGTACAAGCTGTCCGTTGATCAGCAGAAGTATAATCTGGCGGCAGTCATTGGTATCTTTACCTTTGTGGTGCTGTCCATTGTATCTCTGGTCACCTACCGCTCCAGCGGATCCTACAAGGATGAGGAGGGCTTCAAATAATGGCTAAGAAAATTCATCTCGGTATGAAGGCCAAGCGAGTCACCGGCGACGTGATTACCTATATTTTCCTGGCAATCATGAGCGTTGTGTGGCTGCTCCCCTTCTTCTGGCTGATCATGCAGTCCTTCCGGGACGGCAAGGGCCAGTTTATCTCCACCTTCCTGCCTACTGCCTATACCCTCAATAACTATAAGGCGCTGTTCACCCAGTTCGACGTGATCAATTTCCCCAGGATGTTCCTGAACACGCTGTTTGTTGCCTGCTGTTCCTGCCTGCTTTCCACCTTCTTCGTGCTCAGTGTTTCCTACTGCACCAGCCGTTTGAAGTGGAAGATGCGCAAGCCCTATATGAACATGGCAATGATCCTGAACCTGTTCCCTGGATTTATGACCATGGTGGCTGTGTACTTCATTCTGAAGGCCCTGGGTATGACCACGGGAGACAAGATTTACCTGTCGCTGATCATCTGCTTCTCCTCCGGCGCCGGCACCCAGTTCTATGTGATGAAGGGCTATATGGACACCATCCCTAAGTCCCTGGACGAGGCCGCTGCCATGGACGGCTGCACCCGCTGGCAGATCTTCACCAAGATCACCCTGCCCCTGTGCAAGCCTATGATCGTCTATCAGGTGATTACCTCCTTCATGGGTCCCTGGATGGACTTCGTGTTCGCCAAGGTCATCACCGGCACCAACGCCAAGTATTGGACCGTGTCCATTGGCCTGTTTAATATGCTGGAAAAGGAATATGTGGACACCTGGTTCGTCCGGTTCTGTGCCGGCGCGGTGCTGGTCTCCATTCCCATTTCCATTCTGTTTATGATTACCCAGAAGTTCTATCAGGAAGCTATGAGCGGCGCAGTCAAGGGGTAAGAAAATATGAAGCAATGGATACGTATCGCGTGTCTGCTGCTTGCCGTTATCGTTTTTTCAGGCTGTGCCCCTAAGGCACAGCCTGAGGAAACCACCACCGTCCCCGAAACCTCGGGGGCGGCTGTGGATTTTCCGGAGGAACCGGTTCTGACGGAGCAGGCACTATCCGAAATCAAGACTCTGGGAGAAAGCCCCGATGATAATTACCGCACCTATTACGAAATATTTGTTTATTCCTTCTGCGATTCCGACGGAGACGGGATTGGCGATCTGCGAGGTGTGATCTCCAAGCTGGACTACCTGGAAAGGCTTGGAATCACCGGCATCTGGCTGATGCCTATCCATCCCAGCACGTCTTATCACAAATATAACGTCTCCGATTACTGCGATATTGATCCGGACTACGGTACCATGGAGGACATGGACGACCTGCTGGCGGAGTGCGAAAGCCGGGGAATCCGGGTCATTCTGGATCTGGTCCTCAACCACACCGGTTCCGCCCATTCCTGGTTCCAGGGAGCGGTGGAGTATCTCCAGTCGCTGGGGGACGGTGAGCCGAACCCGGCGGACTGCCCCTATTTTGACTACTATTTCTTCGCCCAGGAATCTAAGAGCGGCTATACCAAGGTGCCGGGAACAAGCTGGTACTATGAGTCTCAGTTCAGCTCCGATATGCCGGATCTGAACCTGGGCAGTCCTGCCGTCCGGGAGGAGATTGAGAAAATCATCCGCTTCTGGCTGGACAAGGGCGTGGCGGGCTTCCGGCTGGATGCCGCCAAGGAATTCTATTCCGGCTCTGCCGAAAAGAATATTGAAGTGCTGTCCTGGCTTCAGGAGACAGTCACCGGCATCCGGGAGGACGCCTACCTGGTGGCGGAGGTGTGGGATTCTTTCCACAACATTACCACATACTATGAAAGCGGTATTACCAGTATTTTTGACTATCCATTCGGAGATGCCGGCGGAAAGATTATTACCGTTCTCAGAAATGCCGGAAATCCCGGCACGGTCACCACCTATGCCACCGCTTTGGAAAAAGCCGACAAAGCCTACTCCGGGGCAAATCCCAATTACATTGACGCTCCCTTCCTGAGTAACCACGATGTGGGCCGCATTGCTGACTTCTGTGGCAGCGATGAGCTGAAAACCAAGCTGGCGGGGGCAATGAACCTGTTTATGAGTGGCAGTGCCTTTATCTACTACGGCGAGGAAATCGGCATGGTAGGCAGCGGCAACGACCCCTCCAAACGGGCGCCTATGTACTGGAACGATGCCCGGGATCAGGGCACCGCTGCGCCGCCTCCGGAGTGCACTCTGCCGGATAGCTATCCCTTCGGTTCCCTGGAGCAGCAGGAGAAGGACGACCAGTCTGTATATAATTATTACCGTCAGGCCATCGCGATCCGTAACGCGATTCCTGCCATTTCCCACGGCTTAACCACTGCCGAGGCGGACTTGAATACCGGATGTGTCAGTGCCTTCCGGAAAAGCTGTGATCTGGGGGAGTGCATCATTCTAATGAACATTGACACGGTAACTGTCCAGGTGGATTTGACCGCCTACGACCAGTGGACACTGGGGGCCAAACTCTCCGCGGACGGGGAGCCGGTCACATTGGAGGGAACGACCCTGACGCTGCCGCCCTTTGGAGCGGCGATACTCCTGCCCCAGGAATAAACGGAGAAAAGGAGCCATCGCAAATGGAGAGAAAACCGGAAACCACAGGGATTGCCGCCAGTGCCCTTCACGGCTGGGGAATGCTGTTTGCGGCACTTGGAATCATAGGACGAGGCGTTTTGCAAAACCGTCTCCTGGGACTGGGGGAAACCAGCGCCCAGGCACTGCTGGAAGCCATGCAGTCTTCCAGCACCACCATGGCAATTGCCACAGTATCCCTGGTATTGCAGGCGATGGAAACCTGTGCCATTCCCTTCTTTGCGCTGCTGCTGGTAGAGGGGTACCGGCATACTTTGGATTTCCGGAAGTACCTTCTGCGGGTTTTGGGCGGGGCGATTCTCAGCGAAATTCCTTATAACCTTGCTATAAGCGGGAAAATGCTGGATTTTTCCAGCCGAAATCCGGTATTTGGGGTAGCGCTGGCACTGATTATGCTGTATTTTTACGGAAAATTTCCCGGAAAATCCGGAAAAAACCTGGCGGTCAAGGCAGTCGTCACTGCTGCTGCGCTGCTGTGGCCGGTTATGCTGGGGATCACCTTTGGCAGCGCTCTGGTGCTGACGGCAGCCGTGATGTGGGTGTTCCGGGAGAAGCCTCTGCTGCGGAACATCGGCGGTGCCTGCGCCGTAATTCTATGTGCGCTGTCGTCTCCTTTTTACCTGGCGGCTCCAATGGGCATTTTGGGCGCCCACTTTTACAATGGAGAAAAAGGCGAGGAAAATCGGATCGTCAATTATCTTGCCTATCCCATTTTACTGCTGTTTGTGGGACTGGCCGGAAATCTTCTGCTGTAATGTTTTTACCGTTTTCAAGCATGGCTTTGACATTCTCTACTTTTTTATCGATTTATGTGCAATAATCACACAAACGGCTCCGATCTGTCCGGGGCCGTTTGTCACTTTAATGCAAAATGTGTTGACAAAATATGAACTCTCTGCTATAATAATCATATCTCATATTTTTGAAAGGACTCTGGGTACGTTGACCATTTTCTGCTGTTTCCGTGCCTGGAGTTTTATTTATTGCAAAGGAAGTGTTGTTATGGGCTTGTTTGATAAGCTGTTTCACAAGGCCGTTCCGGAAATTGGCGCACCGGTTGGCGGTAAATGTGTCCCCTTAAGTGAGGTCAAGGATCCTGTGTTCAGCCAGGAGATCCTGGGGCCGGGCGTTGCCATTTTGCCCAGTGAGGGAAGAATTGTCGCACCCTGCGACGGTACCGTTGACACCATGTTCGAGACCGGTCACGCGGTGAGCCTGACCTCCACCTTTGGTGCGGAAATCCTGATCCACGTAGGTCTGGATACCGTGAACTTGAAGGGCTCGCACTACACCGTCCATGCCAGCAGCGGCGATACGGTGAAGAAGGGGCAGCTGCTTATTGAGTTCGACCGGGAAGCCATTGCCGCCGAAGGCTACGATACCATTACTCCGGTCATTATCTGCAATGGCGCGGACTATACCGGTCTGAAAACCTTCCCAGCGGAATCCGTCTCTGCCGGAGACCGGATCATTGTCGCGGAGAAGTAACCGGGAAAGGAGCGAAGCGCAATGAAGCAAGGTACTGGAACGCCGGTATATCCCGGCGTTGCTATCGGGCCTGCCGTGGTGTACCGCCGTGCGGTTCGCACGGATGCTGTCCCCAAGGGCGATCCTACCCAGGAGCAGGCAAGGTTTGACGGGGCAGTTCAGGAGGCAAAGCGCCAGCTGGGCGAATTGTATGAAAAGGCATGCAAGGAACTGGGGGAGGAGAAGGCAGCCATTGTGGAGGTTCAGCAGCTGATGCTGGATGACTTGGACTACCTGGAAGCGGTTCAGGCGGAGATTGCTGACGGCGCTGCCGCGGCAGATGCCGCCCGGGACTGCGGCGAGAGCATCGCTCAGGTCTTTGCCTCCCTGGATGACGAATATATGAAAGCCCGTTCCGCTGACATTCGGGATGTTTCCCGCCGGGTATCGGAAATTCTTTGCGGCGGAAGCGGCTTCGCCCTTCCCGAGGGCTGCTTCCTGCTGGTGGCGGAGGACTTGGCTCCCAGTGAGACCATTCAGCTTCCCCGGGAGCGGATTTTGGCGTTTGTAACTCAGCAGGGTTCCTCCAGCAGTCACACTGCCATTCTTGCCCGAACGCTGAATATTCCCTCCCTGGTTCAGTCGGACATTGATCTCCAGGCGGCGGAAGACTGCCACACCTTGGCGGTGGACGGCTTTACCGGCACTTGGTACGCGGATCCGGATGCTGCCACCTTGGCGGCGCTTCAGGAGAAGCAGAAGGAAGCGGCGGCAGGCAAGGCGGCGCTGGAAGCCTACCGGGGCAAAAAAAGCGTTTCGAGGAGCGGCAAATCCATTCTCCTGTGCGCCAATATCGGTTCTCCCGCCGACGCGGAAGCGGCAATCGCCGGAGACGCTGAGGGTGTTGGCCTGATGCGCAGTGAATTCCTGTATTTGGGCAGGGACACCATGCCGACAGAAGATGAACTGTTTGAATCCTACCGGCAGGTGGCAGAGATTATGAACGGCAAGCCTGTGGTCATCCGCACCCTGGATATCGGAGCGGATAAGCAGGTGGACTATATGGATATGCCCAAGGAGGAAAATCCCGCCCTGGGTCTGCGGGGATTGCGGCTGTGCCTGAACCGGCCGGAAGTGTTCCGCACCCAGCTCCGGGCAATTTACCGGGCATCTGCCTACGGCAGCGTGAACATTATGTTCCCCATGGTGGCATCCGTGTGGGAGCTGCGCCGGGCAAAGAGCCTCTGCGCGGATGTTCGCCGGGAACTGGCTGCCCAGGGGTATCCCCTTGGTGAGGTGCCCATTGGCGTGATGGTGGAGACACCAGCGGCGGCGCTGGTTGCGGCGGATCTGGCGCTGGAAGCAGACTTCTTCAGCGTGGGCACCAATGATTTGACCCAGTACACTTTGGCGGTAGACCGGCAGAACGCCACCCTGGGAGAATTCTACGACCCCTACCATCCCGCCGTTCTTGCGCTGCTGGGGCACATCGCCAAATGCGCAAAGGCCGCCGGAATTTGGGCGGGCATCTGCGGCGAGCTGGGAGCGGATCCCAAGCTGACGGAAACCTTCCTGGAAATGGGCTATTCGGAGCTGTCTATGGCTCCCGGAAGGATCCTGGAAACCAGAAAAATTGTTTGCGAAAGCGAGGTATAATTTTATGAAATCCTTTACTTACACCATTAACGATCCCCTTGGCCTTCACGCCCGCCCAGCAGGTCTGCTAGTGAAAGCGGCGGCGGCTTATCAAAGCTCCGTTACCATTACCGCATCCACGGGGAAGGCGGATGCCAAACGGATTATGGCTGTGATGCGCCTGGCTGCCAAGCAGGGCATGGAGCTGACCGTCACCTGCGAAGGTTCCGACGAGGATGCCGCCTGTGAAGGGCTGAAAGCCTTCCTTGCCGCGAATCTGTAGCGATTCTACGCATATCCTTTATCAATAGAGTCCGGAAATGGGGACGTCCCCATTTCCCTGCTGCCAAATGGCAGCAGGGGGCTTTATAAACCGCTGAGATCCCAATTGGCTGTTGTGGGCCGACGGTCAACCCGGTATCAAGGCGAAATTAGAGAATTAAGGAGGAACTATCTGTATGATGAAAAAATTGCAGAAGCTTGGCAGTGCGCTGATGCTTCCCGTAGCCTGTCTGCCCGTTTGTGGTATTCTAATGGGTATTGGCTACGCGCTTGCTCCTGCCGCCATGGGCGCGGAAGGTGCTACCTCCGGTTTTGCCTATGTTCTTGGCTTCTTTCTGATCAAAGCCGGCGGTGCTTTGATCGACAACATGGCAATCCTGTTTGCCATCGGTGTGGCGGTTGGCCTTGCGGATGAGCATGACGGCACCGCCGGTCTCGCCGGTCTCGTCTCCTGGCTGATGCTGACGAATCTCCTGAGCGTGGCAGTTGTCGGCACCATCGCTCCCGGTATGATTGCTAATAAGACCAATGAGGTCGCTTTTAGCAAGATCGCCAACCCCTTCACTGGTATCCTTGCCGGTGTCATCGGCGGCGTGGTTTACAACAAGTTCAAGGGCACTAAGCTGCCTGATGTGCTGGCGTTCTTCAGCGGCAAGCGCTGTGTCGCCATCATCACCGGTCTTGTTTCCATCGTTGTTGCCGCTATTCTCCTGTTCGTATGGCCCGTGATCTTCGGCGCGCTGGTTGCTGTTGGTAACGGCGTCAAGGGCCTGGGCGCTGTGGGCGCCGGTATCTACGCCTTCCTGAACCGCCTGCTGATCCCCTTCGGCCTGCACCACGCTTTGAACAACGTGTTCTGGTTCGATACCATCGGCCTGGGCGACCTGACCGCTTATTGGGGCGCTCTGGTTCAGGGTGACACCATGGCTAACGGTACCGTCATTGACTGGTCCGTAGGTATGTACATGGCCGGCTTCTTCCCCTGCATGATGTTCGGTATTGCCGGCGCTGCTGTGGCAATGATCCTCAATGCCAAGCCCGACAAGCGGAAGGCTACCATCGGTATCGTTGGTTCTGCCGCCGTGTGCGCCCTGCTGTGCGGCGTCACTGAGCCTTTCGAGTTCTCCTTCATGTTCCTTGCATTCCCCCTGTACGTTGTCTACGCTCTGCTGTACGGCATTTTTACCACCATTACTGTCGCCCTTGGCTTCCGGGCAGGCTTCTGCTTCTCTGCTGGCTTGACGGATCTGATCTTCTCCGCTTCCCTGCCGGCAGCGGCAAAGACCTGGCTGATCATCCCTCTGGGTATTGCCGCTTTCGCGGTGTTCTTCGCTGTGTTCTACTTCGCCATCAAGAAGTTCGACCTGAAGACCCCAGGCCGTGAGGACGATCAGGAAGGCGAGCTGAAGATTGAGCTTGCCAACGACGACTACACCGCTATGGCCCAGATCATTCTGGAAGGCCTGGGCGGCAAGGAAAATGTCACATCCATCGATCACTGTATCACCCGTCTGCGTCTGGAAGTGAAGGATCGTCTGCTGGTGGACGAGAAGAAGATCAAGTCTTCCGGTGCCGCCGGTGTCATCCGTCCGGGCAAGACCTCTGTGCAGGTTGTCATTGGACCTAAGGTACAGTTCGTGTTCGATGAGTTCAAGAAAATCGCGAAATAAGGTTTCCACCTGACTGTGGCCCACGCAGCGTCCTTTCGCGAAATTTTGAAAAGTCCATAGCAACGCGCCTGGCATGGCTTTCCAAAGCCCTGCCAGGCGTGTTTGATAGTATCATTTATTTTTCCAGAGATGCTTCATAAACCATGTTCCGGGGGAGGTTTAGCTCCTGAGCAGCCTGTTTGACTGCGTCCTTGCGGCGGAGGCCGGAGGCAGTTAGCTCCGCCACTCGGGCAGCGGCATCCTCCAGGGATGCGCTTTTTGCCTTTTTTGGAGCGGCTCCCGCCAGTACCAGGACAAACTCTCCTTTGGGCGGGGCCTCGGCGTATTTCTGAGCCGCATCCCCCAAGGTGGTGCGAACAACCTCCTCATGCAGCTTGGTCAGCTCCCGGCAGAGGCTGACGGAGCGGTCAGCTCCGAATACCTCTGCCATGTCTGTCAGCGTGGTAAGCAGCTTGTGGGGGGCCTCATAGAAGATCATTGTCCGTGTTTCATCTCGCAGGGAGTCCAGGTGCTCCCGGCGGCTTTTTTTCGCGGTGGACAGGAAGCCCTCGAAGCAGAATCGCCCCGTGCTTTGCCCGGAAATGCTCAGGGCGGTGATGGCCGCGCATGGGCCTGGAATGGCGCAGACTGTAATTCCGGCGTCCGCGCACTGCTTCACCAGGTCCTCCCCGGGATCAGAGATCGCGGGGCTGCCCGCATCGGAGACCAGAGCACAGGTTTCCCCGGCAAGGATCCGGGCGACAATCCTTTCACCGCGGAATGCCTTGTTGTGCTCGTAGTAGCTGATCAGCGGTTTTTTCAGCTCCAGATGGTTCAGAAGCTTCAGTGTCACCCGGGTGTCCTCCGCGGCGATGAAGTCCGCAAGGGCCAGGGTTTCCCTGGCCCGGACGGAAATATCTTCCAAATTTCCGATGGGAGTTGGAACAAGATAAAGGATACCGGCCATGCTATGCCTCCTGAATGTGATAGATTTCCCGATAGCTTTCGGTTGGATTGCCGGAAGCGTCGTAAAGGGAGATTTCTTCCCATTTTAGACCAGGCTTAGCTCCCTTGCGGAGCTGCGCCAGGATCAGGGTAACGGCTCCGCCCTCCCGGTGGCGAAGGAGCCGGAGCCGCTTTATTTCCAGTTCGGCCTTTCCGCCCTGGACAATGATTTCCCCCAAAGCTTCGGGGCGGTGAACCAGGAAAAAGTCGCCGCCGTATTTCAGCGCCCAAGCGGCGGAAGACATCAGCGATGCCATGGAAAGACTTTCCCGCTGCCGTGCCCCCGGGTTCCGGGCGCAGCCGGGGCCTCCGGAAAAATAGGGAGGATTGGAAACACAGCAGGAAAAGCTGCCCGGGACAAAAAGGGAGGGAACCTGAGAGGCATCGGCGCATATACTTTCCATGCGGCCCATAAGACCGTTTCGCCGGATGTTATCCAGGGCAGCACGGTGGCTCGCTTCCGAAATTTCCACTCCAGTGATGTGGCAATCGTAGCAGGAAGCGCACAGGAGCATTCCCAGCGTCCCGCCGCCGGAGCCAAGATCCAGAATTATCTCGCCGCTTTTCGGGGCGCAGAAATGGGCAAGAGCCATGGAGTCGGTGCTCAGTGGGAAAACCCCCTCCGGCAGATCCAGGGTAAAGCCTCCCGGCAATGCTTCCATAAGGATCACCTCCATAAAAAACCGGCCCGCACCGGTTTAGCCGGAGCAGGCCGATCGATGAGAAAGGATTATTCCTCCTCGATGGCTTCAGCGGGGCACTGCTCGGCGCAGGAGCCGCAGCTGACGCAAACATCGGCGTCGATCACGTAGGTTTCGTCACCCTCGGAGATGGCGCTGACAGGGCACTGCTCGGCGCAGGAACCGCACTTCACGCAAGCATCGGTAATCTTGTAGGCCATGGTAAAACCTCCCTATATGTATATTTTGTATCCGCCCTTGACGGTACGCACCTTTATTCTAGCATGGATTTACAAAAAAGCAATTCCTTTTTTCAAAAAGAATCGTATAAAATTTTGCCAGTGGGGCGAAAATCCCTCAAAAAAGGAGGGATACCATGCGATACGATTCGCGGTGCCGGGAGCTGATCCGTCAGGCGGGAGGGCTTGCCCGTCAGATGGGGCACAGCTGCGTGGGTTCTGCCCATTTGCTGCTGGCACTGTGTGAAGATCCTGGAATGCCGGGGATGCTGCTGCGTAGCTTGGGCATGGAGCCGGAATTGACCAGAACTATGACCCAGCTGATCTACGGAACAGGCTCCCCAGGATTGCCCCTCCCCCAGGGGCTGACCCCGGCAGCAAGGCAGCTGCTCCGGGGCGGCGCGATGGAGGCACGGCGGAGACGGCATCGGGAAATCAGCCCGGAGGATGTGCTCCTGGCGCTGCCCAGGCAGGAAAACAGCGGGGCAGAGGAGCTGCTGAAAATTTACGGCATCAGCCCGGACGGGCTGCTGACCCATACGGTAGACTATTTGCGCTGGGAGGAAGGAATTTCTCCCTCAGGGAAGAAGGAGGCGTTTTCCACGAAGCTTTTAGAACAGTTCAGCGAGGACCTGGTACAGAAGGCGTCCGCTATGGATCCGGTGATTGGACGGGAGCGGGAGATTGATATGGTTGTGGGGATCCTCTGCCGGAAAAATAAAAATAATCCCGCGCTGGTGGGGGAACCGGGCGTGGGAAAAACGGCCATTGCCGAAGGCCTTGCCCAGCGGATGGCACTGGGGGATGTGCCGCCTCAGCTGAAAGATAAACGGCTGGTGAGCCTCAATATGGCAAACCTGGTGGCGGGTACCAAGTATCGGGGGGAGTTTGAGGAGCGGCTGAGGGATGTGCTGGCGGAAATCAAGCGGGCAGGGGATGTGATCCTCTTCGTTGACGAAATGCACACCATTGTGGGGGCAGGAGCGGCGGAAGGCGCCATCGATGCCGCCAATATTTTTAAGCCTGCCTTGGGCAGGGGCGAGCTGCAAATGCTGGGGGCAACCACCCGGGAGGAGTATCGCCGGTATATTGAAAAGGATGCCGCCCTGGAGCGGCGTTTCCGCCCGGTAGCCGTGGAGGAACCTTCGGGAGAGACCACCCTGGCGATCCTCCGAGCGTTGAAGCCTGGTTTAGAGCGGCATCATCATCTGCGAATCACCGACGAAGCCTTGAAGGAGGCGGTGCGGCTGTCCCGCAGATACCTTCCGGATCTGTATCTGCCGGATAAGGCAATCGATCTGCTGGACGAGGGAGCGGCCCGGGCAAGAATGGAGGAAAGCCGATATTCCCGAGGCGGCGCCGCCAGGAAAGCTCTGGAGGAGGAACTGCACCAGGCGGTACGGGAGCGCCGGTTTGAGCAGGCGGCTCAGCTTCGGGATCGGATGCAGAGCCTGACGGAAAAGACGCCGGAGGGGCGGCGGGGGAGAAGCGTCACCGTCGCGGACATTGCCGGGGTGGTTTCCGCCCGGACGGGGATCCCGGTGGGACGTCTGACTTCCGGGGAGCGGGAGCGCCTTATTAGCTTGGAGGGGCTGCTGTCTGCCCATGTGATCGGACAGAGCAAAGCGGTCAGAACTGTGGCGGAGGCGGTTCGCCGTGGCTACTCCGGCATCCGGGATCCGGAGCGGCCCATTGCCTGCCTGATGTTTACCGGCCCCACCGGTGTAGGAAAAACGGAGCTTTGCCGTGCCTTGGCGGAAGAGGTCTACGGCAGCCGGGACGCCATGATTCGGCTGGATATGACGGAATATATGGAAAAGCATGCCGTATCCCGGCTGATTGGCGCGCCTCCTGGGTATGTGGGCTATGAGGAAGGCGGAAAGCTTACAGAAGCGGTGCGACGCCGTCCCTATTGTCTGGTGCTGCTGGACGAGGTGGAAAAGGCCCATCCGGAGGTGCTGGGGGTTCTGCTGCAAATCATGGAGGAGGGCGTGCTCACCGACTCCACCGGACGGCGGGTCAGCTTCAAAAACGCCATTGTGGTAATGACCTCCAACGTGGGCAGCGGCATTAAAAGCGACGGACTGGGCTTCTGTGCCAGCGGCAAAACGGCTCAGTGGCAGAATAGTTTAGCAGAGACATTCACCCCGGAGTTCCTGGGGCGGTTGGACGGAACGGTTGCCTTCGATCCTCTGGGGGAGGGGGCAATGGAGGCCATCGCCTGGAAGTACCTTCGACAGCTCCAGGAGCGGGCGGCAGACCAGGGAACACAGATCCAGTTCCCCCCGGAACTGGCAAAGGAGCTGTGCGGGAAATGCCGGGGCAACGATGGGGCAAGACAGCTTCGGCGGCTGATCCAGACTGAGGTAGAAGGCGCTCTTTCCGACTACCTTTTGCGTTCCGGGAGGAAGCCTGGAAGGGTAAAAACCCGGATGGAGGAGGGAAAACTCTGCTTTCAGCCCTGATTTTATAGAACAAATATTTGAAAATATCAGGAAATTTTTTCCATTTTCCCTCAAATGCTAAAAAATACGGGAAA
The DNA here is from genome assembly GCA_964499615.1 of uncultured Oscillospiraceae bacterium. Taxonomy (GTDB): domain Bacteria; phylum Bacillota; class Clostridia; order Oscillospirales; family Oscillospiraceae; genus Faecousia. The sequence continues at coordinate 26,131 of CAZCLX010000005.1, forward strand.
AAAGATTGATTTTTCTGGAGGAAAGCGTTATACTGTCTGCAAAGGGAGTAAAAGGGCGGTAAAGTGGAGGAAAAGGGAAGGAAGGTGAGACCATGATCGGGAAATATCCGGCGAAGCTGGACGAAAAAAACCGTCTGTTTGTTCCAGCAAAGCTTCGGCAGGAGCTGGGCGACAGCTTCTATGTGACCTTGGGGCTTAACTGCGGTCATAAGTGCCTCACCGTGTACACCTCCGCCGAATGGCAGACCTTGAGCGAAAACTACAATGCCCTGAGCATCTCTCAGCGGGCGGGGGCCACCAGCCTGATTTTTATGAACGCCACAGAATGCACCCCGGATAAGCAGTTCCGGTTTCCCCTCACCGGCTTTCTTCTGAACTATGCCGGGATCACCCGGGATGTGATGATAGTAGGCAGGGCCGGTCAGGCGGAAATTTGGGATGCCGAAGAATTTAACCGGTTTGAAGAGGAAAATCTCACCCCGGAGAAGCTCCTTGCCTCCCTGGAGGCCATTGGTCTATGAGCGAATTTCATCATGTTTCCGTACTGCTGGAGGAAAGTATCGCCGCGCTGAACATCCGCCCGGAAGGGATCTACGTGGACGGAACCCTAGGCGGCGGCGGGCACTCCTGGCAAATTGCCCGCCAGCTCACTACCGGGCTTCTTGTAGGCATTGACAGGGATACCCATGCCCTTCATGCCGCCGGTGAGCGTCTGAAACCCTTCGGGGATCGGGTCAAACTGGTTCACGGCAATTTCCGGGAGCTGGACACGATTCTTCGGAATCAGTCCATTCCGGGGGTGGATGGGATCCTTCTGGATCTGGGCGTTTCCTCCCCTCAGCTGGACGAGGGAGATCGGGGCTTTTCTTATATGACGGACGCGCCGCTGGATATGCGGATGAATCAGGAGGATTCATTGACGGCATCTGAGGTGGTAAACACCTGGCCCTATGAGGAACTGAAGCGAATTCTGTACGACTATGGCGAGGAGCGGTACGCGCCTCAAATTGCCGGGGCGATTTGCCGCCGGCGGGCGGAAAGCCCAATCAAAACCACTTTGGAACTGGTGGATACCATCCGCTCCGGGATGCCCGCGTCTGCGCTTCGGGAGAAGCAGCACCCAGCCAAAAGAAGCTTTCAGGCGATCCGTATCGCCGTGAATGACGAGCTGGGGGCCATTTCCCGGGCCATGGAAGCAATGATTCCGCTGCTGAATCCCGGCGGGCGCTTGGCGGTGATCACTTTCCACTCCCTGGAAGACCGGATTGTGAAATCTGCCATGGCGGAGGCAGCGCGAGGCTGCGTCTGCCCTCCCAGCTTTCCGGTCTGCGTCTGCGGACGGAAGCCGCGTGTTACGTTGATTACCCGCAAACCCATCCTTCCCAGCGGGGAGGAGCTGGAGCGGAATCCCAGAGCCAGAAGCGCCAAGCTGCGGGTCTGCGAAAAAATATGATATTGCCGCAAAGGATAGAGAATTATGATCCAGAAGCCGGAAATTCAATATGTTGGCCAGTTTTATGTCCCCGGCAGTGAGGCACCGGAGGTTGCGGGCAAGAAAAGCGCGAAGGCGAAACTTCCGAAGCCCCACCGGGAGAAGGTAAGAAGGATCTGCGTGGATCCGGTTGCTCTGGGGGGGATGGCAGTGGCAGCGGTGATGCTGGTGCTGCTGGTGGTCGGCGCGTTCCGGTTGCAAAATAGCTGGGATGAGTATAACAAAGTGTCTGCCACCCTTTCGGAGATCCGCCGGGAAAACGCCCAGGTGACCCATGAATATCGGACGAGCCTTGACCTGGAACATATCCGTGTATCCGCTGAGGGAATGGGAATGATCCCTGCCGAGGAAGCCGAGACCGCTAAGGTCTATGTCAGCCTCCCCCAGAAGGAGCCGGAACCGACGCTGTGGGACGATATTATTTGGTTTTTGAAAGGCCTGTTTGCCAAGTGACGTTCTTTTTCTCGGAACCTTTCCATACAATCGTAATAGAAGCTGCGAGTGGGCGGCGAGGGATAACCTTGCTGCCCATTCCTACGATGAGGTACGGTGGGGAAAGGACCGGTGATGAAAATGAAACGGAAATACCGGGAGACAGGCCGTTTCCGGATGGACAGCGGTCAGCACAGGCGGATCCTTTTGACAATGGCGGTTCTGGGGATCCTGGCGTTTGTTCCTTTGGGGGCGCGGTTGTACGACCTGATGGTGCAGAATTATGATTATTACGCGGGACTTGCCCTGCGGAACCAGAGCCGATCCACGCCGGTGGCGGCGGATCGGGGAATCATCTATGACCGGAACATGAACGTTCTGGCAGCCTCGGCGGGAGTGGAAAATGTTTACCTGGATCCCCATGAGTTAAAACAGTCCAAGGCAGATCTGGAAGCTGTGGCGGAATTTCTGGCCCCCCTGGTTGGGAAGGATGCCCAGTGGATCCGGGAACAGGGGGAAGATACCACCAAACGGTATAAGCAGGTAGGCTACCGGCTGGAGGAGGAGACCGCCTCTGCCATCCGGGAATACATCAATGAAACCGGCGTGTCCGGCATCCATATCGAGCCGACTTCCCGCAGGTATTACCCCTTTGGCAGCCTGGCGGCCCAGGTAATTGGCTTTACCAACGACTCGGGAGAAGGCTCTGAGGGGATTGAAAGCAGCTACGACAGCTACCTTTCCGGAAAATCCGGCAGGGTGGTCACTACTAAGGGCAGCAATGAAATGGATATGCCCTTTTCCTACGAAAATTTCCTTGCGTCCCAGCCGGGATGCAGTGTTATATTGACCCTGGACACCACCGTCCAAGCCTGTCTGGAAAAGCAGCTTCAGGCGGCGATTGATCGGTACGATGTCCAAAACGGCGCCTTCGGTGTGGTAATGAACTGCAAAACCGGGGAGATCCTGGCAATGGCGACATTGGGATCTTACGATCCCAACCGGTATCAGGAGATCCTGGAGCCCACGGCTTTGGAGGAGCTGGAGCGGATGCGGGAAAGTTATGAGGCAATGCCCCTTTCCCCAGAGCGAACCGAGGCGGAAAACAGTTACCGTCAGGCTCTCTCTGCCGCCCAGCTGAAGCAGTGGCGGAACCGGGTGCTGTCCGATGGCTATGAGCCAGGGTCCACCTTCAAGGTCATGACCATGGCAGCGGCGCTGGACTGTGGAGCCATTGATCTGGATACCAATTTCTTCTGCGGCGGCGCCGAGCAGATCCCCGGCAGAGCACAGAAGCTTCACTGCTGGCGTTCCGCCGGCCACGGGGCGGAGAAGACACCCCAGGCGCTTCAAAATTCCTGCAACATCGCTTTTGCCCACATTGCCCTGAAGCTGGGAGGGGAGCGGTTCTATGAATATGTGGAAAAGTTCGGCATTCTGGAAAAAACAGGCATTGACCTGACGGGAGAGAGTAAGGGCGTGTTTTTCAGCCGGGAGCTGGTGACGGATACCGATAAGTGGGGCACCGCATCCCTGACCTCCGGTTCCTTTGGGCAGACCTTTAAAATTACGCCGCTGCAGCTTGTCCGTGCCATCGCGTCGGTGGTCAACGGCGGTAACCTTCTGGAGCCATATATCGTTTCCGAGGTGGTGGATGCCCAGGGCAACACTGTTCTCCGGCAGGAGCCAACTGTGGTTCGTCATACCATTCAGAAGGAGACCTCTGACATTATGCGGGAGCTGATCCGGTCAGTGGTCACCGAAGGGACGGCAAAAAACGCCGCCGTAGCAGGCTTTTCCATCGGCGGCAAGACAGGCACCAGCGAAAAAATCGATGTGTTTGACGAAAACGGCCAGCGGGTTCAGGATAAGATCGTGTCCTTTGTGGGGATCGCCCCGATGGAGGATCCGGAATATATTGTGCTCTGCGCCCTGGATACCCCATCCAGGGAAACCGGAATTTATATTTCCGGCGGTGTAATGGCGGCTCCCACCGTAGGAGCGGTGATGGCGGAGATCCTTCCTTACCTGGGCGTGGCCAAAACCGATCCGCCCCAGGACGGCACCACCACAGCGCTGGAAGACTATACCGGTATGGCAGCGAAGGACGCGGAAAAGCTGCTGAAGGAGTTGGGGTTGGAACCGGTGCTTTCCGGCTCCGGAGAAACGGTGGCAGATCAGCTGCCCAGCCCCGGGCAGTCTGCTGTGCCTGGCAGCCAGGTGATCCTTTATTTGAATGAGACGCCGGAAGGGGTGACGGTTCCGGACTTCCTGGGTATGAACCGCCAGCAGGCGGGGGACGCTGCCGGAAAGGCGGGGCTGCGGATTTCCATTACCGGGAACCCGGAAACCGCGCCTGAAGTGGTTGTAACAGCCCAAACACCTGTGGCGGGGGAACAGGTTCCCTGGGGTACGGAAGTGACGCTGCAATTTACTGACACCCAGGTACGGGATTAGGAGGTTTACGTATGAAATTAAGGGAGCTTCTCCGGGATGCGCCGGTGGTGGAATTACACGCCGATCCGGAAGCCGAGATTCCGGCGGTATATTACGATTCCCGACGGGTAACACCGGGAAGCCTGTTTGTTGCCATATCCGGCTTCGCTTCCGATGGCAATCGGTTTATTCCCATGGCAATGGAGAAGGGGGCCGTAGCAGTTGTCACCGCCAAACGTCCCAAAGAAGAAATTCCATATATTTTGGTTTCCAGTGACCGGCTGGCGCTGGCCTTCATCGGCGCGAATTTCTACGGGCGGCCTGGGGACACCATGCCGGTGATCGGCGTTACCGGCACCAACGGCAAGACCTCTGTCACGATTTTGCTGAAACAGGTGCTGGAAAGCTGCCTGGGGGTGAAGGTGGGGCTGATCGGCACCATTGGCAATGCCATTGGTCAGAAGGAACTGCCTACGGAGCGCACCACCCCGGAAAGCTTCGACCTGCAGGGACTGCTCGCCCAGATGCGGGACGCGGGGTGCGCCTTCGCGGTGATGGAGGTTTCCAGCCATGCCGTGGCGCTGGAACGGATCGGCGGGATGCGCTTCCGGGCAGCCGCCTTCACCAATTTGACGGAGGATCACTTGGACTTCCATAAAACCATGGATCATTACTGCGAGGCAAAAGTGGAACTGTTCCGCCGGTGCGATGCCGCGGTCATAAATATAGATGACAGCTACGCGCACAGATTCCTCCAGGCGGCCCGGTGCCCGGTGATGACCACTGCCGTGTCAGGCCCTGGGGATCTCCGGGCGGAGGATGTTACCCTGCACGGCGATGGCATCCGTTTCACCGCAGTGAAGGGGAAAACCCGAATCCCGGTAAAATTGGCAATTCCCGGGCGGTTCACGGTGTACAACGCCTTGACGGTGCTGGCCCTGGCAGATACGTTGGGGGTCCCGCTTGCCGATGCGGCCAGCGCTCTGGGAAATGCCAGGGGCGTGAAGGGAAGAGTGGAGGTTGTGCCCACCCCGGGAAAGCCCTATACCGTCCTCATTGACTATGCTCATACCCCGGACAGCCTAGAAAAGGTGCTGCGTTCGGTAAAAGATTTTTGCCGGGGCAGGGTGATCGCGGTTTTTGGCTGCGGCGGAGACCGGGATCCGATAAAACGCCCCATTATGGGGGAAATCGGTGTAAAATATTCCGACTTTGCTGTTATTACCTCGGACAACCCCAGAACGGAGCAGCCGGGAGACATTATATCGGATATTCTTGCCGGGGTAAAACCGGGAGATGGACCATATATTGTAATCGAGCAACGGCGAGAAGCAATCAGATATGCTATGGACATTGCGGAAAAAAATGATATAATTGTTTTGGCAGGAAAAGGCCATGAAACCTATCAGGACATCGGCGGACAGAAATATCACCTGGATGAACGGGAAGAGGTTGCCGCTCACCTGACGGAAACGGGGATTCAGAATGGGTAAAATCACGCTCAGACAGGCCGCCCAGTGGTGCGGCGGCTACGTAGAAGAAAAATACGGAGATATCACCTTCTTTGGAGCAGCCAACGATACCCGGCAGCTTCGGCCAGGGCAGCTGTTTGTTGCGCTGCAGGGGGTGCGGGACGGCCACGATTTCATTCCCGCTGCCATCAGCAGCGGCGCGGCGGCAGTGCTGTGCAGTCGCAAAATGGGGGACTACCCCGCGATCTACGTAGGGGATCCCAGAACCGCTCTGGGCGATATCGCCCGGCAGGAGCGGAAACGGCTGGACATGAAGGTGGTGGGCATCACCGGCTCCGTGGGAAAAAGCACCACGAAGGAAATGACCGCTTGCATCCTGGAAAGTACTTACCAGGTGGGAAAAACGCCGGCCAATCACAATAACGACATTGGCGTCCCGATGGCGATCCTTGGCATGGAGGAGGATACCCAGGTGGCGGTGCTGGAAATGGGCATGAACCATTTCCGAGAGATGGCATACCTGTCCCAGATCGCCCACCCGGATATTGCCATGATTTTGAATATCGGCAACATGCACATTGAGAACCTGGGTACCATGGAAGGCATCCGGAAAGCAAAATTTGAAATTCTGGAGGGCATGGAGGATTACGGAGAGCTGATACTCAACGGCGACGATACCATGCTCCGAAATCTGGCGAAGACGCCCCAGCAGAAAATTACCTACTTTGGAAGCGACCCTGGCTGTGAGGTTCGTGGGCTGAATGCTCGCCAGGAGGTGGGTATGCTCCGGTTCCAGGTGGAAAGCGGCAGAGGCACTTTTCCGGTGGAGCTGTGCATGGAGGGCGCCCACTACATCCCGGATGCTCTGGCGGCGGTGACCGTCGCGCTAAAGCTGGGAGTTACGCCGGAAAACATCCGTAAGTGTCTCCGTAGTTTCCGGAATTTGGCAGGCAGACAGGAGATTTTTGTAAAAAAGGGGTATACCATCATCAAGGATTGCTACAACGCCGGTCCAGAATCCATGGAGGCGGCTCTCAAGATCCTTGGCACCAAGTCCGGACGCCGGGTGGCGGTGCTGGGAGACATGCTGGAGCTTGGCTCCAGCACCCAGGCGGAGCATTACCGGGTGGGTCGCATTGCCGTTGGTAAGGCAGACTTGGTGTTTGCTTACGGTCCCAACGCGGTGCGGGTTCGCAGCGGCTGCATCACCGGCGGAATGCCGGAAAGAAAGGTTCAGGATTTCCTGGATCGGGAGGCGCTGATTTCCGCCCTCCGGCGGGAAGTAAAGCCAGGAGATGTGTTGCTGTTCAAGGGCAGCCATGGGATGCACATGGAAACCATACTGGAAGATTTCCTGACGGATACGGAGGAATAGTACAATGACAAGGATCCTTCTCTCACTTCTTCTTTCTTTCCTGGCTTGCGTGGTTCTCAATAAGCTGATGATCCCTGTGCTTCGGGCGCTGAAAGCGGGGCAGTCCATCCGGGAAGTAGGCCCCACCTGGCACAACGGCAAATCGGGCACTCCTATTATGGGCGGACTGATTTTCATTTTCGTGGCGGCAGTATGCTTGCTGGCGAACCTCCCTGCCATGGAGGATTATTCGGTGTTTTACGTCCTGCTGATGTCGGTATGCTTCGGAGCCATCGGACTACTGGACGATCTGGAAAAGGTTCTTCATCACCGGAATTTGGGGCTGACCTCTCTGCAAAAGATACTGCTACAAATGGCGGTGGCAGCGGTGTTCGTTTACCTGATGTATAAAAACGGCAGTCTCACCAGCATGCTCTATATCCCGTTTTTCGACGTGGTAATCCACATCCATCCCATTGCGTATGTGCTGTTTTCCATGTTTATTGTGGTGGGCTGTGTGAACTCTGTGAATTTGACCGATGGCATTGACGGGCTGAGCGCTTCGGTGACCATTCCAGTGATGGCGTTTTTTACCGCCGTGGCTTTTTCCATGGGCCGCTATGAGCTGGCGCTGCTGCCTGCATCCTTGATTGGAGGGCTGGCTGCCTATTTGTGCTACAACTGGCACCCTGCCAAGCTGTTTATGGGGGATACCGGTTCCCTGTTTCTGGGGGGAGCGGTGTGCTCTCTTGCCATTGCCCTGGATATGCCGCTGATTCTGATTCTGGTCGGATTCGTCTACATAATGGAGACGCTGTCCGTAATTCTTCAGGTGAGCTATTTTAAGCTGACCCATGGGAAGCGGCTTTTTAAGATGTCCCCCATCCACCATCACTTTGAGATGTGCGGATGGAAGGAGGAGAAGATTGTACTGGTTTTTGCCTCGGTCAGCGCCCTGATGTGTGTGCTCGCCTGGTTTGGCGTCTCTGGTATGGTAGGGTAAGGAAAGGAGACTTCTATGGCGTCAGAGCGGACTCTGAATGCCAAGGAGAATCGCCTTCCGGTAAATCATCGGAAGGGTGAAAGTGTAGATATTCCATTTTTGCTGCTGGTTTTGACGCTGCTGGGGGTAGGGATCACCATGCTCTACTCCGCAAGCAGCGCCCAGAGCCAGTATGATACCGGCTATCTGTCCTCCACCCGTTACCTGCAAAAACAGGCGGTGTGCGCGGGAATCGGACTTGCCGCTATGTACTTTTTCAGCCGCGTGACTGTAGACTTCTGGTACCGGATGGCGTGGCCCCTCTACGGCGTCAGCATTTTGCTGCTGCTCAGCGTTCTGGTGATCGGCCAGGAGGTTAACGGCGCGAAACGCTGGATCAGTATCGCGGGACTTCAGTTCCAGCCGTCGGAGGTGGCTAAGTTCACCATGATCCTGGTACTGGCCAGGCTGACAAGAGATTTTGGAGGCAGGGCAAAGCAGTTCCGCTTCGGTGTGCTGGGCTTCGGCGGAGTAATCATGGGGATTCTAGTCCCCCTGGCCCTGGAAAAGCATCTGAGCGCCATTATGCTTATGGGTATGGTGGCGGTAGTGATGATGTTCGTTGCGGGAACCAGCCCCAAGTGGCTTCTGGCGGGGGCCGGGGGCGCGGTGGTGTTTCTGGTGGTGTACGTCAGTTTCATGGGCTATGCCGGGGACCGAATCACCGCCTGGCTGCATCCCGAGCTGGATCCGGGGGATACCGGATACCAGATTTTGCAGTCCCTCTATGCTATCGGCTCCGGCGGCGTGTTTGGGCTGGGATTTGGGAAAAGCCGACAGAAGTATCTGTATCTGCCATTTCAATATAATGACTATATCTTCGCGGTGATCTGCGAGGAATTGGGGCTTGCCGGCGCTCTGGCGATCATGTTTCTCTTCGGATTGCTGATCCTCCGGGGGTACTGGATCGCCCTGCGGGCAAGCAGCCGGTTTTCCACGGTGCTGGCGGCGGGACTTGTCACCCTGATCGGGGTTCAGACCGTTCTGAACCTGGGGGTTGTGACCAATCTCCTGCCCTCCACCGGTATTGCACTGCCCTTCTTTTCCTACGGCGGAACTGCCCTGGCAGTGAACCTGGGAGAAATGGGGATCGTGCTGGGGATCTCCCGGCAACGGAATCGAAGAAAAATACAGGAGGCGTAAGCCAATGAATCTGATCTTTACCTGCGGCGGAACTGCCGGACACATTAACCCTGCCTTTGCGGTGGCAAACCTGATCCGGGAGCGCCATCCAGACTGGGGGATTCTGTTTATAGGTGCCGCCGGTCACATGGAGGAGAAGCTGGTGCCTCAGGAGGGGTATGCGCTGAAGTGCCTGCCCTGTCCCTCTGGGCTGAGCCGGGAAAAAAGTTTGGCAGGTCTGAAGAAAAACATCGGGGTGATAAAAGGAACCCTCAGCGGAATAAAGCAGTGCCGGCAGCTGTTTCGGGAGTATCATCCCGATGTGATCATCGGTACCGGCGGCTATGCCAGCTTCCCGGCGCTGTACGCCGGAGCGGCTATGGGGATCCCTACCTGTGTCCATGAAAGCAATGCCGTTCCCGGGATCACCACCCGCCTGGCAGCCAACCGCGCCAGCAGGGTTCTGGTGGCGTTTGAGGAAAGCGTGCAGCACTACCGCCATCCGGAAAAAGTGGAGGTCGTGGGAATGCCTGTCCGCCGGGAATTCATCTACACCACCCGGGAGCAGGCGAGAAAAGAGCTTGGCATTGGGGAGGAACCTTTGGTTGTCTCCGCTTTTGGCAGCCTGGGCGCGAAGAAGATGAATGAGACAATGGCTGACCTGTTTGCCCTGGAGCAGACGGAAGGCTTCCCCTTCCGGCATATCCACGCCACCGGAAGCTTCGGCTGGGAGTGGATGCCCACCCTTGTGAAGGAGAAGGGGGTAGACCTTTCCAAGGCGGACCGCGTTGATATGAAGGAATATATCTATAATATGCCCACCATGATGGCTGCGGCAGATATCATCATCAGCCGTTCCGGGGCATCCACCTGCAATGAGATCGCGGTGGCGGGAACGCCGGCAATTTTGATCCCGTCTCCCAATGTGACGAACCATCATCAAGAGAAAAACGCCCGGGTTCTGGCGGATCGTTCGGCGTCGATTCTGCTTCCCGAGGAGGAATGCACCGCCCAGAGGCTTTACGGCGAGATCCAGTCGCTGCTGCGGGATCCGGAGCGCCGGGAGAATATGCGGCGCACCCTGCGAACCTTGGTTCGGCTGGATTCTGCGGAGCGCATCTGTGACATTGTGGAGGAGCTGGCAAAGCAGTAATTATCCCGGGAGGAACCGATATGAATAGCAATGAGAGAAAGAACCAGGGGCAGCCGAAGAAACCGTCCGGAACGCAGGGGAAAACCTCTGCCCAGGCAGGCGGCGCGCCACGGAAAAAGCCTTCCGGAACCCGGCAGGGTACGCCCCGTACCCAGAGTGGGCGGGCAGTTCGGCAACAGGAAGCCAAAACGCCCCGCCCAGCGGATAAGCCCGGAAAAGCCCTGCCCCGAACCCAGGGAAAGTCTGTGCCCACCCGCCAGAGCGTAAAAAAGACCGCTTCCAGGCCTACGGGAGACAGCGGCTATCAGCCCTATAAGGCGGCAAACGAGCGGAAAAAAGCGGAACGGAAGGGAAAGACCCGGAAGTTCTTCTCCGGGGAGAACCCTGCCTATCAATCCCTGGCGGGAGCGGTGCGGGACTTTCAGAATTCCCGGGGAGAACCCAAGAAAAAGTCAAGGCCGGATACGCCGGCGGTGGTCTATACCCAGCCCAAGGCGTTCAACCGGGATCGGCTGCTGGTGCAATTGCTTACGGTGCTGGCGGTGGTGCTGGCATTGGTGATGGGGCTTTCCGTGTTCTTCAAAGTGAAGGTGGTGACCGTCTCCGGCGCGGACGTGTATTCCGCCTGGACCATCCGGGAGGCCTCCGGCATTTCCGAGGGAGATAACCTCCTGACATTCAGCCGCGCAAGGGCTTCCGGACAGATCCTCGCGAAACTTCCCTATGTAAAAACCGCCAGAATTGGTATAAAACTTCCGGATACGGTTAATATTGAAATCGAGGAAGAAAATGTGGTGTACTCCATCCAGGCGGATGACGGTGTGTGGTGGCTGATCACCTCCAGCGGCAAGGTGGTAGAACAGACCACCGCCGGAAACGCAGAGAATTACACCCAGGTTCTTGGCGTGACCATCTCTTCGCCCCAGCCGGGAGAGATCGCCAAGGCAAGGGAGGAGACCCCTGCTTCCACAGAAGAAACGGGAGAGACGGTCTCGATTTCCGTCACCGGAGCGCAGCGCCTCTCCGCTGCTCTGGAGATCCTGGCGGAGTTGGAGAACAACGATATTGTGGGACAGGCCGCCAGTGTTAATGTCACCCGGCTGGATGACATCATCCTGTGGTACGGCACCCAGTATCAGGTGAATCTGGGCGGCACCAATGATCTGGCTTATAAAATTGCCACAATGAACGATACAATCCTCCAGCTGAGCGACTACCAGACCGGAATTCTGGATCTGAGTTTCACCACATGGAAGACACAGGTGGGGTTCACGCCCTTTGAATAGCCGGAGCCGTTGGAATATTTTGCCGAAAAATGAGATTTTTCTATTGACCAATTCCCAATTTCGGGATAGAATAAAAAGGTACAAAGGAAATTGGACGCAGCGGCGGAAGCGTCTTTGCGGGAAATGATACATAGGAGGAAGAATTTATGTCCGAAACTGTACAGGAGCGCGTTGTCAAGATCAAAGTCATTGGCGTGGGTGGCGCAGGAAACAACGTTATTAACCGTATGATCGATGCCGGGGTAGGCGGCGTAGACTTCATCGCGGTAAATACCGATAAGCAGGACCTTAACAAGTCCGTTTGCAAAAATAAGATCCAGATCGGCGAAAAGCTCACTGGCGGTATGGGCGCCGGATCCAAGCCGGAGATCGGCAGGAAGTCCGCCGAGGAGAGCCGTGCTGCCATCGCGAAGGTGCTGGAAGGCACCGATATGGTATTCATTACCGCCGGTATGGGCGGCGGCACCGGTACCGGCGCTGCTCCTATCGTGGCGGATCTGGCTCACGAGGCTGGGGTTCTCACCGTTGGCGTGGTGACGAAGCCATTCAAGTTTGAGGGGGCGAACCGTATGCGTCAGGCGGAGCAGGGCATTTCCAATCTGAAAGATAAGGTAGACTCCCTGATAATCATCCCCAATGACCGGCTAAAGTACGTGACCGATCAGAAGATCACCTTTGCCAACGCCTTCGGCATTGCTGACGACGTGCTGAAGCAGGCGGTGACCTCCATCTCCGAGCTGGTGGGGTTCTCCAAGAATGTGATCATTAACCTGGACTTTGCGGATGTCTCCGCCGTGATGAAGAACGCCGGACGTGCCCACATGGGAGTCGGTTCCGCTTCCGGCAGGGAAAAGGCAGAGCAGGCTGCTACCGCCGCCGTTTCCAGCCCGCTGCTGGAGACCTCTATCAACGGTGCTACAGGCGTGCTGATTAATGTTACCGGCTCCGCCGAAATGACCCTGGACGACGTGGAGACTGCCGCCGGAATTGTGCAGGAGGCCGCAAACCCTGAGGCCAACATCATCTTTGGCGCCACCTGTTCTCCGGAATGCCAGGATGAAATGCGAGTGACCGTCATTGCTACCGGCTTTGAGCTTCAGCCGGAGAGCCGTACTGGGAAAGCTGCGGCGGATGCGGACGACATCGACAAGCCTGTGGGTGCCGCTTCCAAGCCTACGAAGACCACCGATATCAGCGACATCGACGAGATCTTCAGCATCTTCAAGCATTGATTTGTCAGTAAATGTCCATGCCGCACGCGGCGCCACCAAAAATGAAAGCACTTGACGCATGGATATTTATTGTGCATCAGTGCCGGTTGCCCCGTAAGGGGCGAGGCGCTGGCACTTAAATAAATGTGCATATCGGCTTAACTCAGCAAGAGCCTAAAAAGGCCTAGAAAGTCCGA
>CAZCLX010000006.1:0-38109 GCA_964499615.1 uncultured Oscillospiraceae bacterium
TTCCAAGTCCAAGCATTTTAAGATGGCCAAGCAGGCCGTTATGAAGTCCGGCAACTACGCTTTCGAAGGCCGCAAGCAGAAGAAGCGTGCTTACCGCACCATGTGGATCGCCCGGCTGAGTGCCGCGGTGGCTCCCTACGGCATGAACTATTCCACTTTCATGAACGGTGTGAAGAAGGCCGGTATCGAGATGAACCGGAAGAGCCTGTCCGAGATGGCAATTCAGGACAGCGCCGCCTTCGCCGCGGTGGTGGAGAAGGCCAAGGCCGCTTTGAACTAAGGAAGCTCTGAATATTTAAGGGGCGCTGCTCTTGGCGGCGCCCTTTTTTAGCGGTTAGCGGGTAGCCGTTAGCAGTTCCCTAGCTGCTATCTGCTACCCGCTCCCACTTGACAAATCTCACGGGAAATCCCATTTTTGGAAATATTTTTTTGTCTAACCAGGAAAAAATAAAAAAGTGGTTGTATGTTCCTTAAAAATGATGTAAAATAGTACAACTGAAGAAATGTATGGTTTCCGGCAGTCTGCCGGGAGCGAAAAACGGAGGCTATTGCATTATGGAAAACCCCATTGTTCTTGTAATTATGGACGGCGTCGGCAAGGGTGACGGCGGAAGCGGCGACGCGGTGGCCGTGGCTAAGACACCCACCCTGGATCGGCTGCTGGCAACCTGCCCTCATACGTACCTGAAAGCCCATGGCACCGCCGTTGGCCTGCCCACCGATGATGACATGGGAAACTCTGAGGTTGGCCACAATGCCCTTGGCTGCGGCCAGGTATACTCCCAGGGCGCCAAGCTGGTAGGCGAGTCCATTGAGACCGGTGCGCTGTACCAGTCCCCTACCTGGATTGACCTGATTACCAATGCCAAGGAGGGGCATGCCCTGCATTTCCTGGGCCTTCTGTCTGACGGCAATGTCCATTCCAATATCTCCCATCTGATTGCCCTTCTTCGTCAGGCGAAGAAGGAAGGGGTAAGGAAGGTATACTGCCACATTCTTCTGGACGGAAGAGACGTTCCTGCCACCTCCGCCCTGGAATATGTGGATCAGCTGGAAACTGTCCTTGCCGAGCTGTCCCAGGACGGCTGTGACTATGCCATCGCCTCCGGCGGCGGACGGATGCAGATCACTATGGATCGGTACGAAGCCAACTGGGGCATGGTGGAAAAGGGCTGGCGCACCCATGTGCAGGCTCTGGGCCGCCGTTTCCCCTCCGCCAAGATAGCCATTGAAACCTACCGGGCAGAAACCGGCTGCATCGACCAGGACCTGCCTGCCTTTGTGGTGGAGCGCAGTGGTGAGCCGGTGGCGAAGATCCAGAATGGAGACAGCGTGATCCTCTATAACTTCCGGGGTGACCGTGCCCAGGAGATTGCCCTGGCCTTTGACCGGAAGGAATTCGACCATTTTGACCGGGGTGACTACACCGGCGTGAAGTTTGCCGGTATGCTCCAGTATGACGGAGATCTGAATATCCCCGAACACTACCTTGTGCAGCCCCCGGTAATCAAGAATACCCTGACGGAGGTGCTGTGCCAGGCGGGCATCCACGAGTACGCTTTGTCCGAGACCCAGAAATACGGTCACGTGACCTACTTCTGGAACGGCAACCGCTCCGGCAAGGTCTGCGACGACCTGGAAGTGTATGAGGAGATCCCCTCTGACGTGATCCCCTTCGAGCAGGTGCCCGCTATGAAGTCCAAGGAAATCACCGAGAAAATGGTGGAGAACATGGCATCCCATAAGTTCCAGTTCCTCCGCTGTAACTATCCCAACGGGGATATGGTGGGGCACACCGGTGTCATGTCCGCAGTGGTTACCGCCATGGAGTGCGTGGATAAGGGCCTTGCCGCCATATTGGAGGCCGCAGATAAGTACGGCTACACCGTGCTCATCACCGCCGACCACGGCAACGCCGACCAGATGACGGAAACCAAGAAGGGCAAAACCTCCGTTCGCACCGCTCACTCTCTGAACCCGGTTCCCTTTATCATCTATGACAAGGATCATGACTGGATCATTCGGGAGGGTAAGTTCGGCCTTGCCAACGTGGCTCCCACTGTGGTGAAAATGATGGGTATTTCCGCTCCCGACTGCTGGGAAGAGAGCATGGTATAATGATTTTTATAAGGAGGGCAATGTTATGATCACTCATAACTGTGAAAACGGCAGCATCAACGTCAGCACCAGCGTGTATACCGACATTGTTGGCGCAGCCGCGTCCAACTGCTTTGGCGTGAAGGGCATGGCTGCCCGGAGCGTCAAGGATGGGGTCTACCGGCTGCTGCGAATGGAGTCCATGTCCAAGGGCGTGCTGGTGAACTTTAACGACGACGATACCATTTCCATTGATCTGCATATCATTGTGGACAACTGCGTGAACCTTTCTGCTGTGGCTGCCTCGATTATTTCCGAAGTGCGCTATGTGGTAACAAAGTGCACCGGCACTCAGGTTCGGACGGTGAATGTATATGTCGATTCCATGGTAATTGGATAATTTCGGAGGTGTAAACATTTTGAGGCAGACCATCAACGGGGCGGATTTCCGCCGGATGATTATCAGCGCGGCAGCCTCCATCGAGAATCATAAGCAAGCACTCAATGAGCTGAACGTTTTCCCTGTGCCGGACGGCGATACCGGCACCAATATGTCCATGACCATTTCCGCCGCCGCCTCCGATCTGCGGGGCAGCGAGGATCCCACACTCTCTGCCGCGTCAAAGATTGCCGCCTCCGCCACATTGCGGGGCGCCCGGGGCAATTCCGGCGTCATACTCTCCCTCCTGTTTCGGGGCATCTCTCGGAGTCTGAAGGGATCGGAAACCTGCGACGGCGTGCTGTGGGCACGGGCACTCCAGGAGGGTGTGGACGCCGCCTACAAGGCCGTCATGAAGCCCGCTGAGGGCACCATTCTCACCGTTGCCCGGCTGGCTGCCGCCAAGGCTTCCGCCGCCGCCGAGGAGAACAATTACCTGGAATATGTCCAGGAGGCGGCTTTGGAAGAAGCAAAGACCGCCCTTGCGGACACGGTGAACCAGAACCCGGTGCTGATAAAGGCCGGTGTTGTGGATGCCGGCGGCAAGGGCTGGGTGATCGCATTGGAGGCTATGCTCTGTGCCCTGCGGGGCGAGGACGTGGAGCCGCTGGAGGCCCCCGTCGCCGCCACAAAGGAGCAGGCGGACTTCTCCGAATTTTCCACCGAGGACATTACCTTCTCCTACTGCACAGAGTTTATCGTTTCCCGGGAAAATGACCGGGATCCGGAGGAATTGCGGGCATTCTTAAGCGGGCTGGGCGATTGCCTGGTGCTGGTGGACGACGACGAAATCATCAAGGTTCACGTCCATACCAATGACCCCGGCGCGGCTCTCCATGAGGCGGTGAACTACGGTTCTTTCGTCACGGTGAAGGTGGAGAATATGCGCCTGCAGCACACCGAGAAGGTGCTCAGTGAGCAGGAGCTTGCGCCCAAGATCGCCGAACCGGAAAAAATGCTGGGCGTGGTGTCCGTCTGCGTGGGAGACGGTCTAGCGGATGTGTTCCGGAACCTGGGTGTGGACGCGGTGGTGTCCGGCGGCCAGACCATGAACCCCAGCACCCAGGACATTCTGGAGACGGTGAACAGTGTCCCTGCCGAGACGGTGATTGTTCTGCCCAATAACAAGAACATCATTATGGCTGCCCAACAGGTGGATGCCCTGACCCCGAAGAACGTGGTGGTCATCCCCAGCAAAACTGTGCCTCAGGGCGTCACCGCCATGCTCAGCTTTAGCCCCGAGGGAACCATAAAGGAAAATGAAGAAGCAATGACCGAGGCACTGGACACAGTGGACACGATGCAGATCACCTATGCCGCCCGGGATTCCGACTTCGACGGCTACCAGATTCACAAAGGGGACTACCTCGCCATGAACGGCAGCTCCCTCTTCGGAACCAGCCAGGACGTTAGAACATTGCTGCGGAGCCTGGCGGAGAAGATCCGGGACGACGGACGGGAGTATATCACCATCTACTACGGTGAGGATATCAAGGAAAAGCACGCTCAGAAGGCGGCGGATCTGTTCGCGGACATTTGCCGGGACGCAGATGTGAACCTGATTTCCGGCGGTCAGCCTGTCTACTACTATCTGATTTCCGCGGAATAAGGAGCGAGAGATTGCCCGCGGCCTGAAAGAGGTCTGCGGGCAGTTTCCATTTGTAATGCTATGAAGCTGAAAAAGTTTTTACCGGAAGATTTTCCCAGGGGCGGGATTTTGGGGAAAATATACCATACTGGTCTGTGGATCTCCCGCATGAATATTCCCATGCGGGCGGCGTACGCCGGGTACTTTATTGTGCTGTCGGCGTTTCCGGCGCTGCTTCTGCTGCTCAGTTCCCTTCGCTATACCACGCTAAGCGTGGATGATCTGATAACGTTTCTGGGAGAATTCCTCCCCGAACCGATGATGGAAGGCGCGGAGGAACTGGTATACAGCGCCTATCGCAGTGCCAGCGGCGCGGTGGCAGGGCTGTCCGCCATTACGGCTCTGTGGTCTTCCAGCCGGGGGATCTATGGGCTCCTGCGGGGCCTCAACGCAGTGTATGAGGTCAGCGAGGATCGTGGATATATCTATACCCGAGGCATCAGTGTCTTGTATGCCGTTGGCTTCTATGTGGTCATCCTGCTGACACTGGTACTTCACGTGTTCGGGAATTCCCTTTTGAATCTGCTGCAGAAAATCGACATTCCATTGGTGGCCTTTCTGCTGAATGTGATCGATCTGCGGTACTTCCTCCTGCTGATTCTGCAGACAGGACTGTTTACCCTTATGTATATGGCACTGCCCAACCGCCGCAACAGCTTTTTTCGGAGCCTTCCCGGAGGGCTTCTGGCATCCATTGGCTGGCTGGTGTTCTCCGACATTTACTCTACCTATGTGGAGCATTTTTCCAAATACGCAAACATCTACGGCTCGGTGTATGCCGTTGCCATCAGCATGCTCTGGCTGTACTTCTGCCTGAGGATTCTCCTGTACGGCGGGGTACTGAATCGATTTCTATCTAGCGAGGTAAATACCTAAAATAATTCTTTCCCTGTTTACCGCCTGTTCATAACTTTCCGGTAAGATGATGGGGAAATGGGGGATGGATATGTTTGGTTATGTGACCGCAAATTGGAGAGAGCTGTCGAAAGAGCAGCAGGAGCGGTACAATGCGATTTACTGCGGGATCTGCCGCAGGATCCTGGAGCAATCCTCCGGGCTGAGCAGATTGGCGCTGAGTTACGATATGGCATTTCTGGCTTTGCTTCTCATGAGTCTGTATGAGCCGGAGGAGCAGTCTGGGAAAGATACCTGCTCTCTTCACCCGGTAAAACGGCGGGCTTGGATCGACAGTCCGTGGATTCGCTACAGCGCGGACATGAATGTGGTGCTGTCCTATTACAATTGCCTGGACGACTGGCAGGACGAAGGCAGCCGATCCGCAAAATGGATGGCAGATCACTATGAAAAGGCCTGTCCCGCTATTTTTGAGAAATATCCCCGGCAGTGTGCCGCGATCCGGGAGAGCCTGGACGCGCTGGCAAAAATGGAGAAGGAAAACTGCCCCAATCCCGACGAACCAGCTGGTACCTTCGGTCACCTGATGGCGGAGGTACTTACCTGCCAGGAGGATATTTGGGCACCTACTCTCCGGCGGATGGGGGATGCCCTTGGCCGGTTTATCTACCTGATGGACGCCGCTATGGACTATGATAAGGATAAGAAAAAGGGAAAATATAACCCACTGCTTGCCATGGGAGGCGAAAAGGATACTGCCCGGTGGGAGGATTATCTGGTGCTCACCATGGGGCGCTGCACGGAGGAATTTGAAAAGCTCCCACTGGTTCAGGACAAGGCTCTGTTGGATAACATCCTGTATAGCGGCGTCTGGGTGACCTATCGGGAACGGAAGAAGGGCAAAAAGGAGGGACAACATGATTGACGATCCTTATCGGGTGCTTGGTGTCAGCCGGGACGCGACAGACGAGGAAATCAAGCAGGCGTATCGACGGCTTGCGAAGAAGTACCACCCAGACCGGAATCCCGGCGACAAGGAAGCCGCCCGGAAAATGCAAGAGGTGAACGACGCCTACGACCAAATCAAAAATCCGGAAAAGTATGCCCAAGCCAATCGTGGAGGTTATGGCCACAGCCCCTACGGCGCCGGCGACCCCTTTGGCGGATACAGACATCAGCAGACCTATGCGGATCCCTCCGACCAGTACCAACGGGGAGCCGAGCAGTACATCCGCTTTAATCGGTTTCAGGAGGCACTGAACGTTTTGCAGCAGTGCCAGGATCGGGATGCCCGGTGGTACTATCTCAGCGCTCTGGCAAATAATGGCTTGGGCAACCAGGTCACTGCCCTGGAGCACATCCGCCGGGCAGTGAGCATGGAGCCGGACAACGAGGACTATCTCTGGGCGCTGGATCAGATCGAACGGGGCGGAAAGGCCTACCGTCGGCAGGCAGGAAACTTCCGGGGCTTCACCATGGGTGGCAGTCCCTGCGCCAGCCTGTGCCTGTGCTACGCCGCTCAGCTTTTGTGCTGCCGCGGGAGATTCTTCTGCTGCTGATGAGGCAGCGGTTAGCGGTTAACGAGTAGCAGTTAGCCCGCTTCTAACCGTTACTTTGGTATGGTGATGGTCAGCACGATCTGGGTTTCCGTTTCCCTCCGCTCGGAGACGGCGGGGACACCGGCAAGCTGAATCTTTGCCAGCGACTGGGTAAGGCTGTTAAGAAACGCCCCCACCTTAATACCGGGCGTGCGCCCATCCTTTTGGTTCAAGAGAGAGTCTATGTACTTTTCCGTCCGGGCGACGCTCATATTTTGCCGGACGATTTCCCCGATGGCAGGAATTTTCTGCTCCTCGGGAAGCCGCAGCAGCGCCCGAGCGTGACGCTCCGTTAGGCCTCCTTCCCGGAGAGCAAGGAGCACCGGTTCGCTGTGGCGGAGGATCCGCAGCTTGTTGGCAACCGCGCTTTGGCTTTTTCCCAGAAGCCGAGCCGCCTGTTCCTGGCTCAGATTCCCCAATTCCATTAGCCGGGAAATGCCCATCGCTTCTTCAATGAAATCCAAGTCCTGGCGCTGCAGGTTTTCCACCATGGCTGCCATTCCCGACTCCTGATCGTCCATCTGCATGACGATGCAGGGCACCTCGCCGAGGCCAGCTCCCTGAGCGGCCCGGAGCCGACGCTCACCGGCGATCAGCTCGTACCCTGTGCCCACTCGTCGAACAGATAGTGGCTGCAGAATCCCATGCTGACGGATCGACTGGGTCAAATCCTCCAGTGACTCCTTTTGAAACACTTTCCTGGGTTGGTTTGGATTGGGTTTAATGACACGGACCGGCAAAAAAATCACCCTTCCGGTCTCCATATAGGTTTTCAGCTTCTGGCATTGCATTGCCCTTCCCCCTTTGTGCAGTCTTGCAATAAGTATAAATCGCCATTCCCCGGGAAATAACACGAAAGGGCGTGGAGCTTTTTGGAAACCGCACGACAGAATAGGTAAAATTTTTCTTTTTCCCTCTTTACAATTCCCACAGTGTAGTGTATAGTATGCGGTGAACAGAGTAGGACGCCCTGCGTGAAGTGCTGCCAGAATGGGGAGTTGTATGGCAGACGAAGGATCGTATTTTCACGGTCTGCGATAGGGTATCCGCACCCGCTGCGCCATATTGGACTTACCTCCTTTATGAAGCAACGATACTCGGTGGCGAACGGATGGCACGGGCTGTCCTTCCCACGGGCTTCCGGAATTATGTTAACTCCCTGTAGGCTTTGCGCCTATGGGGTTTTCTTTTCCGGACCCGGGCTTTCCTGGGCTGCGGTTCGCCTCAAAAAAGGAGGTTTTACCATGTCAAAAACAAAATCAACCGCACTCTACGCTACCCCGTTCTCCAAGGCCTATTGGCGTGACGCGGCGGCAGAGCTGAAGGACACCCGTACATTGGTGATTGCCGCCCTGATGGTCGCCCTCCGGGTAGCAACCAAGGGGCTGGCAGTACCAATCGCTCCCAACATCCGGCTGTTTAGTGTAGCGAGCTTCATTAACGCCCTGGGGGCAATGATCGTGGGGCCAGTGGTGGCGATTCCCGCTGCCTTCCTTTCTGATTTCCTGGGAGTCCTGATCTGGGAAGGGCTGGGCACCTATTTCCTTCCATATGTGCTTCAGGAGATTGGAAGCTCCCTCATCTGGGCGCTGTTGCTGTACCGGGCGAAGGTCACTCCCTGGCGGGTGATGCTGGGGCGGCTGAGCATCTGCGTGATCGTCAATGTGGTTCTGGGCGTTTCTATCGACATGCTGTACCAGCAGTATTTTTACGGGGCGTCCACTGTGGTGCTGACCATTCCCCGGGTACTGAAAAACACCTTTATGTTCCCCATTGAGGCGGTGGCCATGACCTTCTTCCTGCGGCTCATGATTCCCATCACCAACCGGGCGAGGCTGACCTACGGCGGCTCGGACAGCAGGGCAAATCTGTCCTTTGGGAAAAAGCAGCTGATTTTGCTGGCAGTCCTCTTTGTGATCGGCATTGCCAGCGTTACCGGCTACCTGTTCTATTATTACAACACCACCTCCCTCAGCGCCTCTTACAGCTCTGATGAGCGGTACGCTCACAACACGGAAATGATCGGCTATGTCCAGGAGGACTACGCCGGAGATACCTTAGTCACCACTGTGGAGAGCGCCTACAAGCCCTTCCTGGGTAAGGAAGTGACCTATACCGTGGCGGTATATGCCGTAGACGAAAACGCGCTGGCAGAGTACGAAAAAGACCTAGAAACCATTCGGGGTATGTCCAAATCCAAAGCCAGTGCCGTGGCAGAGGACGGCGTGATGACCCGGGTCGCAACGGCGACCATTGTGGTAAACGAGAAAACCGGCGAAATCGTCAGTAAAAACTATAGCGAATAGCAGCTGCCCCGGACGTTTTCAAAAGGAACGCCCGGGGTTTTCGCAGGGCAGGGGATTGCCCCCGCCCGACACGCTCCTAACTCCTACTCCTAACAGCTAACTGCTGTCCGCTAACCGCTCCATTT
Organism: uncultured Oscillospiraceae bacterium; assembly: GCA_964499615.1. Classification (GTDB taxonomy): domain Bacteria; phylum Bacillota; class Clostridia; order Oscillospirales; family Oscillospiraceae; genus Faecousia. Next base: position 9,069 of record CAZCLX010000006.1, read on the forward strand.
TCGGAAACCCAAATTTCCTATTGTACATCCGGAAAACTTTTGCTATAATGTATAGAAAAGTTTATTTGGATGTGGATCACAGTGAAGTATGGATTATGGAATTCGGCCCAGCCGGATGTGGGGGCAGTGAACGCTCTGGTATCCGGGGGCTACGGGCCGCTGGCAGCGATGGTGCTTGCCGCCCGTGGGATCCAGAATCCCCAGGAAGCGGCGCGTTATTTGGATTGTGGCGGCGCTCTGCCGGACCCCTTTTTGCTGGCGGATATGGACAAAGCGGCACAGCGGGTGCGGCTTGCCCTCCAGCGTGGGGAGCGGATCGCGGTATTCGGCGATTACGATGTGGACGGCATTACCGCCACATGCCTCCTCACCGACTTCCTCAGGGGCCGGGGTGCCGACTGCGTCAGCTATATCCCCGGAAGGCTGGAAGAGGGCTACGGGTTAAACCCCCTTGCGCTGCGTCTTCTGGCAGAGCAAGGGGTAAAGCTGGTTATTACCGTGGACTGCGGTATCACAGCCGTAGAGGAGGCGGAACTGGCTAAACACCTTGGCATGGATCTGGTGATTACCGATCACCATGAGTGCAAGGAGCAGCTTCCAGATGCCGTTGCAGTGGTGGATCCCCACCGCGACGACGGAAGTCATGAGGAGATCTCCGGTGTCGGTGTCGCCTTCAAGCTGGCTGCCGCGCTGGACGGCAGTCAGGAGCGTATTCTTTCTCAATATGCGGACATGGTATGTTTGGGCACTGTGGCGGATGTGATGCCGCTGGTGGGAGAAAACCGGATTTTTGTCAGCCGGGGACTGGACGCCCTCCGAAATACCCGGCGGCCCGGGCTTGCCGCTCTGATGGAAAAATGCGGATGCGACAGGAAAACCCTTAACGCCTCCTCCATCGGCTATAACCTGGCCCCTCGGATCAACGCCGCCGGACGTATGGGGGAGATTGAACCGGCACTGGAGCTGTTTTTAACGGACAACCCTCAACGAGGCGAGGCTGCGGCGGAAGAGCTTTGCCGTCTGAACCACCTCCGGCAGGAAATTGAGCAGGAGATCTACCGCCAGGCAATTGCTATGCTGGAGGGAACTCCCGCGCCGGATGCCATTGTTCTGGCAAGCGAAAACTGGCATCAAGGGGTGGTGGGCATTGTTGCCAGCCGGATCGCCGAGGAATTTGCCTGTCCCACTTTTTTGATCTGCCTGGACGGAGACCGGGGAAAGGCCAGTTCCCGGAGCCACGGCGGTTTCAACCTGTTTTCTTCCCTCACCGCCCTGTCCCCGCTGCTGGAAAGCTACGGCGGGCACGAGCTGGCGGCGGGCTTTACCATTGCCCGGGAAAATATACCGGAATTCCGGCGTCAGATCTCCCGGATGGCAAAGGCGTTTTTCCGGCAGGATGCCCCCCGAACCTGCCTGGAAATCGACTGCGATGTGCCTCTGGAGCTGCTCACGGTGCCGAATATCGACGACCTGGAGATGCTGGAGCCATGCGGCACCGGCTGCCCAAAGCCGGTGCTGATGACAAGGAACCTGACTGTGGAGCGGATCACCCCGGTAGGCGGCGGACGGCATATGCGGCTGCGGCTGAGCGGGGGACGCCATGGGATCGGCGGGATTTTCTTCTCCATGACTCCGGACGATGCCGCCATCGCCGTAGGTGACCGGGTAGATGCCGCCTATACCCCCCAGGTGAACGAATACCGGGGAGACCGCACCCCTCAGATGAATCTGGTGGACATTCGCCCTAGCTGCTCTGCCCCCTGCGGTGTGGAATTGGGAAGCTACCGTGCCCTTCGGGAAGGCAGCTTAAGCCAAGAGGAAGCCAATCTGCTGTTCCCATCCCGGAAAATGCTGGCGTCTGTCTGGGTCTACCTGGAATCCCAGAGAGAGATCCGGGAAAGCCCCATCTGCCTCTGTCGGAAAATCGTCCGCCGGTGGGAGCAGCCAATGAACCTTGCCCAGTTACTCACCTGTCTGGACATTTTCCGGGATGTGGGTCTGATCGAGACAGAACGCAGCCGAAACACCATTGTGATACACCTGACTCCCGGTTCCGAAAAGGCGGATCTGGGGCAGAGCCAGACCATGCGGCTGCTGCTACGGGTGAAAGAGAGCTGATTGTTTTATGGAAACCTTTGAAGATCACTATCAATCCATGTATGAAACCATCGTCAAGCGGATGCCCGGGGCGGACATGGCCCTGGTGGATCGGGCAGTGGAATACGCCCAAAATAAGCACGCAAGCCAAAAGCGGAAAGATGGATCCCCCTATATTATCCATCCCCTGGCGGTGGCGGAAATTGTCACGGAAATGGGGCTGGATATGGACGCCATATTGGGCGCACTGCTTCACGACTGCATTGAGGATACCGACGCCTCCCATGAGGAAATTGAAAAGCTGTTTGGAACCACCGTCGCTGAGCTGGTGGAGGGGGTCACCAAGCTGACCCGGGCTAATTTTTCCTCTACCGAACAGGCCCAGATGGAAAACCTCCGGAAAATGTTCATGGCCATGAGCAAGGATATCCGGGTGGTGCTGATCAAAATTGCTGACCGGCTCCACAATATGCGCACCATGCAGTACCAGTCCCCGGAAAAGCAGATTCTCAAGTGCCGGGAGACCATGGACGTCTACGCGCCTCTTGCTCACCGGCTTGGCATGCAGAAGATCAAATGGGAGCTGGAGGATACCTCCATGCGCTACCTGGCGCCTCAGGAATATGAGGAGATCATGTCTTACCTCCAGAGCCATCAGGAGCAGGACGAGGCCTTCATGCGTTCTATCCAGAATAAGATTACACAACGGCTCACTGCCGTGGGGATTGCGAACACCACCTACGGGCGGATCAAGCATGTGTACTCCATTTTCCGAAAGATGCAGGCCCAGGACAAGTCCATTGAAGAGCTGTATGATATTTACGCTTTCCGGGTGATCGTGGACACCATCCCCGACTGCTACAACGTTTTGGGCCACGTCCACGACCTGTTTAACCTGGTGCCCGGGCGGTTCAAGGACTATATTTCTACGCCCAAGCCCAATATGTACCAATCCCTCCACACCACCGTCATTGGCTCCCAGGGCATCCCATTCGAGGTGCAGATTCGCACCTGGGAAATGCACGAGACTGCGGAATACGGCATTGCCGCCCACTGGAAGTATAAGCAAAATTCCGGCTCCGGAACCGAAAAGGACTTTGAGTGGGTGCGGCGGCTGCTGGAAAGTCAGCAGGATTCTGATGCGGAGGAGTATGTGCAGTCCCTAAAAATCGATATGTTTGACGACGAGGTATTCGTGTTTACCCCAAAGGGACGGATTGTGTCCCTTCCTTCCGGATCCACCCCCATTGACTTTGCCTATGCCATCCACTCGGGAGTGGGCAACGCCATGGTAGGCGCGAAGGTGAACAACCGGATCGCCAACATCGACACGCCCCTGCGCAACGGTGATATTTGCGAGGTGCTCACCTCCAAAACCGCCAAGGGTCCCAGCCGGGACTGGCTGAACATCTGCAAAAGTAACCAAGCCCGCACCAAAATCAAACAGTGGTTTAAAAAAGAAAAGCGGGAAGAAAACATCGTCCACGGCAAATCCTCCTTTGAATCGGAAATGCGGCGGGCAGGACTGCCTCTTGCCCTGGATCCGGAGCTGGAAAATCAGCTGCTGAAAAAGCTGGGCTACGACACCTGGGACGATGTGTACGCCGCCATTGGCTACGGCGGACTCACCGCTGTGAAGGTGGTCGCCAGGATCCGGGACGACATTACCCGGGCGCTGAAAGCCCAGACTGTGGAAAAAACCGTCACCAATCCCCTGCGAATGAATCCGGAATCCGACGCGGCAAAGCAGAACCGACATGCGGTCAACGGGGTAATCGTGGAGGACATCGATTCCTGCATGATCAAGTTTGCCAAATGCTGCACCCCGGTTCCCGGGGATCCCATCGTTGGCTTCATTACAAAAGGCTTCGGTGTGTCCGTCCATCGGGCGGACTGCCCCAACGCGAAAAACCGCACCGATCCCCAGCAGGCGGCCCGGTGGGTTCGGGTTCGTTGGGCGGCTCAGGACGAGCAGCCCTTTGAGACGACGCTGGAGCTGGACTGCATCACCCGGGACGGTCTGCTGCTGGACGTGGCAACGGTAATGACCACCGCCCGGGCAAGGGTAAAGGAGCTGTACGGCAAGGATCTTCCCGGCGGCAGAAGCACCTTTACCGTTCGGTTTGAAGTCAAAAATGTGGCCGAGCTGGAATCCATCCGGGGAAAACTGCTGAACATCCGGGATGTAGTCGGCACCCGCCGGGGACAGGTGTAGGGCGGCTGACCGCTGCCTGCTAATGCCGGTCAAAAGATAAAGCAAACAAAATGCAGAGTTGACAATGGACAGTGATGGTATCCCCTTGCGGGATGATTCAAAAATGGGTTGATTGCCTGAATTTTTCAACCCGCCCTCACAGATGGTACTACAACTGTCAACTCTCAACTGCTGAAGAGGAGGAGCCGCGATGCGTGCGGTATTGACTCGCGTAAACTCTGCATCCGTTGTCATTGACGGGGAGACGGTGGGCAAAATCGGCAGGGGTTTTCTGATCCTCCTGGGGGTCGGCCCCGAGGATACAGAGGAGCACTGCCGGGTGCTGGCGGAAAAAGCTCTAAATCTCCGGATTTTTGAAGACGAAGGCGGCAAAATGAACCTAGGGCTGGAGGATGTGGGTGGCCAAGTGCTGGTGGTCAGCCAGTTCACCTTGTACGGTAACTGCCGGAAGGGCCGCCGGCCCAGCTTCGCGGGAGCCGCCGGGCCGGAGCTGGGGAACCGGTTGTATGAAAAATTTTTAGAAAACTGTGCCCGGTTGGGTTATTCCCCTCAGCACGGTGTTTTCGGTGCCCACATGGAGGTAATTTCCGTCAACGACGGCCCCGTCACATTGATCCTGGACACCGACCAGCTGATGGGGCCAAGGAGGGCGTGAGCGTAGGGCGCGACGACCCCGGTGCGCCGCTATAGAGCGATCACAGAGCTGCCTCCCACTATCCCGCAACGATGGATGTAAGGAAGCTACCTCTTGGAGGGGAAGGTCTTGGCAGGACCATCGCGGTTTCTTTCCGCACATATACCGGGTGACGAAAAACCGTACCACCGGTGTGCCGGGGTCGTCGCGCCCTACGAACTTCACAGGAGGTAAACCTATGAACATCCGACATTTCACCCTTGGGGACTACCAGACCAACTGCTACGCGGTTTGGTCAGACGGCTCCAACAGCTGCTGCGTCATCGATCCCGGCTATGAGCCGGAGACGGTGCTCGCCTTCCTTTCCCGGAAGGGGCTGACGCTGGAAGCAATCCTCCTGACCCATGGGCATTTTGACCACGTAGGCGGGGTTCGGGATCTGGTGGCAGAGACTGGGTGCCGGGTGTTTATCCACCCGGAGGACTTGTCGCTGCCGCCCATGCTTACCGCCGGGACAATTCCTTACACCGACACCTACAGTGAGGGATCCGTTCTGAATCTTGCGGGCCTAACCTTCCGGGTGCTCCACACCCCGGGGCACACCCCCGGTTCCGTGTGCCTCCTTACGGGGGATACCATGTTCTCCGGGGATACCCTTTTTGCCGGTTCCTGCGGGCGGACGGATCTGCCCGGGGGCAGCCGGGCGAAAATGAAAGAATCTTTAATGCGGCTGTCTGATCTGAAAGAAAACCTCCAGGTGCTTCCGGGTCACGGGCCCGGCTCCACTTTGCTGGATGAAAAGCAATATAACCCCTATCTATAGGAGAAAACAATGGATTTGATTCTGCGCGGTCATGAGGATCGCTACGCCGTGGAACAGCTGCTTCTGGCGCTGCTGCCAGAGAATCCCCCGGGGGAGGCGGTTTCCTCCCTGTTCCGGGGCAAAACCTGGATCACCGCCAAGGCGGAAATCACCCTGGACGGAAGAGAATTCTCCGCCCGAGGACGGATTCCCACAGAGAAAGAGACGGTGCGGCTGCGCCGCCGTCTTCTGCAGCAAACCCTTTACAAGGCGCTGTTGCCCCTTCTGCCGGCTCCCCCCGCCTGGGGCGCCCTTGCCGGGGTTCGCCCAACCAAAATTTCCACAAAGCACCTGTTGGATGGCGGCACGCCCGCCTCCGCCGTGCGCCTTTTGGAGGATACCTATTTTGTCACCCCGGAACGGGCAAAGCTGGCTGTGGACTGCTCCAAGGAAACCGTAAAGGCGATCCGCTCCCTTGCTCCGGAGGAACTGTCCCTGTACATCGGCATTCCCTTCTGCCCCACCCGGTGTGCCTATTGCAGCTTCGTCAGTCGGGGCATTGGGAAGAAAACCGAGCTGATGGAGCCTTATCTCCTGGGGCTGTTCCGGGAGATGGAGGTTACCGGGAAGCTATTACGCGCTTCCGGAAAGGGAATCCGCACGGTTTACATCGGCGGCGGAACCCCCACCACCCTGTCTGCCAAACAGCTGAATCGGCTGATGGCGGAGATTCACCGGTGCTTTGATCTGTCCTCCTGCACGGAATTTACCGTGGAGGGCGGACGCCCGGATACGCTGGACATTGAAAAGCTTCAGGTTCTCCGGGCAGAGGGCGCTGACCGGATGAGCATCAACCCCCAAACCATGGTGGATTCGGTGCTTCGCGTCTGTGGCCGGGCCCACCGGGCGGAGGATATTCCCCAGGCTTACCGGGAAGCGGAAAAAGCCGGGTTTTCCATCATCAATATGGATTTGATAGCCGGGCTGCCGACAGACACCCCTGAGGGCTTCCAATCCAGTTTGGATCAAGTGCTGACGCTTTCCCCCGCCAACATCACCGTTCACACGCTGGCACTGAAAAAGGGCGCCGACCTGTTTGATTCCCGGCGCCCCCTTCCTTCTCAGGAGGCGGTGGCGGAAATGCTCCGCTATGCTGGGAGCGCCCTCACTGATGCCGGATACATTCCCTACTATCTCTACCGGCAGAAATATATGTCCGGCTCCTTTGAAAACGTAGGCTGGTGCCGTCCCGGAACCGCGAGCCTGTATAATATCGCTATGATGGAGGAACTGCACACCGTCCTCTCCCTGGGAGGCGGCGGTATGACGAAAGTCAATCTGCCGGAAGGGAAGCTCTGCCGGTTCCACAACCCCAAGTTCCCGGAGCAATACCTAACCATGCTGGATTCCATTCTTCAGCAAAAGGAAGAGGTCTTCGGTCTTTTGAAAGGATAATTATGGATACACTGATTGCAAATGTCACCGCCGTAACCATGGCTCCAGGCATGGATGTCCTGTTCGGCGCATACATCGGTATAGAAGGGGGAAAGATCGTCTGGCTCTCCCGCACCCCGCCGGAAGAAAAGCCGCAAACCGTTATAGACGGCACCGGCATGGTGGCGATCCCCGGCCTCATCAACTGCCACACCCACCTTGCCACTGCCATTCTCCGGTGCTTTACCGACGATCTGGGAAATGCTGACGCCCTGAAGCTGCTGCTGCAAAAGGAGGCGAAGATGGACTCCAAATGCGCCAAGGCGGCGGCGACCCTTGCCATCGCCGAGTGCCTCCGGTTCGGCGTCACCTCGGTATCCGACCTGTACTATTACCCCGACGCCACGGCGGAAGCGGCGGCGGAGGCGGGAATCAAGGCAAACATTGCCCTGTCTTCCTACCGCTTCATTGACCAGAACGAGGATTTCGACTTTGACTCCGACGAGCAATGCCGGGAACTGGTAAAAGTCACGGACAAGTGGCACGGTTACGACGATGGACGAATTCGGGTGGACGCGGGATTTTACGCTGAGTACACCAGTAACTATAAGCTGTGGGAGGCTCTGGGTGGCTATGCCTGGGAGAAGGGGCTGGGAATCCAGTTCCACCTGTCCCAGACTCAGGGGGAGGTGGATAACTGCCTGAACCGCACTGGCATGGAGCCGGGGCTGCTGCTGGACTGTCACCGGGTTTTCTCCGTTTCCGCCACTGCCGCCGGATGCTCCTTCCTCACTCCGGAGGAGCAAAAACTCCTGGGAAAGCGGAAGGCAACCGCTGTGGCGCTACCCCTTGCCGCCGGAAAGAACGGACAGCCCTGCCCGCCCATTACGGATTTCGCGAAAAACGGTCTGAATGTAGCCCTGGGCACCGACGGGGCCGTGGAGTGCGGAAATCTGGATATGTTTGAGGTGATGCGGTTTGCCGCTCTCTCCACCCGCGTCGCTAAAGGTGACAGCGCCGCCCTGCCTGCCCCTGCCGTTCTGATGATGGCAACCGTCTGCGGCGCCAAGGCTCAAGGTCGGGAGAAGGAGTGCGGCATGCTGCAAATCGGCATGGACGCGGACATTGCGCTCGTGGATTTTTCCGCGCCCCATCTCATTCCCTGCCACAATGTGCTTTCCGGTCTTGTATTCTCCGCCAAGGGCGGGGACGTGGCCATGACCATGGTTCGGGGTAAAATTCTTTATCAAAATGGTCGCTTCCCCACCATCGACCTGCCGAAGGTGGTGCGGGAACTGACTCAGGACGCCATTCCCCGTCTGTTCCGGACGGAGGACGCGACATAGGAGGTCGCTATGTCTGATTCTGTGAAAAAGCAAAATTTTTTGCAGGGCACGGCGCTGCTTGCCCTGGCAACCGCCATTGTAAAGATCATCGGCGCACTGTACAAAATTCCCCTCAACGCCATCATTGGCAAGCAGGGCTTTGGCTACTTCAACACCGCTTATGAAATTTACAACGTGCTGCTGATGATCTCCACCGCCGGACTGCCGGTGGCCATGAGCCGGATGATCTCCCAGGCCGCATCATTGCGGCACTACCGCCAAGTGCGCCGGATCTACGCCACCGCCCGGGGGATTTTCCTGGGTCTGGGCATTGTGGGCGGCGTTGCCATGACCTGCTTCTGCCGCCAGCTTGCCCAGTTCCAGAACCAGCCCGATGCCTGGGCTGCCATTGGATGCCTTGGCCCCAGCGTACTGCTGATCTGCATTATGAGCACATTCCGGGGCTACTTCCAGGGTCAGGGGAATATGCTCCCTACCTCTGTCTCTCAGGTACTGGAGGCGGTGGTAAAGCTGATCGTGGGCATGATCGCGGCGCTGGTTCTGCTAAAATCCACCGGAAGCGTCCCCCTGGCAGCTGGAGGCGCCATCCTGGGTGTCACCGCCAGCTGCTTGGTATCCGCGCTGTACCTTTTTTCCATCTTTCGGAAAAGCTTTGCCACCCTGCCGGACTCGGAGGAGACACCGGATACCTTTGCCGCTACCGCCAAGGGGCTGCTGATCATCGCCGTGCCCATTACCATTGGGTCTGCCGGGCTTCAGCTGCTAACTATGCTGGAAACCAAAATCTATATGGGCAGGCTCCTTGCCAGCGGCCTGAGTCAGGACGCGGCGGACGACATGCGGGGTATCTACGGCATGACTCAAACCATTTTCAACATGCCCTGCGCTTTCATTACCCCCATCACCATCAGCATCATTCCCGCCATTACCGCCCACCTGACGCTGCTGAACTACCGGGAGGCAAGGCTGACGGAGGAATCCGCTGTCCGGATCACCGGCCTGATCTCCATGCCCTGCGGCATCGGACTGGCAGTGCTTGCCCGGCCCATCACCGCCTTACTGGGGGGATATACCGGGGAGGATCTCGCACTTGCCGCCACACTGATGCGGATATTAGGCGTCACCGTGATCTTTAACGCGGTGGTTCTCGTCACCACCGCGATTATGCAGGCCCACGGTCACGCGGGGCGCCCCGTGATCAACATGTTCATTGGCGGCCTGCTCAAGCTCTTGGCGGTATATATTCTCACCGGCAACCCCAATATCGGTATTGTGGGCACCCCGGTGGGCACCCTGCTGTGCTACGCTATGATCAGCGTCCTGAATCTGATCTCCATCCGGAGCCTGATCCACGACACCCCCGCCATTACCCGGAATCTGATCCGTTCCGCTCTGGCTGCCGCTCTGATGGGCGGCGTGGTATACGCGGTATATTACCTGTTCACCTACATCGGCGTAGGAAGCTCCCTGATCCTGTGTGCCGTTCCCATTGTGGCAGGCGTGGCAGTGTATCTCATTGCTGCCGTGGTGCTCAGAGCCATCACCCGGGAGGACTGTCTGCTTCTGCCTAAGGGCGAAAAAATCGCAACCATCCTGCATTTATAAAAAGCACTCCGTGGATTTTCATCCACGGAGTGTCAGAAGGTAGCGGATAGCGGTTGGCCGTATCCCCGTCTCTTACCCGCTACCTGCTAACTGCTAATTATTCCAGACGGCTGCCTTCGTCCCGGTAGGGGCTTTCCAGGGGGGATGCGGAGGCGGCTTCCGATTGGTACTTGCCTACCACCTTGGCTGCCAGATCCACCGGCAAAATGGTTCCAGCGCCGGCAACGCAGCCGCCGGGACAGCCCATACCTTCCAATAGATACCCTTTGTATTTTCCCGCCTTTGCCATGGTCATCATCTTCCGGCACTCCCGGAGGCCTTCGGCACGGGCGGTTTTCACTTCCAAATCCGGATGGGTCTCATGGATCAGGTTGGTGACCGCCTGCGCTACCCCGCCGGATACCGCAAAGCCGCGCCCGGCGGCAGTACCCTCGTTCATAGATTCTCCGTCGGAAAGCTGAGAGAAGTCAATGTCCTTCGCCTCAAACATGCCTTGAAGCTCCTCGAAGGTCAGCACAAAGTCCACGTCGGAGCGGATATCCTCCCGGATCGCTTCCAGCTTCTTGGCGGCGCAGGGGCCGACAAACACTACCTTGCAGTCGGGATATTGCTTCTTCATCAACCGGGCGGTAAAGACCATAGGGGTCAGGGTCATAGAGATATTCTTACTCTGAGCGGGGAACAGCTTATGTACCATAGCGTGCCAGGCAGGGCAGCAGGAGGTTGCCATAAAGTCCTGCTCCTTGGGCACCTTCTCCAAAAAGTCCTTGGCCTCCTCGATGGTGCACATATCCGCGCCCACCGCAACTTCCACCACTCGGTCAAAGCCCAGCATTTTCATAGCGGTGGTGAACTTTTCCGGGGTGGAGTGCTTGCCAAACTGACCGATGAAGGCGGGTGCCACAATGGCGATCACCTGATCCCCCTGGACGATGGAGCGAACCACCTGGTAGATCTGACCCTTGTCCACAATGGCGCCAAAGGGACAGGAAACTAGGCACTGGCCACAGGCAACACACTTGTCCTGGTTAATTACCGCTCTGCCGTTTTCGTCCATGCCGATGGCATCCATACCGCAGGCGGCCTGACAGGGCCGCTCCAAGTGGATAATGGCGTGGTAGGAGCACGCGGCGGCACATTTACCGCACTTGATGCATTTTCCGGTGTCAATGTGGCTCTTGCCGTTGACAAAGGAGATGGCATCCCGGGGACACACCTTCTGGCAGGAGGCGGCTAGGCAGTTCTGGCAGCTTTCCGTCACCCGGTACTGGTTGGTGGGGCAGACATGGCAGGCATAAGGAATGATGTTGACAAGCGGCGGCTCATAATATTGCTTAGCAATAACAGCATGGTCCATTCCCTCGGTCATCAGCGTCCGGGTCTGGACGGATCGGATGGACAGGCCCATGGCAAGCCGTACCCGCTCACCGGCAATGGCACGTTCCAGGAAAATGGACTCCCGGTGAAGCGGTTGGTCGCCGGGAACGATCAAATAGGGCAGATCCTCTGCCTTGGTGTAGTCCCCACCGGAATATGCCATTTTGGCAACTTCGGTAAAGACTTTCTTCCGAATGTCCGTGATAAGAGAAGGGATTCCTCGCATATTAATACCTCCGTCTGTTTTTGTCATTATAGCAAACGGCTGATTCCTCTGTCAAGGGCAGAAGATGGTTGTGCGTTTGCAGAATGCGGCACTTTACCTGCCCTGCTGCCGTTTTGGAAGTGAAAGCGCCCCTTTTGACGCGCCTTTTAAAGCTTTTCCGGATTGATTTCCAGAAATTCTGTGATTTCCGTAGGGCCTTCCTGCAAAAGCTGGAGATCCTTCGGGGTTTCGGAAACAGTAATTTTCAGCGTGCCGCCCCGGTTGCGGGCGGTGAGGACGCCGCCGGGAAGCTTTCCCTCCCGGTACAGCACCGCGGCAACGCTTCCGCAGCCGGTACCGCAGGCAAGGGTAAAGTCCTCCACACCCCGCTCGAAGGTGAGAACCTTCACTTCCCCGTCCCCAGTCCAAGCGTAGAGATTGATGTTTGCCCCCTTAGGGAAGGCGGGGTCAAACCGCAGAGCACGCATTTTTCCCCAGAGGGAATCCGCGTCCGCCCAAGGATCTCCGGAATATTCCAGCACCCCATGGGGGACGCCGGGATTTCCCAGTTCCACATAGGCGATGTTTTCTTTCCGGTTCAGATCCAGCACCGCGGGGGAATTCAGCCGGATCCGGTAGGTGCTTCCGTCCACGTGCCACCCGGGGACGATCCCGGCATCGGTCTGCACCGTCATTTCCTCCCCGGCGATCCCCAGGTCGTGGGCAAAGCGGCAGATGCACCGGGCGCCGTTGCCGCACATCTCCCCCCGGGAGCCATCGGAATTGTAAAAATGGAGGCGGAAATCTGCCACATTGGAATGATCCACTGCCATAAATCCGTCAGCGTTCCTAAGGGCGCACAGCTTTTTGGCAAGCAGGGCGTAGTCCAGTGAAAGTCCCCGTCCGTCCAAAACCATGAAGTCATTTCCGGCTCCGTTCATATAGTAGACTTTCATAGGCCGTTCCCTTTCAGCAGATCCTCCATATTGTATAGACCGGATCCTTTTCCGACAATGAACCGGGCAGCGGTCACAGCCCCTTCCGCCAGCATGGACCGGTCCATGGCCTCATGGCGAAGGGTCAGCATCTGGTTGCCGGTACAGATGTGAACCTCGTGGATGCCTACAATGCCCCCCATCCGGAGGGAGGAGACGCCGATCTCATCCTTTGTCCGCTTGCCTTCTCCGACCCTGCCGCAGTGCTCCCGGGCGTCGGGGCGAACCTCCTGAATCGCCCGGAACAGCATATGGGCGGTGCCGCTGGGGGCGTCCACCTTCCGGTTGTGGTGGGTTTCCACGATCTCAATGTCCGCGTCGGGGAAGCAGGCGGCGGCATCTCTGGCAAGGCGGCACAGTACCGCGATACCAAGGCTCATATTTCCAGACCAGAACACCGGGATCTTTTCTCCGGCGGCCTGAATAAGCGCTTTTTCTTCCTCCGTGTGGCCGGTGGTGCCGATCACAGTGGCGGCGCCGATGCTTCCCGCGTAGTTAAGCACTTCCGATACGGCGCTGTGATGAGAAAAGTCGATCACCACGTCAGCATTTACTTTCCCCAGCGCCTGGAAGGTTTTGGGAACGCCGTTCAGCCCGTCAATACTCACCTTCCCAACAACTTCCTTGCCTAAAATTCCGGCAATCAGTGTGCCCATGGCGCCGTTCGCGCCGCAGAGGACTGCTCTCATACCGCTACCCCCATTCGGCGCATTTCGGCAAAAAGCTTTTCCCGGGCGGGAGACTCCATAGGCGTCAGCGGCAGGCGGATATGCTCCTCCCCGAAGCCCATGGCGCTGAGGGCCGCCTTGGCGGGGATGGGGTTTACTTCACTAAACAGGCAGTTAATCAGGGGCAGCATTTCGCACTGGAGGGCAGCGGCCCGGGCGATATTCCCGGCAAAGAAGGCATCCGTCATCTCCACCGCCTTCCCCGGCACCACGTTACTCAGCACGCTGATGGTGCCCATGCCGCCCATGGACAAAATGGGAACTGTCAGCCCGTCCTCGCCGGAATAGACGGTGATTTTGTCACCGCAGCGGGCGATGAGATCCACCACCTGGGACATGTTGCCGCTGGCTTCCTTGATGGCGGCAATGTTGGGGTGCTCAGCGAGAAGCCCCACGGTGGCGGGAAGCAGGTTGCACCCGGTTCGGGAGGGAACGTTATAGAGGATGATGGGCTTCGTCACCTTGTCGGCAATGGCGGTAAAGTGGGCGATCAGGCCGTTTTGGGTGGCCTTATTGTAGTAAGGAGTCACCACCAGCAGGGCGTCCGCCCCGCTGTCGCAGGCACTGACGCTGTAGTCAATGGCGTGGGCGGTGTTGTTGGTGCCGGTACCGGCAATCACCGGCACCCGCCCGTTTACCCGCTCTACGGTGAAGGAAATGACCTTCTTACGCTCCTCGGGGGTGAGGGTGGCGCTCTCTCCGGTGGTTCCCACCGCTACCAGGGCGTTGATCCCCGCTTCCAACTGAAAATCAATAAATCTCCCCAGGGCGTCGTAGTCCACGCCTGTCGCGGTCATTGGGGTGATCATAGCGGTTGCCATGCCTTGAAATATAGGTGCTGACATATCTATCTCTCCTTTATTGGTTGGTGATTCTGTTGAAGTAGTCGTACAAAGGGATCAGCTGCCGGAACAGCAGCCCCGCCCGCTCTCCCAGCTCCGGGCCAAACAGCTCCGGCCCTACCTCCTCAGTGCGGATGCAGGACACATCCCGCCGCCAGGAATAGAAGGGGGCGATGTCTTCCCGGGGAGCGGGTTTTGGCTTTTTGTAGCTTTCTGCTGTAACGGACATGCCGGTTTCCCGCCTGGTGGTTTCAACCAGCTTTAGGAATGGTTCCGGATCCCGGGCAATGGTCTGCCGGAAAACATCCATGGTGGTCACCTTGGGCTGCCAGAGGCTGAACCCGTAGCTGACCCCCTCCGGGCGTATCTCAAAAAACAGGCAGGGATTTTCCGACCACCACTGGACGTCCTGACGGATACAGATCCATAAGCTCTCCTTGTAGGGATCCGGGTGATGGAGCCGGGCATCCCGATAGATCCGGCTGACCTTTAGAATACTTCCGCTTCTTTCCAGAAAGGGCTGAAACAGATCCTGCCCCAATGCTTTCATTGGTTCGTACAGCGTATCTACATACTGCTGCTTGTGAGGGAGAAACCACTCCCGGTTGTTGTTCATCCGAATGCCCCAGAGGAAATCAATGGTTTCCGGGGTGAAACCTGTAAACATGGATTTAACCACCTATTCTCTATTTTTGGAAGGCTCGGCCCTCCAGATCAGTTTATTTTTCTTTTTCATGGGAACGGGCACATCGGGCAATTCCAGTTCATACCGTTCGCAGCAGTTAATGAGCGTGGTGGAGCCAAACCGCCGAACCCGTTCATTGGAGATACCGTATCGGAGATGAACGTGCCCGTGAAGAAAGTATTTCGGCTCGTACTGCTCCAGCAGCTCCCGGAAGCACTGGAAACCCCAGTGGGCGGGGTCATCGCCGTCCCCTAAGCCTTTTGGCGGGGAGTGGGTCACAACAAGATCCACACCGCCCATCCGCCGCAGGCGCCAATGAAGTTTTCGGATCCGGCGGCGCATTTCGTTTTCTGAATACTGGTGGGGGCCGGGGTGGTAACGCAGGCACCCGCCCAGCCCCAGGATCCGGATGCCGTTATACTCCACGATCCCGCCGTCAATGCAGTCGCAGCCCTCCGGCGGATGCTGCCGGTAGTGCCCGTCGTGATTTCCGTTTACGTAAAGCACAGGACACCTTGCCATGGTGACCAGGAATTGCAAATAGTCCGATTTCAGATCGCCGCAGGAAAGAATCAGGTCATAATCCTTCAGCCGTCCCGGCATGTAGTGATCCCAAAGAGCAGGACACTCCTCATCGGATACTATCAAAATTTTCAAGACGCTTCCCCTCCTTTTCTTCTATAGGGATGGAATCCCGATAGACGCCCAGTTCCCGAACCATTGCCTGGGACATGGGCAGGATCTTCTGATAGGGGGGGATGGAACCGATCACGTTGCTGCAAAGCCAGTCCATGTGTAGAATCTCATCTGAAGCAAAGGCAGTGCTTCCATCATTTTGCACGGTGCCGTCCTGAGAGACAATTTTCCGGAGGAAGGGATTGACGGTTCCGGCAACCATTGCCTTTTTCAGCAGCTTTGCCATGATCCGCACGCCCTCCGGAAGCTTGTCGGAAAGGTTCAGGTCAATGACGCCGCTGTCCATACCCAGCCAGTAGTTTTTGGGGTTGGACTTTTCCAATTTCCAGGAGCCTCCCAGCATTTTACCAACCACAGCCTCATAGAATTTCCCCCAGACCCAAACGGGGGAGGCAAGAGAAGTGAGATTCCCCGCGTCATTCATCTGGAAGGTGCCGTAGCTGCAGAAGTCCAGATACTGACGGGATTTCACAGGATCGTCCCGGTTGGAGATCACCCGGATGCCATCAGCAAACAGCTCCTCCCGGGGATTTCCCTCCAAGCAGGTCCATTTCAGTTCGATCTGTGCCCGGGGATTGGTGAGCAGCGCCCCCAGGGCGAAGGCGTTAATGGAGGCGGGAATTCCGAAAATGGGGTAGGAGGCAATAAAGCCGATCCGGTTGTCCTGAGCCATGGCGCCGGCGATGGCTCCCGTAATAAACGTCGCCTCATATACCCGGCCATAGTAGCTGCGAACGCTGGAATAGGGCTGATCCACGGAACAGTTCAGAAATTGCACCTTGGGGTACTCTACCGCCGCCTTCAGGGTTGCCCGGCGGAGCAAGGGAGCAGTGGTGAACACCACCTGTGCGCCGTCCGCCACCGCCTTGGAAATGGACTCCCGGGCAGCATCCTGGGTTTTGGCGTTGTAGTAGCTGCGGATGGTGAGCTTGGGGCCGAACACGCTTTCCAGGTGCTCCACGCCCTTTTCGTGGCTTAGCACCCAGTCACTGACAGCAGGGGCCAGCTGGTGAACAAAGGCCACATTCAGATGAACCGGAGTGGGAGAGATGATCCGGGTAAGGATTCCGGGCTTTACGTCCTCTTCCATTTTGGTCTGCACCTTCAGCGTGTCCGGCTTGGACGCGGAGAGAATATCCTCCCGCATAGCGGTGACGGTCTTTTTCAGCTCCGGGGCAGTGAGAGCGCCCAGGTCGGAGTAGGGGTACAGCTCCAGCCACAATAGCAGCGCTTCTTCCGGCAGCACGTCCGCACCCTGGAGATTCAGGCTGGCAAAGGCCTCCCGGAAGTAGAGAAAATAAGCGTTAAAAGTACGCCGCTCGTTTTCGCTCCAGCTTTCCCCTGGCTTTTTCCCCAGATAGCCCAGGAGTTTTGCGTAGTCCGCCGGTCGGCGGTACTGGACGGTGTAAAGCTTGGAGGTTTTGAAGAAATCCAGAAATTCATAGTAAGCCTTGATCCGGGGGTCGCCGTTGAGCTGGGGAATGACCCGCTTGACCGAAGCGGGGATCCGGGGCGCACCGAAATGGCGCAGCACACTGACCCGCTTGTTGCCCTCCTGGACATAGAAATTCCCCAGATATTCGTAGCACTCAATAGGATCCCGGATCCCCGCGGATCCCAGGTGGGCATCGCACAGGTTCATCCATTTAAGCGCGAATTCTGAGTTGGGATCCAGAACCGGGCAGAAGCTGGGAGAAAAGGCGGCAATTCGACCGGCGGATTTGGTGCCGATGATCCGCTCGGAGGGAATTTCCAGAAGGCCAAGATCCTGGACAACGTCAGCGGAAGTGTCCGGGTGGATAACGTCCAGCACGGCAGGGTTGGGGTCAAGTCCCGCCTGAACCCGCTCGGTTCGTTCCCGCTGACCCTGACGCATGGCCTGAGTATACTCATCAAAGGTTGATTGAAGGGGCATAAGGTTCCTCCTGCTAAAATTTCAAAAGCACGGGACGTGCCTGGATAGATAAAATTATGTACATCCTTTTCCTTTTATATCATATCCCTATTTTGATGAATTTGCAACATAAAAATCGACTATACGGAAAACCCCGCCGTCCAGGGGGGACGACGGGGCTTCCGCAAAAGGGATTAGAAAGAAGAGAGGTAGAAAAGAGGATCTATGCAGAAAGGAAGCGGCTCACGGCTTCCGCAACCTTTCTGTTTATAGAGTACTTGAGGGTTTTGAACTTCTAATAACCAAACTGAAAACAAAATAAGACAATTTTGTGAACATCGTTCAGCGGATAGCGGTCAGCAGGCGGCAGTCAGGGGATCTATTTAAGGAATCTCTGAACTGCTATCCGCTGATAGCTTCCGTTCCCGTTATCCTGCGGGGAAAACCAGCGTCGCCTTGAACAGATCCCCGTCTACCAGCAGCTGAAGCTTGCCTTTTTGCAGTTCCATCAGGCTCTTGGCGATGTTGAGGCCAAGACCGCTGCCCTCGGTATTCCGGGAGGTGTCGCCCCGGACGAACCGTTCCATCAGTTCGTCAGCGCTGATATTCAGCTGATCCCGGGAAATGTTTTTAAAGGAGATCATTACATTCCCGTCGATTTCACTCAGGTCGATATAGAGCCTTGTTCCGGGCAGCGCGTACTTCACCGCGTTGCCTAGCAGGTTACTCATTGCCCGCCAGGCCAGCCGCCCGTCAGCAAGCATCATAACCGGCTCCTTGGGCTGGTGGAATATCGGCGTCAGGTTTACGGAGGCAAGTTTATCGCCAAATTCGCCCAGCGCTTGGTTCACTGCCTCTGCCGCATCCACCTGGGAAATATCCACATTCAGATTGCCGGTGGATGCCTTGCTCATTTCCATCAGATCGTCGATCAGCTTTTTCAGCCGGTCAGATTGCCGGGACAGTACCTCCAGATAGGATTTTTCCTCCTCGTCGGTGTGGGGCTTTTGCAGCAGATCCACAAAGTTAATGATAGAGGTGAGGGGGGTCTTGATGTCGTGGGATACGTTGGTGATCAGTTCAGAGCGCATCCGTTCGGACTTCATCTGCTCCCGGGCGGCAACCACCGCAACCTCGGAAAGTCCGTTCAGTTCCTGGGCGAACTCCCGGAAGGAGCCGATGAGGCCCCGGGCGTCCACCTTCTGTTCCAGATCTCCGGAGCGCATCCGCCTGGCTCCCTGAAGAAGGATCCCGAAGGAGTAGCTCCCGTAGAGCACAATGGCAGTACTGATCAGCAGTCCCAGAAGGATCATAAAACCGTTTCCACTGAGAAATGCGATGAGTAAAATAAGCAGCAGCCCGCAGGCGGTAAGAAGCCATTGCCATGTCAGGGGAAGCAGCCCGTAAATCTTGGCACAGGAGGCGCCGATCCTCCGGCAGAGATTCCGGATTTTCCGAAGGATTCGCAGGCAGCCCCTCCAGAGGTGTTTCAGAAGGATGACCGCCAGATGCCACAGCCGCCCGCACAGGGAATTCCGGATCAGGAACAGCCCCGGTGTTTTCACCTGAGCCGCAAAAGCAAAGCAGAAGCCCACCAGCAGCAGGGCGCAGACGTATCCGCCATAGCAGAGGATGGATATGCCAACCGCTCCCCGGCCCAGCAGATAGTCCAGCCCTTCCACGATCATCACCACGATGACGCCGATTCCCAGGACGGCCAAACCGCCGTACAGGTCAAGGGGCATCCGGTTCAGGCCGCCTGCCCGAATCTCCGCCACTCCGGGGGCATGGCCTGCAACGCTGCACAGGTACACCGCCAGTAGGGCAAACAGCAGCAGGCTGACGCCGAAGGCCGCTATTACCGCCACCTGATTCTGGTAAGCGAACTTCAGCAGGTTCCACGCGGAGAGAAAGGACGCCTTTGGAGCCATGTACAGCTCCACCGTGTAGTCTTCCAGAGGTACATAGACGAAGTATGCGCTCATTTCCTCCCCTAGCGCGTCGTAGTAGGAGGCAGTGTGCACCTCGTAGTCTTCCAGAGACTTCCCGGCGATCAGCACCGTTTCATCGGACTGAGTTTCCGGTATGGAGATGTCAGCCGGATCCGCCGGAGCCTCCGTCCTGGCGGGAACCGGAAGACGCTGTGGTTCCGTCGGGAGGATCGCAACATCGGTACTGTCAGGAATCTCCATAACCGTGGGAGTTTCCGGAACAGTTTCCGCTGTTTCCGTCTCGGCAGCGGTTTCCAACACAGGCCGGGCCTCCAGTGCAGTCCTCGCCACTGCCCGAGCAGGAGCGGATGAGGTGAAGCACAGTCGATCCATGCCGTCAAAAAACAGCGTTCCGACGTCCTCGGTCTGGAAGCTGGAGTAAATGAGCTGGTAGTCTTCTCCGTAGAGGGCCAATCCCCGCACAGGGCCTGTTAGAACGTCGGATGCGATGCTGGCGCCCTTGGCTCGGAACACCGCATAGCCGTACAGATCATAGTAGAAAACGCCAAGTCCGGAATCATCGTCCAGAACCACATCCTGGTCTCCTGTGAACTCTGCGCGGAAAACCGTAACGTAGGCATCAGACACGCCGCCGCTCTGCATCCGGATCGTACCGCTGCCGTCACCATCCGGGGTGAGAATTCCGGAGTAGCCGGGGAATGAGCATTCATAAAGAATGTCTCCGCCTGCGTCCAGGAAGCAAATATAATCGATGGCATCCAATTCCAGAAGATCCTCGAGAACGTCCGGAGAGGCCACCCGGAAAACCACCGCGCCATCCTCATGGGTGAGGACGCCCAGCCGGTCGCTTCCGGCGGAAGAACTGCTGCCGCCATCATAGGAAAACCGGAATTCGCTTACGTCCGCGGTTCCGTCGAGGTAATCGCCAACGGGATTCTCCTCGTTCTCGATCGTCAGACTGTAGATCAGGTTCTGCTGATCCAGCTGATCCTCCGAAACGGCAGACAGAAGGTACATATATTCCCAGGAGCCGGTGAACCGGTAGGGTTCACCTGTATAGTCCGGATCCGGCTCCTGACTGTCCAGAACATTTCCGCTGTTGTCCAGCAGGGTATAGCCATAGAAGTTAAAATCCCGGGAATTGTAGTAGATCCTGTACATATTGCCCGCCATTTCCTCCGGGCAGCCTCCCAGATGGACGCTGGCATACCGAGCGGCAAGCCGGGCGGCATAGTCGCTGCAATTCTGCCGAATCGCTTCCTCCATCTGCGTTTCCACAGTCTGGTCTTCCTGAAGCTCTTCCGCCAGCAGCAGAAGTCCCAATCCGCTGACCGCGGCACACAACAGCATGAGAGATGCCAGCATTACCGCCAGAAATTTCAAAAGAATATGGTTGCGCATATCACTTCCCTCCTTCCAGCTTGTAGCCCTGACCCCAGACTACCTTCAGGTAACGAGGCTCTGAGGGGTTGATTTCTATTTTTTCCCGGAGGTGGCGAATGTGTACCGCAACCGCCCCTTCGCTGCCCAGGGCTGCTTCCTGCCAAACGGATTCGTAGAGAACCTTGGTGGAGAAAACCTTGCCGGGATTTTTCATAAGGAGCTGCAAAATAGCGTACTCCGTAGGGGTCAGCGCCACAGGATCCCCATCTACAGTGACGGCTTTTGTCCGGTCGTCCAGAGAAATACCTCCGATGGTCAACTCTCCGCTGTTTTCCTCCGGGCGACTGCCTAGCCTTGCGTACCGCCTCAGTTGGGAACGAACCCTTGCCAGTACCTCTACCGGGGCAAAAGGCTTGGTGATATAGTCGTCAGCGCCTACGTTCAGCCCCAGCACCTTGTCCTCTGTCTCCGACTTGGCAGTGAGGAGAATGATGGGCACGTTGGAAAATTCCCGGATTTTCGCCGTGGCGGTGATACCGTCCATCCCGGGCATCATCACGTCCAGCAGAATCAGGTGAATGTCATTACTCCGGACAAGGTTCACCGCGTCGGTACCGTTGTAGGCTTCGAACAGCTGGTAGCCCTCCGGCGTCAGATAAATTTTCAGTGCGCTGACAATATCCGGCTGATCGTCGCAGATAAGAATGTTGTACATACCGATTTCCCCCTTGACTTGTATGGCATCATTATATCACCCTGAGATTTAAGAAAAAAGAGTCCTTTTTCTTAAGATAGGCTTAAATTCACGGATTGCCCGAAAAACGCTGCCCCCGCAAAAGACAAATATTGTCTCCTGCGGGGGCAGAAAATCTTGTTTACTTACGCGGCTTCAAATTTCCCTCTGGGAAGCTTGCTGTAGATCAGCTTTACGATCCAGTTGCCCAGGAAGGCAAACAGGATCCCCGCGAAGAAAGAGAAGATCACGTCGGTGGGGTAGTGGACATACAGGTACAGCCGGGAGAAGGCAATCAGGAACGCCAGCACCGTGGCGGGAATTCCCAGCCGCTTGTCGTGGATCAGCAGCACCGTACACGCCTCAAAGGAGGCAATGGTATGCCCGGAGGGGAAGGAATAGTCATGCTGGGCATCAATCAAAAGGATGATTTCCTTCTGAAAATGCTCCCATTGGAAATCATAGGGCCGAATACGGGCAACAATGGGCTTCAATGTGATGTTGCATACCACCACACCCAGAATCAGGGCAGCGCCCATGGAGAAGCCCACCTTCCGGTACTTGGGGATGCACAGCAGCACCAGGGCCACGGCGATCCAGAAGATGCCGCCGTCACCGAACAAAGTGACGATGGGCATGGTTTTATCCAGGAAAGTACACTGTAAATGCGCCTGTATCCAGTCCAGAATGGGCAGGTCAAAGGATACAGCCAAAGAATCCAGCATCAGCCTTCTCCTCCTTCCGAACTTGCGGCGTCTTCGAAGTAGGCATACAGAGTCATAGGCTCCAGAGTGGTTCCGGAGGGAATGTTGACAAGGCCGGTTTCGTCCGGCTGAAACACCAGTTCAAGCTGTTTCCGCCCGTCTTCATCGACGGTTTCCTGAACCCAGCCGACAAAAACCTTTCCTTCAGGAGCCGCCACCACCGGGGTGTAAAGTTCCTCGGTTTCCGTGTTGTAGAATCCTCGGTTCAGCTCCGTTTCGCCATCCATGAAAATCAGACGAACCTGACCGACCGGGATCTGAACTTCCTCATTGGTCATCTCATAACACATCCATTTGCTGTTTGTCAGGGAGAAGAAGAAGGTGGTGTCTACCGGGTAGGATTTGACGGAACCGTCGCTTCGGGTGATATCCAGGGAGAACGCGACCCGTGCGGAGAACAATGTGTCGCTGTACCGGGCATACTCGCTGAGCGTTTCGTTCATGATCTTCTGACTGGCGCCGGTTTTGGTCCAGGCGAGGTCGGCCTGGGTGATTTGCTGATAGGCATTTCCGGAGGACTCGAAATACATCCGCAGCTCCGTGGTGGAGCCAATGCCGGCCAGGTATTTTCCATAAGCCTCCGCGGCGCCGATCGTCCGCTCCCGGAGATCATCGGGAATGGTTCCGCCTACAGATGTTTCCACAAACATTCCCTGGCTCTCGTCGTAATCCACTTCCATCGGCTGTCCGTCCTGATCGTTGATGGTAACGGTGGGCCGCATCATCAGTCCTTCAATTTCCTGGATATAGGTGCGGCCTGCGGAAACACCGATGGGCAGATATTCCTCCGCTTTGGTGGTTGCGATCTGGATGGTGAAGCTGTCATCCAGAGGTACGCCGTTGACGTAGGCGGTGTGCCCCTCCTGCTTCTGGATCAGATATCCTTCTGCCCGGTCAAAGACAAGATCTACCTCTCCCAGTTCCCAGTCGGGGATATCGGTGATGCTTTCCGTCTGACCGGTCAGAGTAAAGGAAGCAATGCTTTCATCTCCCAGCTGCACCAGGTACTTTTTATCTCCGGAGGTGCCCGCAGAAGTCTCCAGATAGGTCAGTTCCGTGTTGCCTACCTTCTCGGTCATATAGGCAACATACTGTTCCTTGCCTTCGTAGAGGGAATCCTCCACACCTGACAGCTCGTAGAGGCTGCCCCAGTCGGGGTTTGTGAAAAGCTCTTCAAAAACCTCCTGGCACTTGGTAGTGGGTTGGGATGCCTCATAGGCCACCAGCCAGTTATCCAGCCACCTGAGGGCGAGCACCATCCCTACGGCAAATACGCCGATCATCAGGAAATACAGCGTGTAGAAAATCATGCCGCCGACACGCGGCCCCTTCTTTTTGGCAACGGGCTTCGCCTGACGGGTCGTCTGGGCAGATCTCTGCTGAGAGGCTGCCCTCTGGGGCTGGGACGCCCGATCCTGAGC
Organism: uncultured Oscillospiraceae bacterium; assembly: GCA_964499615.1. Classification (GTDB taxonomy): domain Bacteria; phylum Bacillota; class Clostridia; order Oscillospirales; family Oscillospiraceae; genus Faecousia. Next base: position 32,877 of record CAZCLX010000006.1, read on the forward strand.
GGGAGCGCTGCCGGAACGTGCCTTCTGCGCCAGATTCCGCTGGACGCCCGGCTCAAATCTACCTTGATACATGCTCATCACCTCAATCCGCAGGCCGAACCATCCAGAAGTCCGGCATCTTTCTTGGCTCCGCCTGGAGCAGAGAATAACTGTTGATCATCTGGATCTCCCCCGGTTCGCCATACAGGCCCTGGGTATCCCGATACATCATAATGGAAGAAGAACCTCCGTCCATGTTGCAGGCATTCACCGCGCCGTATTCCACCATGATGTCAATAGCATCCGCGTAGGTTCCTCCGATAGAGCCAGCCTGACGTCCGTCGATGCACAGGAAGATCACCGCGCCGTCCGCTCGCTGGCCAATTGCCGTCCGGGGATTGTAACCCGAGGCCTTGTTGTAAGCCTCCTGATTGACCTCTCCGTTCATGATCAGCACAGGCCCGAACTCGCAGCCGTCCCGGATCCCCAACTCGTTCGCCTGATCCACCGTCATGGATTTTGCTACGACCAGCACATCGTCCTGGTTAAATCCGGCAAATCCGGAATCCTGTAAATACTCCCGATAAGCATTGGAGCGGAACTGACCCTGAGCGTACACGATACCGCTGGGCACACTGCCGACCTGCGATCCGGAAGTCCCGTCATCCAGAAACGCTCCGGCATTGATAGCAGCCACCGCGCCCTCCGTCTCAATCTGAACATTGATCCGGGTACCGGGGACAGAGGTGGACCAGTTTTCTGAGGACATTGCCATATACACCCGGGAGGGATCCCGGATAATCATAATGTGGGCGTTGAATGTCTTGCCCTTATACTCCTCGATGCGAATGCCGTCGGGGTAATTCGCCCATTCGTCTCCCGTGGTGATGGCGTTCCCCTTGCTGATCACGACCTGAGACGTATCCGTCACGTCGCTGCTCATCTCCACGCCCTGGTAAGATCGGATCTCATCCACCTCGTCTTGCCCGATAAACAGTGCGGGGATCCACTTGGTTGCGCTCGGCTCCAGCAAAGACATGGTCAGAACGCTTTTGGCAGCAGGAGAAGGACCATCAAAAATGGTGTTCAGCACCAGCACCAGCCCGATCACCACCATCAGGATTAGGGTGAACAGCAGCAGAAAGAACCGGCGGACGATCCTTCCAAACAGACCGCCCTTTTTCTTCTGGGACTTCACCGTTACGTTATCCCGTGAAGGCGACGCCTTGCCTCTGGGAGAGACTGCATTTCCTTTTTTTTCACTCATACTTGTTACCTCTCAGATTCTTTAGCGTTATTGTTTGCAAAGACCCAGCTGCGCTGGACCGTATAGCCGATAAAATAGAGAATTACCATCACGATCACATAGATCAGGGTACGCAGGCTCCCCTGCCCGTCGCTGATGTGAAGCAGCGCATAGAAGCCCTGGGTCAGCAGAAGCTGCGCTGTCATCTGGGGGATGGCAAGCATGTAGTACCGCAGGAAGGCTTTCCCGGTGGATACGCTGGAGCGGAACACCAGCTCCTTGTTGAGATAGAAATTCAGCATAGAGGAAATCGCTCTGGCAATGACTCCGGCGGCGGCAGTGAGGGCAAAGCCGTGGAGCATGCTGCCCAGCAGCCAGGAAAACAGACTGTAACCCACGGTATCCACTCCGGCACAGAGGATGGAGCTGAGAGTATATTTGAAGAAATGAGCAAGAATCAGCTTGTAGATCCGCCAGGAGTCCCTCACCGCGTGAAAATGGGAACTCTTGTTTTCCTCTATGTACACGGTGCGTATCTTCACCTCGTCAAAGGGGATCCGCTGGGTTTTCATTGCCAGGAGCATGTTGGTCTCGTATTCGTACCGGTCCCCGGCGACAGCGAGGAAGGTTTCCAGCGCCGATCTGGGGATGGCTCGCAGACCGGTCTGGGTATCGGATATAGTCATGCCGCAAAAGAGCTTAAATACCAATGATGTGGTACGGTTTCCAAAACGGCTTCTGGGAGGCACGTCCGGCTGGCTAAAGTCCCGGCAGCCCAAGGTGACATGACCGGTTTCCAGCATATGCGCGGCACAGGCAGCTGTATCCTCCGGGTGGTGCTGGTTGTCCCCGTCCACGGTGACAACGCCCAGCCCCTCAGAGCGGTTCTGAAGAAACCACTGGAAGGCGGTCTTCAACGCGGCGCCCTTGCCCCGGTTTGCTTCATGGGTCAGCAGGGTAACCTCCGGATGAGCGTCCTTCACCTCTAGAAAAAAGTGCAGATGTTCCGGGCGGCTTCCGTCGTTAATAAGGATGATGTCACGAAAGCCCTGAGCCAAAAGGCCGTCTATGACGGCGGCAAGCTTCTCATCCGGATCCAGCGACGGTAGAACCACGGAAACCCTGGAAAAATCAGTCATTTTCTGTCCTCAACTTCCATTTTTCATATTGAATCGCCGCAATCGCGCAGTAATCCAATTTGCACCCCTTAGTATACCACACTCCCGCCACTTTGCAAAGACTTTTTCTCAGATTTAATCAAATTGTAAGATTCCGTGGAGAGTGGCTTGTCCTTGGGCGCGGTGAGGTCACTACGCTCTACGGTGAGGGAATTCCCAGCGTGAAATGCGTAAAAAGCGGAATTACGCAAAAATAATCTTGACTTTTCCAGGCTTTTCCGGTAGAATAATACGGTCCGCATTGCGGGCAATCCTTGCTCCCGGCGTTTGTCGGGGGCCAAAAGTCCAAAAGGAGGTGCAATCAACATGGCTAAGATCACCGGTAAGTACGAGGTGCTCTACATCATCGACCCTGCTCAGGGGGAAGAGGGCATCGCGGCACTTGTGGAGAAGTTCAAGGCAATGGTGGAAGCGGAGGGTACTCTCACAGGAATTGAGGAGTGGGGCAAGCGCCGGCTGGCCTATCCCATCAACGACATTCCCGAGGGCTACTATGTTCTTATGAACCTGGAAGCCAAGCCCGAGTTCCCCGCGGAACTGGAGCGTGTGATGAAAATCACCGACGGCGTTATGCGCTGCCTGACCACCGCAGTGGAGGCGTAAAAATGCTCAACCACATTGTAATCATGGGCCGTCTGGCTCGGGATCCGGAGCTGCGGCGTACCGGCAGCGGTATCGCCGTCACCAGCTTTAGGTTGGCGGTGGATCGGGATTTCGCGCCCAAGGATGGCGGCGAGCGGGAAACCGACTGGATCGACTGTGTAGCCTGGCGTCAAACCGGCGAGTTTGTTTCCAAGTATTTCACCAAGGGCCGCATGGCCGTGGTGTCCGGCAGACTTCAGATCCGCAACTGGACCGACAAGGACGGCGGTAAGCGCAGCTCTGCGGAAGTCGTTGCCGAAAACGTCTACTTTGGAGACAGCAAGCGGGATGACCGTGCGGGTGGCAATTCTTATGCCGCTCCCGCCCAAAGCTATGGCAGCTACTCTGCCCCCAACCCCGCGCCCAGCTACGGCAGCTATACCGCCCCCACCGGAGGCGCTCCCGCGTCGGATTTCGCGATGCTGGAGGACGATGACGCCCAGCTGCCTTTCTAAGGAACTTCCACAAGAACTTACGAAGGAGGAATATCCATGGCTAACGAACAGCGTATGCGTCCCCGGAAGCGCAAGAAGGTTTGCGCGTTCTGTGTGGATAAAGTGACCAGCATTGATTATAAGGACACCGCGAAGCTCCGCCGTTACCTGTCTGAGCGCGGCAAGATCCTGCCCCGTCGGACCACCGGCACCTGCGCCGAGCATCAGCGTGACCTGACCACCGCCATCAAGCGTGCCCGTCAGATCGCTCTGCTGCCCTATGTCACTGACTGATCCAATGGACCGCATCCCGGATGGGCAAGCCCATCCGGGATGTTTTTTACCATTTATCTATTTTGTGGACTGCCGGGAAATCACCGAGGATGTGGTAATGTAGGTCTGAATCTGAGTGTTGGGGTGGCGGATCATATTCACAAGGAACTTCCCCGCCTGAGCCCCCATATCCCGGACATTGATGTCCACTACCGTCAGCTGTGGCTCTATAATCTGAGAAAAGGGGTAGTTGTCAAAGGTCATCACGCCAATGTCCTGGGGGATTCGCAGCCCCTGCTCCCGAATTGCGTCTACGCACCCCAGGGCAATGTAATTGTTGGCACAAACGATGGCATCCGGCAGCGGCTTCTGGTTCAGGAGGATCCCGGTCATGCGGTAGCCCTCTGAGCGGGTGGAATCCCCCAGCCAGATGTTTCCCTCTTCCAAAGTCATGCCATGCCCCGCCAGACCCTGCCGGATCCCCTGGAGCCGATGGGCGGAGCCTAGGTCGTAGGATTTTCCACCAATAAAGGCAAGATTTCGGTAGCCTCTGGAAACCAGATAGGAAGATGCCACCACTCCGGAATAGGTATTGTTATTGTCGATCCAGCAGACTTGGCTGTCAAAATCCGGCGCTCCCAGAACGATATGGGGGAAACGGAACCGGGTCAGCAGCGCCGCCAGCGGATGGGACATCAGCCCCACATGAACCGCGATCCCGTCAGCGCTTCTCCGGGAAATGATCTCCTTTGCAAGGGAACAGGCGGCGGTACTGTCGGTGCCGTGGAGCACCAGCCGATATCCCCGCTTCCAAAGTGCTTCCTCCAGCCCCGCGATGATCTCAAAGATATGGGGGCTTTGAAAGGCGGTATCCATCGCCATTTCCACCAACAGCACCACGGTTTTCGTATTGCCGGAGGCGAAGCTCTGGGCGCTGGCGTTAGGATAGTAGTTCAGTTCCTCCATCACCTTTCGTACGCGCTCCGCGGTTTTTTCGGAAATGCTGTAGTGGCCGCTCATTACCTTGGACACCGTGGATACAGAGACCCCGGCGGCCTCCGCCACCTGGGAAATGGTGACCTTCATGTTTTCTCCTCCTTTCTGGTTTTTTACGGTTCCTGCCCGTAGGACTCGATAACCTTCACTTTTGAGCATAAGCTCTCCCTTTGGGAAAACTGGCTCGGCCATAGGCCGAGAGTGAGAGGGCGACCCTCTCCGACCAGCGTGCGCGCTAGGCACCTCTCCCATAGGGAAAGGCAAACGCCGCATCCAACGCGGTTTTGAATATTATAGCACATTTTCCCCCGGCCTGAAAGGTCGGGGGAATCGAATTATACTGATATTCAATAAAAATGTGAAATCCAAAGGATTGAACATTTTTATATGAAGATCATATAAGACGAATTTTTTGGTATTTTCTATTTCCAAAATACCAAAAATGACAGCGCCGCCAGGCGATGTCTTCTGGATAAAATGAAACC
>CAZCLX010000007.1:0-8462 GCA_964499615.1 uncultured Oscillospiraceae bacterium
GCTATGATTTGACAATAATTTTACTTCATGCGAAGAAATTAGACTTTTTCAGCAGGCCCCATTTACCGCAGACGATTCCGTACTGGGCTTTGACTTGATTTGGAGCCTTGCCCTCGTCTGCTGCCTTATATATGGTTTCTGTTCGTCAGGCCAGAGGTTTGTCCAGCAGGGGACCTTTCAACCCCTGCAATCCGGCTTTCTTCAGATTCCACCTCACGGTGGACACCCTTGCCTTTGACTAACCCTTCCCACTGCCGGCCGGATTCGGATCTTTCACCCGTTTGAACGTGCGCTCACCGGGCGCACAAATCGAGGGGCGGTCAGACCGCCCCTCTGTGATGTTAGGCATAATCGCGATTTTAATGCTGGTGAGGATCTGCGAGCTGCTGGATCCCGCACCTGTTACATATCGATTGCCGGGTTCATATAGTACACATTTTTCTGGTTGAGTTTTTCACGCAGGAGCTGGATGGCTTCACCGAATCTCTGGAAATGGACAACTTCCCGTTCCCGGAGGAATTTGATTGCGTTGTTAACATCCGGATCGTCACTGAGCCGGAGAATATTGTCATAGGTGGTTCTTGCTTTCTGCTCTGCCGCAAGATCCTCCGTCAGATCAGTGATGGGATCGCCTGTGACCTGGATGGTTGCCGCTGACCAGGGGGTACCGGCGGCGGAAGTGGGATAGACACCTGTGGTGTGATCCACGAAATAAGGGGCAAAGGCGGGGTCACGGTACTGTCCGTCCTTTAAGTTTCGGGTCAATTGATGAACAATGGCGCCGATCATTTCCAAGTGTCCCAGTTCTTCGGTACCGATGTCGGTGAGTAACCCCTTCAGTTCATCGAATGGCATGGAATATCGCTGAGAGAGGTACCGCAGGCTGGCCCCCAGTTCGCCGTCTGGCCCGCCGTACTGAGTGATGATGATCCTGGCAAGCTGCGGATTTGGATTGGCAATTTTTACCGGATACTGTAGGTTCTTGTTATACTGAAACATGATTACGCCTCCTTATTTCCGCAGTATTCCCAGGGCCACGGATCGTCCAGCCATTGATAGCGGTCACCCTGAGTGATGCTTGCGTGGTTCAGCGGCCCATTTGTTTTCACAAACTCCTTTTTGCAGTTCTGGAACATCTCCTGATACTTGCGGTAAAGTTCCAGCGCATCCTGGTCGTCACGATGGGTGTCCAGGTAGAGTGCCAACTCCTGGATCGCAAATGCCAGCGCCTGAATCTCCGAAAGCGGTGTCACAGGCAGCTCATTTTGATTCACCATTCCCATAAATGGCAGATCCAGTCCGGGGTACAAAGTACCTCGGACTAATCCTTTCCGGGCCTCATACTTCGGCGGATTCTCCAGCTGAAAGGGGACATAGGGATTTGCCAGCGGCGCCATTGCAGGCAGTCTGCCGTAGCGGTAATCCTGCTCGTTATTTTTCTTCTCCAATTCGCTTACCTCCTTGAATTCTGGTTGGAATTGTCATTCCAAGTCATTCTATGCAATTTTTCCCCGGGTGTTCATGGAAGGGGGAAGCAGGGCATAGAAATGAGTGAGGTGAGTGGATGGTGAAGAGCAATCGGAAAGTGCTGAACGTTACCCTATGCTATATCCTGGTGATTGCACTGTTTCTGGTCGGGACAGCGCTTGGCAGCCGGACAGTTACGGTTATTTCGGAAAATCTTCCTATGGAACGGGAGCATACGATCATTATTGATGCGGGACACGGAGGAGAAGATGGGGGAACCACCTCCTGCACTGGCAAACTGGAGAGTCTGTACAACCTGGAGATTGCCCTTCGGCTGGAGGATCTGTGCCATCTTCTGGGCTATGACACGGTGATGATCCGTCGGACAGATACGTCCATATACACGAAAGGGGATACCATTGCACAAAAGAAAATATCCGATCTGAAGGAACGGGTTCGTATCGCAAATTCCACACAAAACGCAGTCGTCATTAGTATCCATCAGAATTATTTTCCGGAAAGCCAATACTCCGGTGCGCAGGTATTTTACGGTGAAAGTGATGGAAGCCTGGATCTGGCAAAGCTTTTGCAAAGCCAGCTGATTTCTTCTCTGAACCCCGGCAGCCGGCGGCAGGTAAAAAAGGGGTCTGGTATTTACCTCCTGGACAAGATCGAATGTCCAGGTGCGCTGATCGAATGCGGTTTCCTAAGCAACCCGGAGGAAGAATCGCTGCTGAGTTGCCCGGAATATCAGAAAAAGCTTGCCTGCGTGATCGCGACTTCCGTTGGATGTTACCTTGCGGACGCTTGACCGAAGAGGAAATTATTGGTATAATGCAGGAAAAAGGTAGATGATCCCAAAAAGGAGCGCATCACGATGGCAAAGACAAAAACCGTTTTCTATTGCACAAATTGTGGCAACGAGCTTCCCAGGTGGCAGGGGAAATGTCCCGCTTGCGGGGCTTGGAATACCATTGAGGAGCGGGTCGAGAAGCCGGCTCCAGTGGGAAGAGCCAAACCCGCACCGGTTGGATTCAGCCGCAAGCCACTGCCTATCCGGGAAGTGACCTCCGGCGGAGAAATTCGATTCTCCACGGGAATGGCAGAGCTGGATCGGGTGCTGGGGGGCGGCGCGGTAGCGGGATCCTTGGTCCTGGTAGGCGGCGCACCCGGCATCGGCAAATCCACACTGCTGCTCCAGATCTGCGGCAGTCTCTGCGCCGGCAGAACGGTACTCTATGTGTCCGGAGAGGAAAGCGAGCGGCAGCTAAAACTGCGGGCAGATCGCCTTGAAGTGGTTCCAGAAGGCCTGTTTATACTGTCAGAAACCCGTCTGTCTGACATTGTGGAGGCCACGGAGGAGTTAAAGCCGGATATTCTGATCGTGGACTCGATACAGACCCTGTACAATGAGGAAAACGAGTCCTCCCCCGGAAGCGTATCCCAGGTGAAGGACTGCACTATGACCATGATGCAGCTGAGTAAAGCCCAGGGCATTACAATATTTGTGGTAGGGCATATCAACAAGGATGGAAATATCGCGGGGCCAAAGGTTCTGGAGCACATGGTGGACTGTGTGCTGTATTTCGAGGGAGATCCCAACTCCTCCTATCGGCTTCTCCGCGCGGCAAAAAACCGGTTCGGTTCCACCAATGAAATCGGCGTCTTTGAGATGCTGGACACCGGGCTGAAAGAGGTTCCCAACCCTTCCCAAATGCTTCTGGAAGGGCGCCCAGAAGGGGCCAGTGGGACATGCGTTGCCTGCGTTATGGAAGGAACACGCCCGCTGCTGGCGGAAGTGCAGGCGCTGGTGACAAAAACCACCTTCAATGTGCCCAGACGGGCAGCAGACGGATTTGATTTTAACCGTGCTGTTCTTCTGCTTGCGGTGATGGAAAAACGGGCGGGAATGAAACTGAATCTCTTTGATGCCTATCTGAATGTCATCGGAGGACTGCGGCTGGACGAGCCAGGAGCGGATCTGCCTGTCGTTCTTTCCGTGGCTTCCTCCTACCGGGATCAGGCAATTCCAGATGATCTGGTGGCTATCGGGGAAGTGGGCATGACCGGAGAGATCCGAATGGTATCCCACATGAACCAGCGTCTGATGGAAGCCTCCCGAATCGGCTTCCAGAAATGTATCATTCCCAGGGGTGGCTCTGAGAAGCTGGAGATCCCGGAGGGGATGACGGTCTATCGGGTGCGGAACATCCGAGAGGCAATAGAGACCGCACTGTGAACATCGAATGGATCAACGCCTATCAGGCCAGCCTATTTCCACAAAAAGTGTTGCGCCAGCATGGTTTCTTTCTGGTGGATGGAGCACCGTATGAAGTCGAAATTCTCTCTCAGCAAGAGGCTGTCGTGCGGGGCAGGGAGCTTGATGTCATAGAGGAATGCCACTTTTTTGCACCCCATATCACCACGTTTTATGATGAAGATGGTATTCTCATAACACGGTTTCCGCCGGTTCCACTTTTAACGGTCTCCATAAAAGAGATTAAGCCTTCTCAATTCTATGTGGACGAAGAGAAGATTGCTGCCGTCCGCGAATTTATCCAATCGCCGGAAGATGCCATTATCCAAGTAATCAGACATGGAGACCGATATATCTCTCTGGATGGAATCAATAAGTAGTGAAAAACCGTCCGATAGCAAGCCCAGAGATTTGCTTACCGTCGGATGGTTTTTTCATATAATGCAAGCAGCGAACTATATCAGCAATCCAATTACTAAGCCGATGATGAAGCATATCCCACCAATCGCGCAGTATTCCACCGGATTTCTGACATAGCGCGTTCGAATCACCCGGCGAATGATTGTCTGGGGAGGGGAGGGGACCACTGCCGGTTTTTCTACAACTTTTTCCATTTCCTTTACTGGGGATACTTCTGCTTTCTTTACCAAGTTAACCACAATCGGATGCTCATAGATAGGTTTTCGACCTGTGGCAATATATTCCACCTCGGAATTCAGCACATCTGCCAGCCGGATCAAATTTAGGGTATCCGGGCTGGAAAGATCGTTTTCCCACTTGCTGACCGCTTGACGGGATACACCAAGGCTCTCCGCAAGCTGCCCTTGGGACAAGGAAGCATCTTTCCGCAGCTGGGCAATTCTTTCTCCGATGGACATATTATCACATCATTTCTGAAATTATATTGTCAACTTTTGGTTGCATATGGCATTTTATCATATTTATTCCGAGAAATCAAGTTTCGAAAGAGGATTTGCTTCTGCCGCAACCTTCAGTTCTGTGTTTTCAATATGGGTGTAAATTTGCGTTGTATTCAGGTTTTCATGTCCCAAAACCTCTTGCACTGTTCGAACATCCACACCTCCGGAGAGCATCATGGTCGCAGCAGTATGGCGGAGTTTATGGGCAGAGAATTGGGTGGAATCCAGCCCAGCCTGCATCAGCGCCTTTTTCACAAGACGGTGGACAGCGGTAACGCTGATCCGATTGCCGTCCCGAGAACCAAACAGTGCTCTGTTGTCGGTCAGAACCTTTTGGTTTCGCTCCACCAGATATGCGTCGATGGCTTTTCTGCATGCCGTCCCGAAATAGACGATCCTCTCCTTATTGCCTTTGCCGACCACACGGATCCGATCTTCATACACATCCGTCAAATTCAAGCCAACCAACTCGCTTCGGCGAATCCCGCAGTTTAGAAACAGCATCAGTATCGCGTAGTCCCGCTTTTCATTGACGCCGGAAACAGATTTCAGCAGGGCAGAGGATTGCTCCAAAGTAAGATATTTTGGAAGACTTTTCTTTAACTTGGGATATTCCAATTCCGCCACAGGATTTTCTTGCAATTGCTTCGTCTTTGTGGTAAGATATTTATAGAAGGATTTGATGGAGGATAGCTTTCTGGCTCTTGCCGCCGGGGCTAGTCCATAGTCCGGTGTTGCTGAGTCCGGATTGATGGCGCGATCGTTGGCCAAATAAGATAGAAAATCAAAAACGTCCGAAGTATCAATTGTTTGGATGAAATCAATGGTGAGATCCTTGATGTCAATATCCTCCAGCCGAGTGTTCATTGGCATGTCATTGCGCATAAGCTTCATAAAGCGCAAGAACATACGCAAATCCAAATAGTATTCAGATATGGTTAGTTGCGACTGGGCCATGATGTTTTCATGATAAGTCAGGAAATCCCTCAGAATCTGGGGACAATCTTGATAGCGCTGCATTGTATAATCCTCCTGTTAAATGTAAAAAATTATAAAAGCGGGTGTAATTGATGGGAAATAAAGCTATTATTGTTTCATTTAGTTCAAGAAGCGGTGGGAACTGTGAACAAATCAGCGAATACGTCCACGTGTTATGCGGTGATTCGGCAAAAAAATATCGATTTAGCGATTTTTCAATTCATCCGTGCGGAGACTGTCAATGCGAATGCTTCGCGAATAACCAGGGATGTCCATACTTTGATGATATGGAATACAAACTGCTGGATGAAATCTGCGCAAGTGACAGGACTTATTTTGTTTTGCCAAATTACTGCGATTATCCGTGTGCGCATTTTTTCATTTTCAATGAAAGAAGTCAATGCTTTTTTCAAAATCACGAAGAAAGACTGGACGCATATCTGCGTGTACCAAAACGGTTCATCGTTGTAAGTAATACCGGCAGGGATAATTTTATAGAAGCCATGCGCCAGCACACCAATGGCGAACCGGAGATTTTATTTTTAAGTGCCAAGTACTACGGTAAATCGAGTATTGCGGGAGACATCCTTGATTCGGATGCTGCAAAAAGTGATATTCGAAATTTTCTGAATCTAGAGGAAGTCTCAGCGCCTGCCGAAGAAACCTGCTGATGTAGATATTATAGCACATATTAGCTCTGAACGCAACAAAATTTTTATTTTGTTGCGTTCAGAGGGCTCAGAAAAATCAAGGGCGGTATTCGCCCTCTGAACCCCTCTCTCACCCGCTTGCCACTGGGCTTCGCCCGTCGGCAAGCGACTTCGTTACAGTCGCAACAAAATAGGCGCTTTTGTGTCGTTCGGCCACCCCTGTCTCCTTTCTGCGTCTGAATGAAATTATGATACAGGAAAACAAGCGGCTTGTCAACTGCTTTTTCCGCCGCTGGCCTTCCTACGTTTACGAAATTTCGCCTGTAGCTGCATATCCGCCAAGGCATAAATCAGCGTCACACTTTCGCTGCTGTGGTTCAAAGCCTTTTGAACCCGGCGAATATCGCCATACTTTTGCAACAGATCCACGGCATAGACCTTCCGGATACTGTGCGGTGCGATATTCTGCGGGAACCGGAACGCTCGTGCCGCCCGTTTCACGTCCTTCCAAACTGCTTGCCGTGTCCGATGCTTCCGGGGGTCTCTCCCCGGAAAAACCCAGATTTTCCCGGCGTTTTTCCGGAGGTCACTTAGCAGCGGTTCCGGTAAACCCACCTGTTTTCTCTTTCCGGTTTTCGCTTCTGTTACCCAAAAGTGTGGTGCAAGCTGCTCTGTCCGGAGCGACAGCACGTCCCCGATTCTCAACCCGGTATGTAGTGCAACCCGCATCACCAGTCTATTTTCCGGAGTCAATGCGGCCAGAATCAGATCGACTTCTTTTTGCAAAATATATTCTGTTTTCATTCAGCGCGTCCCACCTCCCTATCAGATACCAGACTACAGACGGAACAGGCAGCCAGCAATTACAGTCCCGTAAATCCTGAGCGATTTCATCATAAACAGCATTGCCCGACATACCAAACTGATTGCCGACAGTCTCAAAGATTTCCCGCATATTCGGATTGAGTTTTCCACCCCGGAACGCCGTAAAGGTAGCCACACAGACGCAGCCAAGATGTAGCACAGGGTCAGGCATATGCACCCCGGATTCATCCACAGTGGCTAGCCCCTCATCCCCAAGAACTTTCATAAGTGTTGAATAGCGTCCCTGCCTATCCATTTTCTTTTTCATCTCCTTCCCATTCTTCTGTCCAGTTTGGGCAATCGTCGTCGCAATCATCTCCCCAGATGGGGCAGATTTCCCCAGCCGTAACAATAACCCTTGTTACGAACCCTTCACAGATTCCTGTTTTTTCCGTTTTCGTGTTCCTCCTTTGTATGAATTACCAGCAGAGACTTTCCCGGGAGCGGGAGTTCTACGAACTCCCCCGGGAAATCCTCTTGTAGTCCTCTGTAATCCAAGTCGGTGTACACCTTTTCGGGCTCCTTCAAGTCACCGCCCGAAAAGTACCAGCGGCCCATGATTCTCCGCCCGTCCTGCTTGCCTATGTATTTGCATACATAGGCAACCGCAGACCCGTATTCCCCATAAAGTTCAATTGCGGTAGAAAACCCCAAAGACCACCTGGGCAGATTATACACAGGTTTTCCACAGGTAGTCTTGTGCCCACTGTCCACAGCTTCCAACACGTCATTGAAAAACCCGTGAAAATGGAAAGCACCATCCTTGTGCAGTTCCGGCACAAGGACATACCGCAAGCCACGTCGGCGGACATTGTTATCCAGCCAGGTGTGAAGTTTCTTCTGAATTTCTTTCGGATTATAGCGATCCACTTTTTCTTTATCCAGTGTCAGAGTGACAAACCACTTGAAATCATTGGCCAGAGCCAACCGGCGTACTTTGGCCCTGGCCCTGCGCATAGACCGGAGCATATTATCTCCATCCGAAACCGCGCCCTTTTCCCGTGGAGCGGGAGCGACCCGCGAGCGGGTCTGCTCCCGTTCTTCCCATCCTTCCGGGTGGAAGTCCTGGGAAGTGGAGCACAGTATATCGGTATATCCTCCCGGATAAGAATATACAATCGCATTATGGAAAAGATCATTTTCGGCAGCCCCATAAATGGGACTGTTTTGAAATGGACATTCTCTCATCATTCTTCGGGGTGACGATATAATGTCCTAGTATCAAGTATAGGAAGGTATCTGAAATCTGGTCAGACGGCGAATCGTTCCCGGCTCGCTCGCGCGGCCCTGAACGGGCCGCGCATCGCTACCCGCTCGCGCGGCCCT
>CAZCLX010000007.1:8562-37063 GCA_964499615.1 uncultured Oscillospiraceae bacterium
CGCTCGCGCGGCCCTGAACGGGCCGCGCATCGCTACCCGCTCGCGCGGCCCTAAACGGGCCGCGCATCGCTCCGTGGTCTGTCATTGGTCGCCCGAATTCCGCCGCCGATACGCGCACCTCCGTGCGCTAATCGGCGGCTGCATACGGGCTCTAGTCCGCTTCCCCGGAAAGTGGTGCCAGCGCATCGCCATCCGCGACCCCTGCGGCGGCTGGCCGCGCCCTCGCGGGAGATCGGGCGCGATCAGCCGCCTACGGGGACGCTCCCAGGTGCGAAACCTCCCGCTTATATCATGTGCCCAGATGGGCACATGATATAAGCTCCGTGGGGCCCGGGTGGGGGCTCCCGGCCCCCGCTGGCTTATGCCAGCGCGGCCCGTACCCCGCCCGGATGTCCGTGCGCTCGAAGCGCACGGACTCTCTGTGGAATGTGCGCCGGCGGTGGGGCCGCTCCTGCCGTCGCTGTGCCCTACGGGCACACCCCGCCGCCTTTTTGCGCCACTCCGCGTCCGCACTTGCGCCGGGGCCCCTGCCCCGTCGCGCGTCCGCTCCGGGCGCGGCGCACCCGCCAGCACGCCCCGGGCAGTGGCCCCCCCGGCTCTCGCGCTCGCCCCTTGTGCGCCGCTAGCGCGGCTCCGCGGGGTCTCGCTGGCCCCGGCCCGCTTGGGCTCGCCATCCGCTACGCTGCGGGCTCCCGTCGCTTTCGCTCTGGTCGCCCTTGCTACGCTCCGGCTCGCCTCTGCGCGTCCCGTGGCCCCGCCGGGGCCCCCCCCTGACCGCCCTACGGGTTCGGGCGGCTGGCTCCAGCCCCGGGGGCCAGCGCGGCCCTGCGGGCCGCTTTTTTCTGGCCCCGGCCCCCGGGGCTTTTGCCGCGCTTTGCGCGGCTCCTCGCGCGGCCCTGGCCGCGCTGCGGGGAACGCCGCTGCGGCGGGACGAAAGTTCCCGTCTCCCGCTGTGCGTTTTCTGCTTCCTGTCTGTCTTCCTTGGTTCTCCCCTGCTCCCCCCCGCCCCGCCGCCCCCGCTGGGGGCTCACGGGGGGCGCGGAGTTATGCCGGCCCCTGCGGGGGGACGGGGGATCTTTAAACACCGTACTGTCTGGCACCTCCCAGCATATCACCGGCGGCAAAACCTGTCAAGGCTTCCCTACGGCGCTACGCGGCCTTGACAGCTTTCGCCCCCGGCGATATTGACTTGGTGCCCCGACAAGGGAGCTTAAAAAACAAAGGAGAAAACACAATGAAAGACATGGGAAGCATGAGAGACGTGATCACCGACATGGTTGACAGCATGATCGATGAAGACGAACTGTACAACGCCATTAGAGAGGAAGTAGCGGCCCGAATCGACTATGCCGATATCGCGGAAGCGGTTGTTAATACAATCGGCCTCAACGATCTAATCCTGGAATACCTGGATCTTCTCCCGTTCTGATCTCCCGCATTCCCGAGCCCCTTCGGGGGTTCGGGAATTTTTTTCTTGACAAAACAAGCGATCTATGCTATATTACTCACGCGGAGTTATGCCGCCCCTTCGGGGGCCACCCTTCGGGGCGTCCAAGGTGTACCAGGGAATCGGGAGAAGTCTACTTCTCCCGATTCTTTTTGTGTAGCCTGTGATCCTGACTTTTCGGCAATCTCTCTTCCCTTGCCGTGGGCCGGATTCCCCGCCCCACGGCAAGGGAATCCGGCTCTAGTTCACAATCCGAAAATTGTCAACTTGACCAAATTTTTCCTTTCTTGATACCAGACACTCCCCAGAAATAAAGGGGAAGAGGCTCACCAGGCATAAACCATTTTCCCGCACCTGACAAACCCCTTCGGCGACGCTTCCGATATACCCGCCGAACGCAACAAAAGCTATGTTATTTTGTTGCGTTCGTTTTGCTTAAAGATGATCCTTTCGCCCAGGGTAATCTGGGGGTTCCCCTCTTCAGTGGTTACGCACCAAAAATGGAACCCTGGATAATTCCTCCGGGTTCCGTAAGTATTGTAAACAAACATCAATTATTTTTCATTGATGGCGATGCCCAGTTCTGCGCAGCGCTTTTTTGCGTAGTCATCCTTTTCAAAATACCGTTCAATCAAATCATCACAGATATCCAGTTCCCTGCACGGCTTATAATACGAATCCTTCATAGTTATCCTCCATGTAAACGTTCAGAACTTCTTTGCTCCGAACTTTGGTTAGCTTTATTATAGAACATATTTTCTATAATATCAATAGCGATTCTTCTAATTTCTCAATATCGCTATAGCACAGGCGTCAAACGTGGGAAATTATCTGAACGCCCCCTGCCAATTTGTATTGTCTATTGAATCCGCATAAAACCGCAGCAGCCGAGTTCTGACATCTCCCGGAAACCCATTGATTTGTAAAATCCCACAGTTTTGGGAGCGTTATCTGTTGCAAGTTCAATTTGGCGTACATGGCTGTATCGGTTCAGAACAGCCTGCATCGAGACAGAGCTTCTTCAGCTGTATGCAAGCGTAGACTGGACTGCCTATGTGTATGCACCGGAGACATTGCGCGTGTGCTCCCGCTGTAAGGATCTCTATTGAACCTCAACCACCCGGATTGTTTCCAGAGTGTAGTCGGACTGACTCATAACAATATCGGCGATCACCGCAACGTCCTCCTGCTGCAAGCCACCCTCCGGTGAGGAAACCGCCACGGAGATCCCTTCTGAGGTCATATAGGCTACGCAGTCAGCATAGCCCTTGGCGATGATCAGGCTTTCGATCTGGGCTTCACTGAGGGCAGTCTGGACGATGTCTTCCAGCTCCACCGCTGATTCCGCTGTTTTTTCATCCACGTTGTATGCCATAGCTTCCTGTAGTAGATTTACCGCGTTGTCTCTGGCCTGCTGGCGGGACAGGCGCACTGCCGCAAAATAGTCAGTGGATGTGGTGCTGAGGTCTTCCCCGCTGGTAATCGCTGCCATATCGTCGCTGAGCATCAGCAGATCATCGGACATTACTTTTTCATAGTCCAGAGTATCCACCAAGGTTTCCTGTGTTTTCTCCTCGGTGTACAGCCAGTTTACGTAGATCCCGGCGCATACTGTTACCAGAACAGCCGCAGCCACCAGATTTTTCTTCCATACCTTCATAGATGTGCCTCCATTCACTTCATTTTTAATACGGTGATTTTATCGGAAGTCAGCCCT
The DNA here is from genome assembly GCA_964499615.1 of uncultured Oscillospiraceae bacterium. Lineage (GTDB taxonomy): Bacteria > Bacillota > Clostridia > Oscillospirales > Oscillospiraceae > Faecousia. The sequence continues at coordinate 11,727 of CAZCLX010000007.1, forward strand.
GTCGCGCTGGCGACCGCCTCCACGATTGCCAGCCGTACCGCGGCGCGATCCGCCCCCTGACACAGCACGACGGCACCAAGATACGTTGGCGGATTGATCTGCCGGATGAGTCCTCCTTCTTCCCGATTGGCATCCGTGACAATCACAGTCTTTTGCTGCTGTCTGCGGGCGCCATCTGCCACGTCGGTATCATTGTCTGTCTGGTACAGTGTCTTTTCTCCCTCCGCTTCTGTCAGTAAAACCTGAACCTTCCCTGCCCCTTCGATCTGGCACAGGATTTTCTCTAAAGAATTTTGGAGGGTATCCGGCGTTTCCGTAATCGATTCTTCCGTTTGGGGCTGAACCGACTCTTTTTCTGTCCGCTCCGGCAGCGCCATCAGGAAAATTCCTGCCAGAAGGACAAGAACGGCGATTCTGTATTTTTTTAAAAACTCCGTTATTTTTCCGATGAGTTCCCTCCGGTCCATACTTGATTCTCCTTTGGTATTCCCAATTCATCCGCTATGATCTGAGAGAGCATGCCCTTTTTCTCCGAAGATATTTCCCCTTCCAGAACCACAGACTCCGGAACCGGGAAACCGTCCACGGACGACGTGGCTACCTCTGCCGTAAGAAACACCTCCATCGCTTTGGCTTTGTCCAAGATATATGCTTCAGACCGGGCAGTTATGATATCTGCGATGGCATCGTCAGTAATTCTTTTTCCCTTCTGAGCTGCCGCCTCTGCCTCCTCATAGAATTGTCCAAAATCCGGCAGTTCCGGAATCGTGATGTCTGCAATCGGGCGAATGACTGTAAATGTAAGAAAAATGCCGCATAAAAGCTTTAGCAGTTTCTTTACCCCGCAGTCCTTCATAAATCCGGTCAGAATCCCGCAAATCAGCGCCGCGCAAACTACGGAGATGATATATCGCGCCACGTTAACCCATTCCTTTCATGAAGCAAACCGTGCTGACAAGCTGCAGTAGGCACACCGATCCGGTCATGCCTAAGACAAATCCCATTGCGCTGGAATAGTCCCCTACCAAGTCAGAGACCGATTTCGCGTCCAGAATCCCGCACACCGCTGCGGCAAGCTTCAGAATCAAATAGTGAATGCCGGTTTTTAGAAACGGCTCCAAAAAAATTGCCAGCAGGGCAAAAATACCGTATACTCCGGCAGCATTCTTCGCAAGCTGTGCTCCCACCAGCACCGCTTCGGAGGCTCCAGACAAAATCCCGCCTACCACCGGTACAGCTGTGGAAATCGCGGTCTTTGCAGCTTTCAGCGCAGCTGCATCCGTTGTCCCGCTAATCACGCCAGTGATTCCCATATAGGAGATAAATACGGTGATGCACGTTTTCAGGAACCAGGTAATTCCGTTTTTTAGCAGTTCTTTCATTTTTTTCAGTGTATGATGCCCCATAACACTGTCAGCGACGGACAGCGCCAAAAAGCCGTAAATCATAGGTGTCAATACTTTGGAAAGTACTGTGCATATAACGGCGTCAAAGGCTGCCGTACCGGTATAGAGGACTGTGGCGCTGCTGATGCCTCCATGAGCGGCCATCGCCGCTGCCATGACCGGAAGAAGCAGTTTTCCATATTCACTGATTTGACGGACCGTATCCGCTCCCAGACGGATCATTGCGTTGGTGCTAAGGAACAATGCCGCAGAGACGGCTGTAATGGCTGCCAGATTTGCAGCCGTCTTTATTTGATCGGAAGCGGCGGTCAGCATGGAAACCAGCAATGCGCAGGCAATTACCGTAACCGCGATTGCAGCTGCCTCCTTTATATCCGGATAGATTTTGCTGATTCCCTTCTGAATCATTTCCAGCAGACCTTTTCCAAAGCTCTCCGTCTGACTTGGCATCCACGGGTTTGCGGAATCCGGCGGTTCCGGCGCTTCCAGGCCAGACGCGTTCACTGGAACTGCCAGGATAATCAGCATCAGTAGGATTATCGCAGTGGTAACTCTTCTCATATTGCTCCTAAAATCTCCTCGACCATATCGATCAGAGACGTGAACATTGGTATTGACAGGTACAGGATCACGGCGCTTCCCAGGAGTTGAATGGTTTTTGACAGCGTGGCATTTCCCGCGTCTGCACAGACCATGGACGCGATTTCGGAAAGGATCCCAATGCCAAGCACCCGGGTCAAGATTTTCAGCATATCGCCTTCTAGATTTCCAAGACCTTCCAACCTCTGAATGAATGCGAAAACCGGTTCCAGGTATGTGCTTGCAGCCGCCACGATCATGGTGCACGCCGCTATGGATATCAGAAGACCGAAGTCCTTTTCCTGCTTTCCAACCACCATGCAGAGTATGGCGGAAACCATTGCCAATGCGGCTGCCTTTATAAAAAGAGTCATCAGAATTGAAATAAGGTCTTTACCAGATCAAACAGATCGGCTATTTTTTGGGCAAGCATCATCAGGACCACCACCAGCCCGGCAAGACTTGTCATCGTAGCCTGCTCCTCTCTGCCTGACCGGGACAGAACCTGGTTGAGAATCGAAACAATAATGCCGATGGCGGCAATTTTAAAAATCAGATCAATTTCCATAATTAAATAAACAGGATTGCCAGCGCCGCACCGGCACACAGGCCAAGAACCTGATAGCTTTTCAGCGTATCGCGCTGATTTGCTTTCATTGCGTCCAGTTCCCGTTTGCAGGAAGCCTGTGCTTCCTCCAATCCTTTGAGCTGTCCCGGAAGATCGAACCGCCCTAAGGTTTTCCCCAAGATTTTAAAATGCCTTTTGACCGTTTTTGGAATGGAGGTCGTGTTCTGCAGAACGGCCTTCATACATATTTCCACATCTGGCGAGGTCTGGTGATCCAGTTCTCTGCCCAAGCGACGAAAGATATCCTGAACAATTCCGCTTGTTTCCCCCGCCGCCTGACGGCACAGCTCCGGAAGCGGTGTCAGGTGGTATTGCAGTTCACACTCCATATAGCTAAGCGCCCGCAGCAGCTGACGAAGTGCCCGCTCGTTTTTCCGATAGTCTGACGCCAAAGAGAATCCAAAACCTCCGCAGCTTCCAATAATAAAAATCGCTCCCAGCCATTTTTCGCTCATTGTACAATTCGCTCCTCCCGAAATGACCTGTCCTTCCGAAGAATGACAGCTGCTTCAAAAACCTCTGCATCCAGTAAATTGCGATAAACTGTGTTTCGGCGAAAATCCTGTAAAGATCCGGCGTGGGCGGTTGCGATCAGCCGTACACCGCACCCGGATGCTCGGGTTATGGCATCACAGTCCTCCCCTGCCGTGATTTCATCCACCGCTATGTACTCCGGCCCCATGGTACGGAGTGCCATTTCAATTCCCTCCCGTTTTGGGCATCCGAACAGAACATCCATCCGCTTTCCCCGTTCAAAACCGGGAGGAAACAATTCTTTCCGTTCGTCGATCACGGTAACAGTATGCTCCTGGGCAATCTTTCGGGAATAGTCCCGCAAAAGTGTAGTTTTTCCCCAGCCGGGCGCCCCCAGAATCAGCAAGGAACGGTTCTTCTCGGCAATCCTGGCCGCTCCTCCGGTAATGTCCCGGGCAATACGAATACAGAGGGAATGCATTTCCCGAAAGCCTGTCACCTCTCCGTTTTTACAGACCGCCTCTCCGCACAGCCCAATTCGGTGCCCCCCTTGAATGGTCAAAAACCCGGAGGCAGAGGAAGCGGCTGTCCAGGGGGAATAGCGGCATGCGGTATTGACGCAGAAACTTAGGTCATCTTTTGTGACTTTTCGCCCAGCCCATCGGCTTCCCCCCAAATAAACCAATTCCGGAAGGGCGTCCAGACGAAGCCGCAGTTCCAGGAGGTCATCTCTGCCCTGCCTGTCCACTTCGCTTCTCAGCCAAGGGGGGAGAACAGATAGAACGGGATCCCACACGCATTTCATTTGACATCACTCCTAGGACAGACTATGCCGGCGGTGAGTCTCGCATGCCATAAAAATGCCGGAGGCAATTTTGCCTCCGGCAGAGAAAGGATTCTGTATTATTTCCTGACGATTTTGATGATCCGCTCACTGGCGGGACTGAACACAATATTGATAATCAGCTCTGGAAAAAAGTTTGCCAAAATTAGGCCGGAAAAGATGTAGACAATCAGAGTGCCACCGCCTGCCCATGCAGACAGGATGTCCTTAAAGAAGCACAACATACATACAATGAATGTGCCTGTATTGACCACGGGGCAAATAATAGCGGCGCAAAGCATTGCCGCATAACCGGGAAGGTTGGAAATCTTCATTGCCCGATACACCAGCCCAGAGCACAGCCCGGCAAGAATTCCTTTTCCCATAATAACAATAAAACAAAGGACAGAGCCAGCCTCAAATACCATGTGGCCGCCAGGATCCGCGCCAGTGACGCAGTTGATGAACACAATCACGCCGAAGACTCCGCCCAGAAAGGCACCGGCAGCGGGGCCATAGGTAGCTGCGCCAAGTACAATGGGAATCAGAACCAAAGAAATGGAAAATCCGCCCACAGGGGGAATCACGCCGCTAAGAAGCTGCATAACAACTACCAGTGCGGCTAGGATGGCAATCCCGGTCATCCGTTTTACGTTTGCGTTTTTCAATTTGTTTTCCTCCTTGCTGTCCCTCCGGATACCCGGATGGGATGCATTTTATTTTTGCCGCAATGCGGCTGGTTCTAAACGGGTATCACCCGTAATAGACGATTAATCCTCCAAATCCGAAAAATCCATCTGCTGATCGCCCTTTGCGGCTGCCCACTGCTCCTTGGTGATCAGAATTTCCCGGGGCTTGGAACCCTGGAATGGCCCTACAATCCCCTTTTCCTCCATTTCGTCCACAATTCTTGCTGCCCGGGCATAGCCCAACTTCAGCCGACGCTGGAGCATAGAGACGGATGCCTGACCGGTTTCCAGAATCACATCCACAGCTGCTGGAAGCATCTCGTCCCCATCCAGTTCCTCGTCCATTGGTTCAACATCTGCTGTGGCAGGTTTTCCTTTGCCGGCTTGCTGGGCTTTCTTCTCAATTTCGTCCAGCACCTGCTGGTTGTAGTCAGCAATATAGTGCTCCTTCACATAGCTGGAGACCGCTTCTACCTCACCGTCGGTGACAAAGCAGCCCTGTACCCGGAGAGGTTTGCCGATACCAATTGGCGCGAACAGCATATCACCCTTGCCCACCAGCTTTTCCGCACCCTGGGTATCCAGAATGATTCGGGATTCCATGGCAGAGGCAACAGAGAAGGCGATTCGGGAGGGGATATTTGCCTTCATAAGTCCTGTAATGACATCTGCAGAGGGACGCTGGGTGGCAATGATCAGGTGCATCCCGGCGGCACGGCCCATCTGAGCGATCCGGCAGATGGAATCCTCCACTTCCTTGGCGGCAACCAGCATCAAATCCGCAAGCTCATCGATGATAATAACGATGGTGGGAAGCTTCTGTCCGCCTTCCTCGGAAAGGGCAATGCTGTTGTAGGACTCCAGATCCCGGACGCCTACATCTGACATCAGCTTATACCGGCGGAGCATTTCAGTAACCGCCCACTGAAGGGATCCAGCAGCCTTTTTAGGATCCGTCACTACAGGGATCAGCAAATGGGGAATGCCGTTATAGATCCCCAACTCCACCATTTTCGGATCCACCATAATCAGCTTGATATCGTCAGGGCTAGCTTTATAAAGAAGACTGATGATGATGGAGTTCATGCACACCGACTTACCGGAACCGGTAGTACCGGCAATCAGCATGTGGGGCATTTTGGAAATATTACCAACAATCGCGGAACCACTAATGTCCTTACCAACAGCAAAGGAAGACTTGGATTTTGCTCTGGAAAATTCAGGAGAATCGATCACCTCCCGAAGGGACACAGTGGTAACGGAACGGTTGGGAACCTCAATGCCAACAATGGAGATCTTCCCCGGAACGGCGGCGATCCGAACACCGGAAGCACCCAAACTCAGGGCAATGTCATCGGCACAGCCGGTCAACTTATTCAGCCGCACGCCTTTGTCCAGCTCTACTTCATATCGGGTGACGCTGGGGCCGCGGGTCACGTTGATAATATGAGCATCTATTTTAAAGCTGGCAAGGGTCTCATTGAGCCGTCGGGAATTATCCCGCATCTCTTCCGTCCCGTCGGCGTTCATTCTGGGTGGGATCCGGAGCAAATCAATGGGCGGAAAGCAGTAGGAAACAGGGGACGACGACTGGGTTTCCTGAATCTCCCGGGCAACCTGCTTCGCAGATGCTGATGCATCCTTGGCAGTGACGATTTCCTTGCTCTTCCCTTCCGGATCGCTTCGCTTTGATGCTTTCCGAACCGGAACCTTGGCAGACTCCAGTGGAACGATATCAGCGGAATGATCCTGATCCAGTTCCGGCATGGTTTGGGGAATCTCCTCAAAGAAGGAGGATTCATCCGCTTCCACCGGAACACCGGAAGTACCAGCAGTCTTCCCCCTCTCCCCTGCCCTGTCCTCAATGGGGACAAGCGGCGCTTCGATATCCAAGTCAATGGTGTTCATGACTGCGGCGGCATTGGCAGGGGTTCCGCCGATTTGGATCTCCGGAGTGATGGCTTTCTTTTCTTGTTCCTTTCCTCCGGAACGCTGGGGTTTATCAGCAGGTTCCTGAATAAGCGCCGCGGCAGCCTTATCCCGCTTCTGGCGTTTATGCTCGATTTGTTTACTGGCAATATGGTTTACCACAACAGCTGCCGGTTCCATGTAAGTATCGTCCTCCGGCTCCTCCTGCCAGTCGTCCCTCGGGCGATTGGCAATAGCACGGATCATACTGGGCACCGTAATTTGCATGGATCCCAGAAGTGTCAAAGTCCCTAGAATCCCCAAAAGAATGTAGGATATGGTTTTTCCAAATGCCCACCGCAACAGCAGCGCAAATCCGCCGCAGATCACGCCTCCAGAGATTCCTTTCGCGCCTCCGTTATAGAGATCCGGAATGACGGCAAAGCCCCCGGCAAGCTCGCTGTTCTGAACCGCGAGATGATAAATGGAGCCAAAGGACAGAATAAAGAGAAGAAGGCACACACTTCGCATGGTAGCGCCGCCTTTTCTACCAAACGTCTGAATGACAAACAGGTACAGCAGTGCCGGAATGGAGATATAAAAACCGCCCTGGCCAATCAGTCCCAATACTACCGCCTGAATCACCTTTAACAGCGCACCATCGGGGTTAATGCTGATAACAAGGAATAGAATAAACAGGGCGATGCTGACGCAGGCAATGATCGCCCGAGCAGGGATTTGGGATTCATGCTCGGTAGAAACCCGGGATGTTTTTTTTGACGCAGTGGATTTGGTTTTCGAAGACGATGCTTCCGCCTTCTTTTTTTCGCTGGATACCGCTTTTTCCGCACGGCTGGATTTCTTATTTTCTGCCATGATTCGTTCTCCTATGCCATAAGGTTCAACACAAAGGTCAAAAGTGCCAGTCCCCAACAGTAGTAGGCAAAGAAAGAAATGCCTATCTCTGAAACAAGACTACGCATAATTTTGATACCCAGATAAGCGCCGCAGAACGCGGCCACAGCGGATAGCAAAAACTTTAATAACATGAGTAAGGTAAGACCGAGAATACCGCCGGAAACGATTCCGAAAATGTCGTAAACGATCAGGCATACGGAAATACCCATGCCCATCATTAGAGACATATTAAGAGCATAACTCCGGTCAACTCCACATACGGATCCTACGGACACAGCCGCGCCAATTCCGGAAATCCCCGGAAAAACAGACAGCGCTCCCCCAAGACCCATCAGGAACCCTTCTACCCTTGTCATGGTACGGGAGTCCTTGTTGCTTCCTGGAAGAAACTGGGGTATGTATAGAATAACCCCGTTCAAAAACAGCAATGCCGCCAGCCAGATCAGACTGCTTTCCACTACGGATATTTTCCCATAAAACAGGTATCCCAAAATAACCGGAACCAGCATAGTCTTCCAGAGACTGAAATCCATCAGAGATTTGGTATCCAGGGGACGCTTCCGGCGGCGCTTCGGAATCCTGGCCAGACGCTTTGCCCGGAAGATCCGGACAATCTGCCCCTGACAGCCCAAATATAAGGCGGCAAAAATCGCAATATGGATCAGGAGGAGAAATAAAGCGTTGCTTTCCTCCTTACCAAACAACTTATGCAGCAGAATGCCATGGGCACGGGCTGAAACCGGAATAAGTTCCGTCAAGCCGGATAGAAGCCCAAAAAGTATGCTTTCAAGCCAGTTTAGCTCCATGATGTCTTTCCCTTCAAAGCGTTACCAATTTATTTTATCATAAGTCTCCGAAGATTTCCAGTCCTAAAAGAAGAAAACTTCGCCGCAATCCCATTTTCATAAAAAGCCTCAAAGCTTCAAGGAAAATGGATGTGGCGAAGAATATGCTACTTCTTTTCCGTCTTTGCAGAAGCAATCGTCTGCTTTCCGTTTCGGTCGATCATTTTATGCAGTGCCGCAAGCGCGTCACTCAGGCCGCCCAGCTTATCAATGAGGCCGGAGGCAACCGCTTCCTTTCCATATAGGATGGTACCTACGTCCGTTGCCATCTCTCCCGTTGCCATCATATATCGCTCAAAATCCTCCCGGCTGATTCGGGAATTTGCCGTTACGAAATCCGCGATCTGCTCCTGGATTCGCTGAAAGTAGCGAAAGGTTTGAGGGGCGCCCACTACAAGACCCGTCATGCGAACGGGATGGACCGTCATGCTGGCGGTTGGCGTAATAAAGGATTTCTTGGTACAAACCGCGAGTGGAATGCCTATAGAGTGCCCGCCACCCAGGACGAGGGAAACCGTTGGTTTCTTCATTCCGGCAATCATTTCCGCTATAGCAAGGCCGGCTTCAATATCGCCTCCTACTGTATTTAACAGGAGCAGCAGTCCGTCAATTTCATCGCTTTCCTCAATCCCGGCAAGCAGCGGGAGAACATGCTCATATTTTGTGGTTTTTACCGTTTCCGGCGCGACCTGGTGCCCCTCCACCTGGCCAATGATCGTCAATGTGTAAATGCTTCCTTTTTTTGATTTGGTAATATCCGATCCTAACTCAATAATCTGCTCTTGTTCTTGTGTTTTCGCTTCCGCGTCTTTTTTTGGATTCATGGAAATCCCTCCCTTGGCATTAGGATAACCGAATTGAACCCGGATAATTCACTCTTGCGCAAATCCGGTAACTGTTGTATAATAATTTCCGGTGATATTATGTCGGAAAAAACAAACGCTCTGCGTATGGTTCAGCAGGCTGGAATATCTTGCTGGGAAGCGTTTTATGACTACGATGAAAAGGATCTCAGCGGGCTTCATGCCGCCGTAGCCATTGGTCTTCCACCGGAACAGGTTTTTAAAACGTTGGTAGCCCGTGGGGAGCGCACCGGAATCAATGTTTTCTGCATTCCAGTATGCTGTGAACTGGATTTAAAAAAAGCCGCAAAAGCCGCCGGGGACAAAAATATGGCGCTGGTAGCGGTGAAAGAGCTTCTCCCCCTGACAGGCTATATCCGAGGCGGATGCAGCCCAGTGGGCATGAAAAAGAAATATCCCACATTTCTGGATGAAACCGCCCTGCTCTGGGATGATATCGCGGTATCCGCCGGGGCAAGAGGTCATCAAATGCTTCTTTCTCCGGAAGATTTGATGAAACTGGTTTCAGCGGAAATCGTGGATATTACAGTATAAAAAACAGAAAGGATTAATACTATGCAGTACGAATACAAAACAAAAGGCACCTGTTCTCAGCTGATTACCTTTGATGTAGAGGACGGAAAGGTACATAACGTTCACTTTGTGGGTGGCTGTAACGGCAATCTGAAAGGCATCGGCGCACTGGTTGAGGGAATGAATGTGGACGATGTGATTGAAAAGGTTGAGGGCATCCGTTGCGGTATGAAATCTACCTCCTGCCCGGATCAGCTGGCAAAGGCTCTGCGGCAAGCAAAGGAAAACGGGTAATGCAATTGGATGCAGCTCCAGGACGGACTGCATCCTTTTTCAATAGACAAAAGAAAGAAGGATCATGTTGACAAACGCAGAGAAACATTTTGAGAAAATGACCCAAACGCCGGTATCCAAACTGATTTTACAGCTCGGAATTCCAACAACCATTTCCATGCTCATTACCAGTATCTACAATATGGCAGATACCTATTTCGTTGGCACCCAGGGAGAGAGCGCCCAGGCGGCAACCGGCGTTCTTTTCACCCTCCAGGCAATTATCCAGGGTCTGGCTTTCATGCTGGGGCATGGCTCCGGAAGCTATATTTCCAAATATCTGGCGGAAAAAGATACGGAGAAATCCTCTCGGTATATTTCCACCGCTTTTTTTGCCGGGATTTCGCTTGGTGTGATCATCCTGGTATTCGGTCTCATTTTTTTGAACCCTCTGGTTCGCCTCCTGGGCAGCACGGAAACCATCCTCCCCCATGCCAAGGATTACGGCTTCTGGATTCTCCTGGCATGCCCGTTTATTATGTGCTCACTGATTCTAAATAATGCCCTGCGGTACGAGGGGAAGGCGTTTTACGCAATGATCGCCTTGACTTCCGGCGGAATACTGAACATCTTAGGCGACTACATTCTGGTATACCGGTATAAAATGGGGGTCTACGGCGCGGGCTTGGCGACGGCAGTTTCCCAGGCTATCGGCTTTACGCTTTTACTGATTCTGTTTTTCCGGTCTGCGCAGAGCAGGATATCCATAAAACTGGTCAGCCGGGATCCCAAACTGTATCTTTCTATTTTCCGGGTGGGGCTTCCATCCCTGATTCGACAGAGTATGAATGCTTTTACCGTAGGAATTTTGAATAACCTTACCAAGCCCTTTGGCGACGCGGCTATTGCCGCCATGAGTATTGTGAACCGTATGTCCATGTTCCTGATGTGTCTCGGTCTTGGCATCGGCCAGGGCTTCCAGCCCGTGGCGTCGTTTAACTACCAGGCGAAGAAATATGACCGGGTGAAAAAGGGATTGGCGTTTACCATCTGTTTTTGCTTCCTGTTTGTGGGTGGGCTGTCCCTGTTCAGCTTTTGCTTTGCGGAAAATGTGATCTCCCTATTTCAAAAGCAGAGTGACGTCATCCGTATTGGCGCCACGGCGCTTCGCCTTACCGCCTGCGGTCTGTTGTTTACCGGGCTGTCCGTTCCGGTCAATATGCTCTACCAGAGCATTCAAAAGCCTGCCATTTCCTCGGTGCTCTCTCTGATCCGCTCCGGCGGCATCACCATTCCCCTGCTGCTAATTGCCGTACCGAGAATCGGCATTCTTGGAATTCAGATTGCTCAACCTGCAGCGGATGTGGTTGCCGGTGTTGTAAGTATCCCGTTCATTATTCGTTTCCTTCGGGGTAAAACGCCGGAATAAATGCCTGAAGTTCAAAGATTCTCTGTCTGTGGGGAAGACTTTTTGACGAAACTGTGATATTCTTTCTGTAGAGGTGAAGCAACATATGGATCCTGTGAAATTCGGAAAAATCATTCCAATCTGCGCCGCCGGGAAGGGCTGACCCAGGAGGCCCTGGGCGAAAAAATCGGCGTTACTAACAAAACCGTTTCCCGATGGGAAAACGGAAACAATCTGCCGGATATTGAAATGCTGCAAGTCCTGGGAGATACCTTCCATGTGAGTGTAGATCAGTTGATTTCCGGCGATGAAAAAATGCGCCAGAAGTCCCCTTCCCCGCAAACCGATAAAAAGAAAAAAGAAGATCGATTTCTCACAATGAAAAGTATGCATACTGGAAAAAGAAATGGCTTTAGGAGCATATTGCCGGGATCATTCTTATGTATCTCTTTTTTGTCGCGTTGTTTTTCCTTGTGGTTGTTTGCAAAAAAGTCATTCTGGTGGCGCTTTCTCCCATGCTCTGGGGCACATTGTATGCCTATTTCCGAAATCAAATGATGATTTACAACATATATGGAAAATAAAGTCCAATGCGTAGAAGCATCCCAAAATATCAGAAAGTTAATTACTAAGAGGCCCGAATATGTACATTGAAACAAAACGGATGCTCATCCGTAACTTCATCCCAGAAGATGCTCCCGATCTGCACGACATCTTCGGCGACGATAAAACAATGGAAAACTGCGAACCAGCATACGACAACGAGAAAACAGAGAAGTTCCTTACTTCCTTCTGCATTGGTAGGAACGGCGCCGTGGCAGCAGTTCATAAGGAAAGCGGAAAAATGATTGGATACATCCTGTTCAATGAGTTTGACGAGGGTGTATATGAAATAGGGTGGTTCTTTAACAGAAACTTCTGGCGGCAGGGATACGCCTACGAGTCCTGCAAGGCTGTGATTGACTATGCCTTTGCTGAATTGAATGCTCACAAGATTTTTGCGGAAGCGATTGATGCTGTGAAATCTGTAGGCTTAATGAAAAAGCTTGGAATGCAGCTTGAGGGTATCCAGCGGAGCCAAACGAAGGATACTCACGGCAGGTGGGCAGATTTGTACTTCTACGGGCTGCTGGAAAAAGATTGGAGAGACAGCTATGGCAATGCAGGGGATCAAACAGCCTGTGATCATTCAGATTGACGAATCTCGTAGACGGTAGTTGGTGTCGGCTATGATTTATACAGGATTTCAATTAAAATGCGGGAGTGAAAACTCCCGCATTTTTTCAAAATATCCTTTGATAAATTCCATCCCATGGCATTATACATTGTCATCACTGCTTCACAGTGTAAGCCTTATTGGACGGCCGACAAGATACATTTTACAAGTGCGTCACGTCCTTCTCCCTTCTCCGCAGAGAAAGGGATCACAGGGCAGTCTTCCGGAAGGGAAAGTACCTCCCGGATTGTTGTCAAATTGCCGGAAAGTTCGCTTTTCTTTACCTTGTCGATTTTATTGGCAACGACCACAAAGGGACACTGGCTTTCCAGGAACCAGTTTGCCATGGTAACATCGTTCTCCGTCGGCGCATGACGGCTGTCTACGATCAGGACGCCAAGGGATATCCGTCCGGCGGCGAAATAATCCTCCATCAGCTTTCCCCAGCGCTGTTTTTCACTCTGGGAAACTTTGGCAAAGCCGTATCCGGGAAGATCTACCAGGTAGCACTTCCTGTCCACCACAAAGTAATTGACGTGGACGGTCTTTCCTGGGGTGTCCCCTACCCTGGCGAAATTCTTCCGCTGAAGCAGCCGATTGATGACCGAGGATTTACCCACATTGGATTTTCCCGCAAAGGCGATTTCCGGTAGCCGGTTTCTGGGAAGATCGGAAACTGTGGCAGCGGAGATCAAGAACTCCGCATTTTGAAAGTTCATGGTTCCCCCTTACTGCCGTAGCTCCGGGTGGCGGGGCTGCTTTACAGTCACATCCTCCGGAATTCCAGTAAAGATACCGGGAATCGGGTCTGTCTGACGGTTCAGTGCCGCTTCCAGCACGGTATCCACCGACTGAGCGCTGATAAAATTCAGCTGACGGCGGACAGTCTGATCAATCTCCTCCAAATCCCGCTCGTTGTCTTTGGGCAGGATCACGGTACGAATGCCGTGGCGAAGAGCAGCCATGGTTTTTTCCCGCAGTCCACCGATACGGAGCACTCTGCCTCGAAGGGTGATCTCTCCGGTCATAGCCACATCCCGCCGAACGGAAACACCTGTCAGCGCGGAAACAATGGCGGTACACACTGTAACACCGGCAGAGGGACCGTCCTTAGGAATCGCACCCTCCGGGAAGTGAACATGAATGTCCTTTGTCTTATAGAAGTCTGGAGATACGCCCAGATGGGACGCGTTGGCGCGGATATAGCTGACGGCGGCGTGAACCGATTCCTTCATCACGTCTCCAAGATTTCCGGTCAGCTCCAGCTTGCCGGAGCCATCCATTACGTTGACCTCAACTTCCAAAGTTTCTCCGCCTACGCTTGTCCAGGCAAGGCCAGTCACCAGCCCCACCTGGTCGCTGCCGGGAAGACGGTCTGGAAGGTACTTCCGGACACCCAGGAACTCATCCAAATTGCTCCCAGTCACGGTAACACGCTTAAGCTCCGGATTTGCAATGAATTGAGCGTCCGCCTTCCGACAGATATCCGCGAGACAGCGTTCCAGACTCCGGACACCGGATTCTCGGGTATAACATTCAATGATCTCCCGGATCGCGTTATCGCTCACACGAAGCTGGGCCTTTTTCAGGCCATGCTTTTTCAGTTGCTTGGGCAGCAGATGATCCTTCGCGATCATCAGCTTTTCTTCATCAGTATAGGAGCCGATTTCAATGACATCCATACGATCTAGCAGCGGTCTGGGGACGGTATCGAGAGTATTGGCTGTAGTAATGAACAAAACATCCGACAGGTCAAAGGGGATCTCCAAATAGTGATCCCGATAGGTGCTGTTCTGCTCCGCGTCCAGAACCTCCAGCAGCGCGGCACTGGGATCGCCTCGATAGTCCGATCCCATTTTATCAATTTCATCCAGAAGCATTACCGGATTGGAGGTTCCTGCCTGGGTCATTGCCACCATGATTCTTCCGGGCATGGCACCTACATAGGTTTTCCGGTGGCCCCGGATATCCGCCTCATCATGAATGCCACCCAGGGAGATGCGAACCATCTTTCGGTTTAGACTCCTGGCAATAGAATAAGCGATCGAAGTCTTACCGACGCCGGGAGGGCCTACCAGGCAGAGAATCTGAGGCGGCATTTCCGGCGCAAGCTGGCGGACGGCGATGCTTTCCAGGATCCGTTCCTTTACCTTTTCCAGGCCAAAGTGATCCCGTTCCAGGATTTTTCTGGCAGCCTCAACATCCACCCGCTCCTTGCTCTTTTTGTTCCAGGGCAGATCCAGAACGGTATCCAGATAGTTTCGGAGAACCGAGGCTTCCGCAGAACCGAAGGGCTGCTTTTTTAGCTTCTCCGCGTCTTTGATCAGCTTCTTCTCATATTCTTCTTTCAGGTGTAAGGCTTTGATTCGCCGCAGATCTTCTTCCAGCTCCTGGGCTTCATCCTCTTCCCCCAGTTCCTCACGAATAGCTTTCATCTGCTCCCGGAGATAATAATCTCGCTGGTTCTGATCCAGCTGGGCGCGGGTTTTTTCCTGAATATCCGATTCAAGCTGAAGCATCTCCAATTCCTGTCGAAGGAACCGGACTGCCATTTCCAGCCGGCGGAAAGTATTCAACTGGCAAAGAAGCTTCGCCTTGTCTTGAAAATCAATACCGGAATTTTGGGCGATGGAATCTGCCAGAAAACCGTTTTGATTGCTGGCAAGCATTTGCAGCTGCACCAGCTGGGCAGGATGGTCAGAAAGCTCTAAATATTCAGCATAGAGCGTATTCGCTTCCCGGCGGAGTGCTCGGGCACGAAGAGAATCCGATTCGTCGGATTCCGCAACCGACTCCACCATGCCGGAAAAATATGGCTCCGACTGGTAAAGTTCCGTGATTCTGGCACGGCTGATACCGGTGACAAGAACCCGCATATTTTCTTCCGGAGCGCGAAGGATCTGCTTAACCTTTACCACCGTACCAATAGAATAAAAGTCCGCTAGCTTCGGTTCGTCCACCAGAATATCTTTTTGAGGAATCAGAAGTAAGATCTGATTCTCCTTCATGGCCGCTTCCAAAGCAAGCGCGGATTTTGTTCGTCCAATATCAAAATGAACCGTCTGCTCCGGGAATACTGCCAGTCCCCGTAGGGCGAGAATGGGCATTTTTCCGGCATACATGGCTTCTGACATAGAGGATCCCTCCTTTGTTGGGATTATGGGAAAAGGGAGTAGTTCAGCTACCCCCTTTTTGCGTCTTGCTTAACGTTTTCCGCTGAGTTTTTCTCTGGGATGAGCAGGATCACGAACGGTGGATGCTTCACCGCCGTCAACACATTCCGGGGTAATAATCACTTTTTTTATGGATAGATCCGACGGAATCTGGAACATGATTTTTGTCATAATTTGCTCCATAATGGCTCGCAGGCCTCTTGCGCCGATTTGCCGGTCAATGGCTTTCTGGGCTATGGCGTTAAGGGCCTCCTTTGTGATTTCCAAGGACACTCCGTCCATTTCAAGAAGCTTCTGATACTGCTTGGAAATCGCGTTCTTTGGCTCAACCATGATCCGGATAAGATCGTCCTGGGTCAGGCTTTGCAGGCAGGTTACTACCGGCATTCTGCCCACCAATTCCGGAATGATACCAAATTTCAGGAGATCATGGGGCTGCACCTGAGCAAGGATCTTACCTACATCCCGCTTCTTCCGGCTCTCCACCGGAGCGTCAAAGCCAATCGCAGACCGATCCGTCCGGGTCTCGATGATCTTATCCAGTCCGTCAAAGGCACCGCCGCAGATAAAAAGAATATTAGTGGTATCAATGGGAATCGTCTCCTGCTGAGGATGCTTCCGTCCTCCCTGAGGCGGTACAGACGCAACGGTTCCCTCCAGGATTTTCAAAAGCGCCTGCTGAACGCCTTCTCCGGATACATCCCGGGTGATGGAGGTGTTTTCGCTCTTACGGGCAATTTTGTCCATTTCATCAATGTAGATGATCCCCCGCTGGGCACGGTCCACATCGAAATCCGCCGCCTGGAGAAGGCGAAGCAGTATGTTCTCCACATCATCGCCTACATACCCCGCCTCTGTCAGGGTGGTGGCATCAGCGATGGCAAAAGGAACGTCCAGAATCTTTGCCAGTGTCTGGGCAAACAGCGTCTTGCCGCAGCCGGTTGGCCCAATCAGCAGGATATTGCTTTTCTGAAGCTCCACATCGGAGTTACTGCCAAAGTAGATCCGTTTGTAGTGATTATACACTGCCACAGATAGCGCAACCTTAGCGTCCTCCTGACCCACGATGTAGCTGTCCATAAATGCCTTCATCTCCATGGGGGTAGGAAGATGGTCAGGCGACAGCCTTCCACCCTTCCCCATGTCGATCTCATCCCGCAGCAAGTCGCTGCATGCCTGGACACAGTCACTGCAGATATATACACCCGGACCGGCAATCAGCCGCCCTGCCTGGCTTTCTCTTTTTCCGCAGAAGCTGCATCGTATCGGTTGCTCGTTTGTTCTTGCCATGAACCAAGAACCTCGCTTCTTAAAAAGAATTAATGATGGGTCAAAACGCGGTCAATCAATCCGAATGCCATGGCATCATTTGCGCTCATGAAATTGTCCCGCTCACATGCCGCCGTGACTTCCTCCACCGTTTTTCCGGTGTTTTCGGCAAGAATCTGATTCATCCGAACCTTGATGGCCTCCAACCGCTTCAGGTGAATCGCCATATCCGTGATCTGGCCCTGGGTACCGGCAGAGGGCTGATGGATCATAATTTCCGAATTGGGCAGCGCCATCCGCTTGCCCTTCGTGCCGGAGCTGAGAAGAAACGCGCCCATGGAAGCAGCCATGCCGACGCAGATTGTGGCAACATCGCACTTAATATACTGCATGGTATCATAAATCGCCATGCCCGCTGTCACGCTTCCGCCAGGGCTGTTAATATAAAACTGGATATCCTTGTCAGGATCCTGGGCTTCCAGATATAGAAGCTGCGCAACGACCAAGCTTGCGGTGGTATCGTTGACTTCCTCGGACAAAAATACAATGCGATCATTCAGCAGACGGGAAAAAATATCATAGCTTCGCTCTCCACGGCTGGTCTGCTCTACAACATAGGGTACTAAACTCATAATACATTCATGCTCCTTTCAAATGGGTTCAATACGATTTAACACCACCTTGCGGTGCTGCCTTTTTGTGACTCTTAAGGAAAGGAGCCACAAATTACGCTTCATGGGAACACGCCGCACCATAGGCAGCGTGTTCCTTACGAAACATTCTAACCAAGCTGCCAGCAGGTTATTCCTCCGGCTTCTCTTCTGCCTTAGGAGCGACAGCAACCGCGTTGTCCACAATAACCTTAGTTGCCTTACGAACCTTCAGGCTCTCAGTCAGCTCCTCGGCAGGAACCAGTTCCTTGACCTTGGCTGGTTCCATCTCATACTGCGCGGCAAGGACATTAATTTCCGCATCAATCTCTTCATCAGTTACGATGATGCCCTCTTCTTCCACAATCTTCTCCAGGGTAACAGAGATCTTTGCCTGCTTCTCAGCAGTTGGCCGGAAGGCATTGCGCATGGTGTTTACGTCTCCGCCCATCATCTTGGCGTACTGCTCCATGGAGTAGCCGCTCATCTGAAGCTGGTAAGCAAACCGCTCCATCTGGGTGTCCAGCTCCCGTTCCACCAGAGCCTTGGGCATATCCACGGTGGTGCTCTCAGCAGCCTTTTCAACCGCCGCATTTTCAAACTCGTTCTGAATCTGCTTTTCTTCCTCGGCCAGTGCCTTTGCCCGGATATCTGCTTTCAACTCTTCCAGGGAATTAAATTCAGAAACATCCTTGGCAAACTCATCATCCTGCTCGGGAACAATGTTCATGGTGACCTTATTCACCTTGATATGGAAAACAACGCTTTTGCCAGCCAGATCCTTGTGGTAATCCTCCGGGAAGGTGATGTCAATGTCCTTCTCTTCTCCGGCAGACATGCCGACGATCTGCTCTTCGAATCCGGGAACAAAGGTGCCGCTGCCCAGTTTCAGATCATGGTTTTCACCTTTACCGCCGTCAAAGGGCACGCCGTTATCAAAGCCCTCAAAGTCGATGTTTGCGGTGTCACCCATTTCCGCGGGACGGTCCACAGACTCGGTGGAAGACACATTCTCCGCCATCCGATCCAGTTCCGCCTGAACTTGCGCATCGGTCACCACCGCTTCTCGGCGCTCCACCTCTACGCCCTTGTACTGCCCCAGAGTCACATCAGGGTACACTTCGGTGGTGATCGTGAGGGTAACAATACCGTCATCAGAAATCTGCATATCCTTCAGGCTGGGATTTCCAACCGCCTTCCACTCCTGCTTGGCAATAGCAAAGTCATAAATTTCCGGGAAGATCTCCTCCAGGCCGTCCTCATAGAAGACATGGGCGCCGTACATGCTCTCGATCATTTTCCGGGGGGCTTTGCCCTTACGGAAGCCGGGGATCATAATATCTTTGCGAGCTTTCAGATACGCCTTGTTTACGCCGGATTCCATAAGCTCCTTATCGATTTCCACAACCACCGTGGCTTCGTTGCCGTTCTTTTCCGTGCTCTTAACTATCATGTTAAGTAATCCTCCTAAATCGGTCCGCATAGCGGTACCATTCTATTTCTTTTTACAGCCGGACTATTCTATCAGAAAAAGCCCAGATTGTCCACTGTTTTCTGAAAAACTTTTTATGAAATTACTTTGAATGGACGAAAAGACAAATAATCCGCGGAAACAAGACGAAAATCGATCCCATTCCACAGCCCCTCCTGAGCCAACCGGTGGCTTCCACCGTGGAGATGCCCGTAAAAGCACTGCCTGACATCGTATTTTTTCAGCAGTTCCAGAATCTCCGGGCATTCGTAGCCTTGATAGCGTGGCGGATAATGGAGAAATACCAGCTTAGGCATTCCTCCGGCGGATTTCAGGGATGCCTCCAGCCGGATCAGCTCCCGGCGAAAAACCTTTTCGTCGTGCTGACCGCTTCGCTCCTCCTCAAAAAACCAGCCCCGTGTCCCGCAGATCGCCCAGTTTTCATACTGAATGCTGTTATTGTTCAGCAGCATCATATCATCAAAGCCGTTTTCCGTGCAGAACTTCTGAAATTTCGCCGCCGTGCTCCACCAGTAGTCATGATTCCCCTTAACGATGATTTTTTTCCCGGGGATCTGCCGGTGGATCCATAGGAAATCCTCTCTGGCGGAAGCCAGGTCCAGCGCCCAGCTCAGATCTCCTAAAAGGACGGTCGTATCCGCGTCCCGAATTTCATTCATGCCTGCTTGAAGCTTTTCCATATAGCCGACCCACGCGCCGCCGAAAATGTCCATAGGCTTTGGCGCACCCAGGCAAAGGTGCAGATCTCCAATTGCGTACAGTGCCATGGTGGTTACCTCCCTGGTTTCTGGGTGGAAAGAATCAAACAGGGTTTTCCGCTACCGCCCTGAGTGCGGTAATCTTGGAGGGATGCGTAAGCGATGGCATCATAGTCAGACAGAACACAGCCCCGGTTTCTGTACACTCCAGCCACAGTTGACCGAACTCTCGGTTCACTGACAACACCAACATACAGTCCTTGACGGAAGCTTTCCAGGAGGCTGGTCTCCGGTACATAAGTCTTCCCTGCCCGAATACTGCTTAAAAAGCTTTCCACACTTCCCTGTCCGCCGCAAGAATAGATCAGCCGCTCCAATCCCAAGGGAACGACCACGTCGGCTTCCGGCGTAGAGGTACGAATGGCAACGCCGTCGGTGCGGATCTGACCGTGATGCAGCAAATCCCAGAAACCGCTGTTTTCGTTGCAGCCGCAGATAATCGTGCCAATCGGCAATCCCCAGCTTCTTGCGTACCAGGCGCTCATAATGCCGGACAGATCGCCTGCTACGGCGGAAACATCCACTTCCCTTCCAGGGCAGGCAATTCCCTCTTTGGTAAACGCACCGACAGCGGCAAATAAAACTGCCATTTGAGCGGCAATATACGCCCAACTCCCAGCCGCGGGTTCTCCGTCCTTTTTAAAAAGGAACCGAACCAGCCCGGCAGCCACAGAGGAAACATGTCCCTGGGGATTGTGCCAGCACTCCAAACGGTATACTTTTTGCCCCAGATCCGTTGCACGCACCTGACGTTTTCCCAGGCACAGCTCCACGTCCGCACCGGTTAAGCTTGTGTCCAGGAGAAGATTCAGCACCTGGGCCATGCATTCTCCAGGCGAAAGGCAGAGGATTCTCCCCAGTTCCCGGGTGGAAAGTCTAGGAACGTTCAGGGGCACAAAGTAACCTCCGTCCGGGCAGATTGGCTCCAGCATGGCACACTGGGGGGTGAAAGCATCCCGGTCACTTCGTGTTGTTCCGTACAGCAGCGCGCATCACTCCCATTGCATTATTCCAAAAAATATTCTGAACGATGGATTCTCCCACACCCCGCTCCAAAAGCCGCTGCGCCATTGCAGGGTAGCTCTCAATTCCTGTAAATCCTTGAGAGAAACTGTCGCAGCCGTCCAAATCTCCGCCAAGGGCAATATGCGTCCCAGTGGGATCCAACTCCAGGAAATGGAGAATATGATCACAGACAGCATCGAGTGTTGGATTCTCCCCTACGAAGTCCCGATATTGGTTGAATCCGGCAACACCGCCGGTGCGGCAGATTGCCAGAAACATATCGTCCGTCAGATTCCGACTGTGTTTCCACACGGAGCGGCTGTTAGAGTGGGTGGCTACGATGGGTGCCTGGGTGATTTCTATGATATCCCAGAACCCCTGGTCGCTGATGTGGCTCACATCAACCAGCATGCCAAGACGCTGCGCTTCCCTTACATATTCTCTCCCCTTTTCCGTCAGTCCGCCGCCAGTGATATGGGAGCCAGTCAAGGTGTTTTTCTCATTCCATCCCAGGGTAGAGATCCGAAAACCGATTTGGCAGAGATCCTGCAATATCTCCGGATCAAATTCAAATCCGGCAGGGCCTTCAATGGTCAGCACGGCAGACATCTTCCCGTTTGCCCGGTTTTCCTCAATTTCCTCCGGGGAATAGGCAATGGAAATCAGATCACTGTTTTTATCCACTTCCCGCTGGATGGTTGCCAGCTCCCGCTCAAACACCAGGATGGGAGAAATTCCAAACCATTCCTTCATCTCCGGCGTGGTAAAGCAAGCAAAACACTGGCAGTATCCGGGAAATGCCTTGGCACGTTCCAAATCGATATGAAGCTGATTTCTGCGGAGGTCGCCGGCTTCATTGAGGCTCTCTCCCAGAAGAGCCTCGGATGTATCGCAGTGAAGATCAAAAACAGGAAATTTCATTCAAACGCATCCTCCAAATGATTGATTACCGGGTGAGCCGTTTCTAAGCCTTCCGGCGCGTAGATCTCTATAACGTCAAAACGTGCTTTCTTTTCCGTCGGATGTAAAGATAGGTACATGGACGCCGTGGCGCGAATCCGATTCTGTTTCTTCCAGTCGACAAATTCCCTGGCCTGGGCAAAGCTGCTATTTTTCCGGAGTTTTACCTCCACAAATACCAGGTATTCCCGATTTTGGGCAATTAAATCAATTTCTCCGAACCGGCAACGAAATCCGGATGCCAGAAGCGTATATCGCTTTTTTCGCAAGAATTCGGCGGCAAGTGCCTCTCCCCACGCCCCCAGCTGATTACTTTTTTTCATAGTATTTTTTCAGGAAGGTTTGACGATGGGCAGCACATGCTCCCAATCTATCCAGTGCCTCATAGTGGGCTTTTGTGCCGTAGCCTTTATGGATTTCAAATCCGTACCTGGGATACTCTTCGCTCAGGCGGATCATCCAGTCATCCCGGGTCACCTTTGCCAGTATGGACGCGGCGGCAATGTTTGCACTGAGGGAGTCTCCTCGAACAATGGTTTTTACAGGAAGGCCAAAATCCGTTTCCCGGTTTCCGTCAATCAATGCGTAGTCCGGATGAAGGGAAAGTTTACTCAGCGCCCGTTTCATTGCCAGAAAGGTCGCCTGCAAAATATTGATTTCGTCGATTTCTGTTTCCGAGGCAAAGGCAATACCGTAGGCAAGGGCACTTTCCTTGATGATGGGAAACAGCTCCCGACGGCGTTTATCGGAAAGCTTCTTGCTGTCATTCAGCCCCGGAATCAAGCAGTGGTCAGGAAGAATCACAGCAGCCGCACAAACAGGGCCGGCAAGGGGTCCTCTTCCGGCTTCGTCAACACCGCAGATCAGGTGATACCCTTCCTGTCTTGCCAAGTCTTCATATTCCCACATATCCATAACCCATCATTCCTCCGGGAGTTCTAAAGTAAATTTCCCCAGTTTTCCGCTGCGGAATTCATCCAAAAGCACTTTTGCCATCCGCTGCACATGGATTTCGCCTCCGGAAAGGAGAAATCCCCGGTTTTTCCCGGCCATCTCCAAAAGGGCGTAGCCTGGTGTGGCTTCCGGTGGATGGATCCGATACCGCTGCATCAGGGCAGCGGGGTATCGCTTAAGAAGCAGCTCCATGAGCCGGGCGGCAAGTTCCTCCACATCAATGACATCCTCTTTGATGGCCCCAGTGTAGGCAAGCATCCTGCCTACCTCCGGGTCATCAAATTTCGGCCAAAGAATACCGGGAGTGTCCAAGAGAAGCAGTCCGGTATCTACCGTGACCCATTGTTTTCCCCGGGTCACACCGGGGCGGTTCTCTGCCTTTGCGCCTTTTCGGCAGGAAATTTGGTTGATGAGGGTAGACTTACCCACATTGGGAATTCCAACAATCATGACCCGCAGCGGACGGCTCATACCTCTGGCGGCATCCCGCTGAAGCTTTTCCCTGCACGCCTGTCGGACTGCCGGTGTAAATTCTGATATTCCCCGGCGGGTTTTGCAGTCTGTAGCAATGACTGAAAAACCTTTCCGGCGAAAGTAGGATGCCCACATTTCTGTCCCATCGGGATCCGCCAGATCCATCCGGTTGAGCACAAGGATCCTGGGTTTCCTGCTGCAAATGACGTCAATATCCGGGTTTCGGCTGGATAGCGGAATTCTGGCATCCACGATTTCGCACACCGCATCTACCTGTCCAACATCCGCCTCCATCTGCCTCCGCGTTTTTGTCATGTGGCCCGGATACCACTGAATGTTCCCCTCTGTCATTTCAGCACCCCAATCCTTCCCAGATCTCTAGGCACAGTACCTTCATCGGTGCCGGGGAACATAATCAAGAATGCTTTACCCAGAATCTCCCGGCAATCAACCTGGCCGATTTCTGGGGATCGGCTGTCTTTGGAATCATTCCGGTTATCTCCCATAACGAAGACGCACCCCTCCTCCACTTCAACGGGGAATGTGACACCTTCTTCGATATTGGTAGGCGTATTCACATAGCTTTCCAAAAGCGGCTCCCCGTCCACATAAACAATTCCTTGGTGAAAATCAATATCCACAGTTTGTCCCTCTGTGGCAATGACCCGCTTAACAATAGGCTTTCCATTATCGAAGCTTTCTTTGCTGACAACAACAATATCCCCGTACTTCGGTTCCCGATAAAACACATTGCTCAGCAGCAAAAGATAATCCCCGTCCCGAAGCGTGGTACGCATGGAACCGCCTGAAACCACGATAATCCGAAACACCAAAAGGAATATCACCAAAACCACCGCCATCATGTAGATTAGGTCGTGGAGATACAGAACGATGCTTTCCTTCCAGTCGGGCTTTTCCTCCGGCATTTCCATTATCTTTTTCTCAAAAAAGCCCATGGCTTTTCCTCCTTCTAACTACTGGTTGATTATCTTCGCGATGTAACCATATTTTACGTTTCCAGCGAAGCCGGTATAAGAACCGCTTTGTGTTTATTATACCATGAAGAACTTCACTTTTCCATAGTGAACGAAAAAAATACCCTTTGGGTATAAAAAAAGAGGGCAGCGCCCTCTTTTTTATGTTTGAGCTTAGACCCGCTCCTTGACCTTTGCAGCCTTGCCGTAACGATCCCGGAGGTAGTACAGCTTTGCGCGGCGAACCTTACCTTTACGAACCGTTTCGATCATAGCCACGTTGGGAGAATGCAGCGGGAAGACCTTCTCGCAGCCAACACCGTAAGAGATCCGGCGAACCGTAATGGTCTCACCGATACCGCCGTGCTTTCGGGCAATAACGGTGCCTTCAAATACCTGGATACGCTCCCGGGCGCCTTCCTTGATGCGAACGTGTACACGAACGGTGTCGCCAACCCGAGCTTCTGGGACTTCCTCCTTCATGTACTGGCTGTTCAGAGCCTTTACCAAATCCATGTTCTTGTCCTCCTTAATATTAGGCGTTCATACCCGCGCGCCGCGGCAGAGGACTCGCCTTGATTTCAGACCAATGCATTCTACCATACCTTTGCTGTAAAATCAAGTGTTATTTCCAGAAAAATTGAAGTTTTTTGATTAAATATTAGAAAGCAACTGGCTTACCGGCAAATTGCAGAATTCTCTCTGTCCTGCGCCGGAGCAATGTTTTTTCAATGTTTTGGGTCAGTCCTTCAATCTATGTGATTGAGGATTGCGCGTATAGCGGGTTCGGCTCATGTTGAAAAGTTTCAAGAAGAAATACTCGTCGTCCGGATACCCGTAGCCCTGTCTGCGCAGCGTCTTGATACGCTGGTTAATGCCTTCCGCCTTGCCGCTGGAAATCGGATAAGTGGCATGGGCAATGATCCCCTCAAAGTGGTTTGTCAACAGCTTTCCAAACCAGCGCAGAGGCTTGCAGTCCGCAGCTTCGCACAGGTCAATGATGTCGATTATTTTCTCCGCCATACGCGGCTCATCCCTCTCGGTATAGGCATCGGCCAGCTTTTCCTTCACCAAATCGAGGGTAA
>CAZCLX010000008.1:0-35720 GCA_964499615.1 uncultured Oscillospiraceae bacterium
TGGGACAAAAGATCCGCCATCCAGCCGCAGACGATTTGTTCAGAGTTTCCTTAGATATACTGCTGGGTGTTCACGTCCACCACGCCACGGGTGGTGAGGCGGAGGGTGGGGATCACGGTCAGGCTCATGAAGGACAGGGTCATAAAGGGATCGATTTCCCGGTTGACCCCCAGAGTGTAAGCGGCGTTCTTAGCCCCTTCCAGCAGGGCGTTGACCTCTGTCAGAGGCTTGCCGCTCATGATGCCGCCGATTTCCAGGGGCAGCTCTGCCAGCACAGTACCGTCCTTTGCTACCACAATGCCGCCTTTGTTGGCGGCGATCCGGTTCACCGCAAAGGCCATGTCGCTGTCGCTTACGCCGACGCAGATAATGTTGTGGCTGTCGTGGGCCACGGAGGTGGCAACAGCCCCAGCCTGGATGCCGTAGCCCTTGAGATAACCAATGCCGATGTGGCGGGTATTTTTGTGCCGCTCCACCACCGCCATTTTCGCGATGTCCTGGGTAGTGTCTACCCCCTGGGCGTAGCCTTCATCCCGGGTGATGATCTGCCCAGGAACCATGCCGATGACCCCCCGGCAGCGTCCGTCGGCAAAGTCAGCGGCGGAAAGCAGCGGCAGGTGGAAGGTATCATGGGCAATGGCATCCAGCCGCTCCGGAATTTCCGGCAGTGGGAAGGGAGTAACCTCCCCGTTTCCATAGACCAGCTTTCCCTTCTTGTAGACGCTGACCACTCGAAAATCCTTCAGATCCTCCACCACGGCAAAGTCTGCCAGATACCCGGGGGCAATGGCTCCCCGGTTGTTGAGAAGGAAATACCGGGCGGCGTGATGACACGCTACCTGTACTGTGCGGATGGGATCGGCGCCCAAGGCAACCGCCTCCCGGCAAATATAGTCAATGTGTCCCTTTTCCAAAAGATCGCTGGGGTGCTTGTCGTCGGTGCAGAACATACAGCGGCTGTAGTAGCTGGGGGACTGGATCAGTGGCATCAGCGCCTTTAAGTTTTTCGCGGCGGTGCCCTCCCGGATCATAATGAACTGCCCCAGCCGAAGCTTTGCCAGAGCGTCTTCCAAATCGGCGCACTCGTGGTCGGAGTAGACCCCGGCTGCAATATAGGCGTTCAGGTCCTTTCCGGAAAGACCTGGGGCGTGACCGTCGATCTTTTTGTGATGGGCCTGGGACACAATGATTTTGGAGACGGTTCCCCGATCAGCAGCGATGATGCCGGGATAGTTCATCATTTCCGCCAGACCCAGAACCCGAGGGTGCTCAAAAAAGCTGTCAATGTCCCGGTAGTCCAGGCTTGCCCCGCTTTCGTCCAGGGGGGAGGCGGGAACACAGGAGGGAATCATGAACTGCACGTCCAGGGGCAACCCCTCGGTGGCGCTGAGCATATAATCAATGCCGTTTTCCCCGCAGACATTGGTGATCTCGTGGGGATCGGTGATGACGGTGGTGGTGCCATGGGGAAGCACCGCCCGGGCAAACTCCGCCGGGGAAACCAGGCTGGACTCCAAATGAATATGGGCATCAATAAAGCCAGGGCAGACCACCTTGCCGGTCATGTCCGCTTCCACATGCCCGTCGTAGCGGCCGATGCCGGCGATCAGTCCTTCGCAGACCGCAATGTCGCCCTGCTCCAGCTCGCCGGAAAAGACGTTGACAAAGGTGGCGTTTTTCAGCACCAGATCCGCCTTCTCCCGGCCAGATGCCACATCAATGATCCGAAGCTTCTTATCGATCTTCCGGCTGATCTTTCCGGACCAGGTTTCCGTGTATGCCATGCAGATACCCTCCCAAGTAATTTTTTTCTATTATACTTCTTTTCTAGAAAAAAGCAAAGGTTTGTTTCATTCAAATTGTTTGGATCCTGGAAAAAGACTTGAAAAAGCGGGGAAGGCTGGTATAATAGAGAAGAATGTATCTTGGAATAGAATACCCATAAGTAAGGAGAGGCATATGTCCATCCAAACACGACTGCTTGCCCTGGAGATGAAACGACGGGGTAAGCCCCTAAGCGCCACCAAGGTGATCGCAATTGTTTTCGCCGGGATCATTCTGTGCGGCGCGTTGCTGCTGGCCCTCCCGGTATCCTCCCGATCCGGCATCTCCTGCGGCTTCCTGCCGGCGCTGTTTACTGCCACTTCTTCCACCTGCGTCACCGGGCTGGTGCTGTTTGACACCTGGTCCCAGTGGAGCGGTTTTGGACAAATTATAATTTTATGTCTGATTGAGCTGGGCGGTCTGGGCTTTATGTCTGCTGCCACACTGGTGATTTTCCTGCTCCGGCGGCGGATCGGCCTTAAGCAGCGGCTGGTGATTGCCCAGGCGCTGAGCGTCAATGAAATCGATGGGGTGGTTCGGCTGCAAAAACTGGTGCTCACCGGAAGCCTTTCCATCCAGGCCGTTGGGGCTGCGATCCTGGCAATTCGATTCTTTCCCCAGTACGGCATTTCCCGGGCGGTGTGGTGGGGTGTCTTCCACTCAGTATCTGCTTTCTGTAACGCCGGATTCGACATTTTCGGCGCACTGTCCCCCGGCTCCAGTCTGGCAGTGTTCCAGTCGGATCCTGTGGTGCTGCTGACCCTGGCTGCGCTGGTGATTGTAGGCGGCCTGGGCTTCCTGGTGTGGGAAGAGATCGTTTCAAAGAAGGGAAATTTCCGCCGCTTTGACGTCTATACAAAGCTGGTGCTGATGGCAACGATGGCACTGCTGCTGGCCGGGTGGGGGCTGACCTGCCTGCTGGAGTGGAACAATCCGAACACCCTGGGATCCATGAGTGTGGGAGATAAGCTTCTCAACGGCTTTTTCCAGTCCGTCACCCTGAGAACTGCGGGCTTTGCCTCCTTCGACCAAGGAAAGCTGACGGACGGTGGCAAGGCGGTTTCGATAGTGCTGATGCTCATCGGCGGATCCTCCGGCTCCACCGCCGGCGGAATGAAGACGGTGACATTTCTCACCATGCTACTGTTTCTCCGGGCCAGAGCAAGAGGAAGAAGCTCGGTGTGCGTGTTTCACTGGACGGTTCCATCTTCCCAGGTAACGGACGCCTTGACCATCGCCTCGGTGATGACCATGCTCGCTGTGCTGGGAGGAACGTTCATCTGCGCCACCTCGCCGGTGGGCTTTGAGGATGCGCTGTATGAAGCGGTTTCCGCTTTGGCAACCGTAGGGCTGACGGCGGGTGCCACTGGGAAGCTGAGCATCGTGTCTCAGATTCTGATTATTATTTATATGTACTTTGGCCGGGTGGGCGTACTCACCATCAGCCTTGGCTTCCTGATAGGAAACCGGGCAGAGGAGCGGTTCCAGTATGCCCAGACAAACCTGCTGATCGGTTAGGAGGATCCTATGAAATCATATCTTGTGATTGGCCTTGGCAGATTCGGTTCCGCCATGGCAAAGCAGTTGTGCACCCTGGGGGCAGAGGTTCTGGCGATGGACATCCGCCCGGATTTGGTGCAGCAGGTTGCAAACGACGTGACCCACGCAGTGGTGGGTGACTCCAAGGACAAGGAGGTTCTCCGAGCGCTGGGCGCCCGAAATTTTGACTGCGCAGTGATTGCCATTGGCGACGACTTGGCAACTTCCGTACTTACCGCTATGAACCTGAAGGAACTTGGCGTGTCCTATATTGTCTGCAAGGCCTACGACGAGACCCACCGCCGCCTTCTGGAAAAGCTGGGGGTGGATCGGGTGGTGATCCCGGAGCAGGAGCACGCCCAGCGGATCGCCAGAAGCCTGTATTGTCACAATGTGCTGGAATACATTGAGCTTTCGGCGGAGTACGGAATTTTGGAGCTTCCCGCGCCCAGGGCGTGGATCGGCAAGAGCCTCAAGGAGCTGAACGTTCGGGCAAAGCTGGGGGTCAACATCATCGCCGTGGAAAACGGTGGGAAGACCAATGTTTCCCCGGCGGCGGATTATAAGATCCAGGAGGGGGACACTATGTCCATCCTTGGCGATAACGTGGCACTGGAAGCGGTGCAGAGGCTGTAAATGGAGGAGCGGATCACTTCCCGAAAAAATCCCCTGCTGGTCAGGATAAAAAAGCTGCTGTCCTCCCGCAGTGCCCGGGAGACGGAGGGACGGTTCGTGTCCGACGGGACAAAGCTTCTCCAGGAGGCGGTTCGGTTCTGCCCTGGGCTGGAGACGGTGATTCTTTCCGATGGGGTGGAGGCGGAGATTCCGGATTCGGTGCGGCTGGTTCGTGTGCCGGAGGATGTGATGGCATCCGTTTCCCCTATGGCGGCTCCCCAGGGGGCGGTATTTGTCTGCCGGAGACCGCCGGATTCGCCCTTTGTGCCGGAAAAAGGCATGATTCTCCTGGACGGGATCCAGGATCCCGGGAATCTGGGCACCATACTTCGAACGGCGGATGCTCTGAGCGTGCCCACCGCCCTGCTGGAAGGGTGCGCAGATCCCTATAGCCATAAAGTGATTCGTGCCAGTATGGGGGCGGTGTTCCGCACCACGCCGGTGCAGACCACTTGGGAAAACGCCCGGGACGCGCTCTTGTCCGCCGGAATCCCTACGGCGGCCACAGCGCTGAATCCCCAGGCGGAAAGCCTTCGTTCGGTTGATCCCGGCGGCATGGCAGTGGTGATTGGCAGCGAGGGCCAAGGCATTCGGCGAGAGATTTTGGAGCAGGCGGACAG
Organism: uncultured Oscillospiraceae bacterium; assembly: GCA_964499615.1. GTDB lineage: Bacteria > Bacillota > Clostridia > Oscillospirales > Oscillospiraceae > Faecousia. The sequence goes on from CAZCLX010000008.1 coordinate 4,659, forward strand.
GACGCTCATTATCCCCATGACGCCCGGCTGCGAATCCCTCAACGCAGGGATAGCGGCAGCCATCGTCATGTGGCAGATGGGGAAAATACGATAAATTAGAATCGAGGCGGGGAAAATGCTGGTGTATTGGATATGGCTTGCCCATCGTCCGGGGGTGAAGGATCGGACGAAGAGCGTCCTGCTGGAACGTTTTTCCCAGCCAAAAGCGTTGTATGAGGCGGATGACCTGGAGAAAATCGAGGGCATCACAGAAGAAGAGAAGGCCGCGCTGATGGACAAGGATCTTTCTGAGGCGGAAAGCATCCTTTGGAAATGTGAAGAAAAGAATTTGGAGATCATCACCCAGTCAGATGAGAGATACCCCGCCCGGCTGAAAAACATATACGATCCGCCGACGGTGCTGTATTGCCGTGGAAATCTTCCGGATATTGACGGTAACGCGGTGATCGGGGTGGTGGGCACAAGACATGCCTCCGCTTACGGACTCTCCGCTGCCCGGAGAATGGGCAGCGAACTGGCCCGGTGCGGCGGGATCGTGGTGTCTGGGCTTGCTGACGGAATCGATGCCGCCGCTATGCGGGGCGCGCTGGAGGGCGGCGGAAGTGTGGTCGGTGTTCTGGGGTGTGGGGCGGATGTGATCTATCCCAGATGCAACCAGGAACTGTATGAAGCCACTGTTCGCTACGGCTGCATTCTGTCGGAATTTCCGCCAGGGACGCCGCCGGTAAAATGGAATTTTCCAAAGCGCAACCGGATCATCAGTGGACTGGGTCGGGGCGTCTTGGTGGTGGAAGCGCCGGAGAAAAGCGGGGCGCTGATCACTGCCCGTCAGGCGCTGGATCAGGGACGGGATGTGTTCGTGGTGCCGGGAAATGTGGATATGGCAAGCTTTGTAGGCAGTAACCGCTTACTCCGGGACGGCGCGGAGGTGGTGGGATGCGGCTGGGATATTCTGGGGGAATATGTTTACCAGTATCCGGATAAGCTTCATAAGCTGGAGGCGGCGCCACGGCAGCGAAAAGAGAAACCGGCTGCTGATCCGGTGGTTCGGGAGCCGGTGGAAGAAGAAAAGCCGAAAACCCCCAAAAAGCGCATTGACAATTCTTCCCCGCAGTCGTATAGTGACGCCCAGGACAGTTTCCCCAATTTAAGTCCCGAGGAGCGGCAAGTTGTTCAGGCACTTATGCCTGGAGAGCGGACGGTGGATGAAGTGATTGCGCTGACCGGTATGGCACCGGGAAAGCTTCTGGCGCTGCTGACCATGATGGAGCTGGAAGGCATTCTCAGCCGTCGCCCCGGAAAACGTCTGTTTTTGCGAAAAACCTAGGGAAACTCTGAACAAATCGCCTGCGGCTGGATGGCGGATCTTTTGCCACCAGATCTTGCCGATTTATTCAGAGCTTCCCTAGGAAAACAGGATAAGATCATAGGAAACGGAGATATTTCATGAACAAACCAAGTAATCTGGTAATTGTGGAGTCCCCCTCCAAGGCGAAGACCATTGGCAAATACCTGGGACCGGACTATGTGGTAAAGGCAAGCATGGGCCATCTGCGGGACCTGCCGAAAAGCACGATGGGCGTGGATTTTGAAAATAACCGCTTTACCCCAAAGTACATTCCGGTGCGGGGAAAAGAGGATCTGATTAAGGAACTGAAGACCGCTGCCGGGAAGGCAAAGACCGTATATCTCGCAACGGACCCTGACCGGGAGGGCGAGGCGATCTCCTGGCACCTGAAGGAACTGCTGGATCTGAGCGACGAGAAGGCCCGGCGAGTGACCTTTAATGAAATCACCCAGCGGGTGGTTCAGGAGTCCATCCAGCATCCCCGAAAAATCGATTTTGACCTGGTGGATGCCCAGCAGGCCCGTCGGATCCTGGACCGGATCGTGGGCTACCAGCTCTCCCCGTTGCTGTGGAAAAAGGTTCGCCGGGGACTTTCCGCCGGACGGGTTCAGTCCGTTGCCACCCGAATGGTGGTGGATCGGGAAAATGAGATCCGAGCGTTCCAGCCCAGGGAGTACTGGTCCCTGGACGTGACGCTGAATCGGATAGGGAAGCCTGGCTCCTTTATCGCCCGATATGTGGGCGAGGAGAAGAAACGGGAATTGGAAAATGAGGCCCAGACCCGGGTGGTGATGGACGATGTGACAGGAAAGGAATTTATTGTCACCAACGTGAAGAAGGCGGAGAAGAAGCGCTCTGCCGCCCCACCTTTTACCACCTCCACCTTGCAGCAGGAGGCGTCCCGAAAGCTGAATATGACGCCAAAGCGTACCATGATGCTGGCGCAGCAGCTTTATGAGGGCGTGGATGTGGAAGGGGAAGGCACCCTTGGCCTGATCACCTATATGCGTACCGACTCTCTGCGGCTCAGCGATGAGGCAATGGCGGCAGCGGAAAAATTGATTTGCAGCCGCTATGGCAGCGAATACCACTACGGAAAATACCATGTTTATAAGGCAAAAGCAGGCGCCCAGGACGCCCACGAGGCGATTCGCCCCACCCATGTGGAACTGGATCCGGAACGGGTGAGAGGCAGTTTAACGCTGGACCAGTACCGGCTGTATAAGCTGATCTGGAGCCGTTTTCTGGCAAGCCAGATGGCAAACGCGGTGTACGACACCGTGGCCATCGATACGGAGTGCGCCGGGCATGTGTTCCGTTCCTCCCACCAGAGCCTTCGTTTCTCCGGCTTCATTGCCGTCTATGAGGAAGGTAAAGATGAGGACGGAGAGACGGTAGGCGCCCCTCTGCCGGATCTGCAGGTAGGAGACAAGGCTGTGGTGGAGAAATTCGATCCCCAGCAGCACTTTACCCAGCCCCCAGCCCGATTCACCGAAGCGATGCTTGTGAAAGCTATGGAGGAAAAAGGCGTGGGCCGTCCTTCCACTTATGCCGCAACCATTTCCACCATCGAGGAACGGGAGTATGTGGAAAAGCAGGATAAGCGCCTGATTCCCACGCCCCTGGGCGAAGTGGTCACCGGACTGATGGTGGAGCGGTTCCAGGATATTATTGATGTGGAGTTTACAGCCAATCTGGAGGGCAGGCTGGACGAGGTCGCCGAAGGCAGGGAAAACTGGCAGCACCTTCTGGCGGACTTTTACAAGGATTTTGAAAAGGAGCTGCATGACGCGGAGACGGCGCTGGAGGGCGTCCGACTGAAGGTGCCCGAAGAGGAGACCGACGAAATCTGTGAGCTGTGCGGCAGAAAAATGGTCATTAAGATGGGACGGTTCGGCAAGTTTCTTGCCTGCCCCGGTTTCCCCGAATGCAAAAATACCAAGCCCCTGGTGGAGCGAATGCCCGGGCGCTGCCCCAAGTGCGGCAGTGGGCTTCTAAAGCGGAAATCCAAACGAGGCTTTGCCTACTACGCCTGCGAGCGGGGGGCGGAGTGCGGTTTTATGACCTGGGATGTCCCCACCGCCGAGGACTGCCCGGAGTGCGGACAGACGCTGTTTAAGAAATCCGGCAAAGGGCGGATGAAGACCTTCTGTGTGAACGAGAACTGTTCCCGATTTCTGCCGGAGGATCAGAGGGGTTACTATAAAAAGAAAACCGGTACCGAGGCCGAAGAAGCGGAGCCTGACGCAAAGGAAGAGAAGAAAGCCTGCGCCCCGGCGAAGAAGACAGCCGGAAAGACAACCGGAAAAACCGGCACGAAAAAGACGGGAAAAACCGCCGGGAAGAAGAAAACGGAGGCGTAAAGAAATGAAGGTAACGGTGGTAGGCGCGGGGCTGGCCGGGTCGGAGGCCGCGTGGCAGCTGGCCCAGCGGGGCTTCCAGGTGACCCTTTTGGAAATGAAGCCGGAGAAAATGACCCCTGCCCACCACAGTGAGGGCTTTGCGGAGCTGGTGTGTTCCAATTCCTTTCGGGGAGACCGGCTGGAAAACGCGGTGGGGCTTCTCAAGGAGGAACTTCGCCGGTGCGGCAGCCTGATCATGGCCTGCGCGGATAATACCCGGGTGGAGGCTGGCGGCTGCCTGGCGGTGGATCGGCAGGGCTTCTCTCAAATGGTTACGGAGAGAATTCGGAGCCATCCTAATATTACCGTGGTTCCTGGGGAGGTCACCCAGGTGCCGGGTTCTCCGGTGATCGTCGCCACAGGGCCTCTGACTTCCGATAAGCTGTCCGATGCCATCGGCACGTATTTCGGCACGGACTATCTCCACTTTTACGATGCCGCCGCGCCGCTGATCGCCGCCGAGTCGGTGGATATGGACCTTGCCTGGTGGCAGTCCCGATATGACCGGGGAACACCGGATTATGTAAACTGCGCTATGGACGGGTCAGAGTACGCCGCCTTTGTCCGGGAGTTGGCAGGCGCCCAGGAGGCGGAGGTTCACGGCTTTGAGGACAGCCGGGTGTTTGAAGGCTGTATGCCTGTGGAGGTGATGGCTCGGCGGGGGATAGATACCCTGCGCTACGGCCCCATGAAGCCGGTGGGCCTCCGGGATCCGAAGACCGGGAAGGAGCCATACGCCGTGGTTCAGCTCCGTCAGGACAATGCGGCAAAAAGCGTGTATAATCTGGTGGGCTTCCAAACCCATCTGAAATTTGGAGAGCAGAAGCGGGTATTTTCCATGATTCCCGCACTGCGAAACGCGGAGTTTCTCCGCTACGGGGTGATGCACCGCAACACCTTTCTACAAAGCCCCAGGCTGCTGGACCGGTTTTATGCTGACCGTCGAAACCCCTTGGTGGCCTTTGCCGGTCAGATGACCGGTGTGGAGGGGTACGTGGAGTCCACCGCTTCCGGCTTCCTGGCGGCAGTGGCTATGTCAGCAAGACTTTCCGGGAGAGAGCCAGTGGAGTTCCCAAAGACCACCGCCATCGGCGCTTTGGGCAGGTACATCAGCGACGAGAGCATCCAGGCATTTCAGCCTATGAACATCAATTTCAGCATCATTTCCCCGCTGGAAAAGCGGGTCCGTAAGAAATCCGAAAAGAATTTTGCCATTTCCACCCGGGCGCTGGAAACGATTGACGCCCTGGTGGCCGACGGACTGTGAATCAGAAAGAAGGTAATTCCGTGAAAATTATTCTGGACGCCATGGGCGGCGACAACGCCCCGGAAGCGCCTGTGCTGGGCGCGATTGAAGCTGCCAAGCTCTACCCGGTGGAGATCACCTTGGTAGGCAGAGGCGAGGATATTTTGGAGGTGCTGCGAAAGCATAACATCGCCGACCTGCCGGAGGGGATGGAGGTTGCCAACGCCGATGATGTGGTGGATATGCACGATGACCCCGCTTCCGTGATCCATAAGCGGAAGAATTCCTCCATGATCGTTGGCTTGAAGATGCTCGCGGAAGGTCAGGGAGACGCTTTCGTGTCTGCCGGTTCCACCGGTGCATTGCTCACTGGCGCGACGCTGATCGTCAGACGGGTGCGGGGCATCCGCCGGGCAGCAATGGGCCCCGCCATGCCCAACAAAGCGGGGGGAAAGACGGTAATTGTGGACTGCGGCGCCAACGCGGAGTGCACACCGGAATTTTTGCTCCAGTTTGCCCTGATGGGTTCCATTTTCGCAAAGAAGCAGTTGGGCATCCCGTCTCCCCGGGTGGGTCTGCTGAACATCGGCACCGAGAACAGCAAGGGCACTCAGCTTCAGAAGGATACATACCAACTGCTGAGCGATGCCAGCGAAAAGGGGTTGATCCAATTTGCCGGCAATGTAGAGGCTCGGGATGTGCCTCTGGGCGCGGTGGATGTGGTGGTGTGCGACGGCTTCTCCGGCAATGTCCTGCTGAAAACCATTGAGGGCACCGCCATGTTCATGGGCAGCCTGATGAAAAAAATGTTCAAAAAGAATTTTATGAGTAAGCTGGGGTATCTGCTCTGCTCTTCCGGCGTGAAGGACATGATGAAGATGATGGACTACCGGGAAATCGGCGGCACCCAGTTCTTGGGAATCCGCAAGCCGGTGATCAAGGCCCACGGCTCCTCCGATGCCCTTGCCTTCCGCAACGCGGTAAAGCAGGCGGCAGACGCGGCAAGCGAGGATTTTACCGGGGAACTGGAAAAGTGCCTCGGGGCTTTGGCAAAGGAAAAGGAGTCCTCTCGCAATGATTAAAGACCTGGAAAGCGCCATTGGCTACCATTTTCATAACATTTCCCTGCTGCAGAACGCGTTGACTCATTCTTCTTACGCCAATGAGCGGTGGCACAATTCCCTTTTAAGCAACGAGCGGCTGGAATTTCTGGGGGACAGCATTCTGGGGATGCTGGTGGCGGAATATCTGTACCGCAGCTTCCCAAACCGTCCGGAGGGAGAGCTGACCCGGATGCGGGCGGACATGGTCTGCGAAGGGACCCTTGCCAGTGTGGCAAATTCCATCGGCCTTGGGAATCATCTCCTGCTGGGCCACGGAGAAGAGCGGCTGGGAGGCCGCAGCCGGGACTCCATTCTGGCGGACGCCATGGAGTCGGTGATCGCTGCCTGCTTTCTGGACGGCGGGATGGCCGCATCGGAGCAGTTCATCCGGCGGTTTATTCTGACGGAGGTGCCGGTGAAGCAGTTCCACAACATAGACTTTAAGACCCAGCTGCAGGAACTGGTGCAGCAGAAGAAAAATCAGGTGCTTGTCTACACTCTGGCAGACCAGTCCGGCCCTGACCACGACAAAGTGTTTACCGTGGAGGTTTCTTTAAACGGAAGCAGCTTGGGCGTGGGAACCGGTAGCAGCAAAAAACGGGCGGAGCAGGAGGCAGCCAGGGCAGCTATCGCCCGCCTCACCGGGAAACCGGCAGTTGACAAAGCTTTGGAAAATGAGTAGAATAAGCAGGCATGTCCGATCCTGATACCGCTTTTGGCGGCGAGTTCAGAGTGAAAGGGAAAGTATATATGGATCTATATCAGAAACTGCTGGAAGTGAGCAGATGCTTCCGAATTGAAGACCAGTACGTTGGATACGAAACCATTCAGATGGGAAACGTAAACCAGACATACAAAGTAAATTTCCTGCTGGCGGACGGTAAGCCCAAATCCTTCCTGGTTCAGAATGTGAATACCTATGCCTTCCGGGATCCGGTGGGGTTGATGGAGAATATCGACAAGGTGACGGAGCATATCCGGGTGAAAAACCCTGGCCAGCTTTGCCTTCACTTCCACCACACCTGGGATCGGAAGACCTATGTGGAGGACGGAAAAAACTTCTGGCGGATGACGAACTTCATCCCCTCGGTTACATACAATGCCGTCCAGGATCCCACCATCATCTATAACGCGGGAATCGCCTTCGGGGAGTTTCAGGAGCAGCTGTCCGATTTTGATATTCGGGAATTGAAGGAAACCATTCCCGGCTTTCACGATACCCGCCGCCGGTATGAGAGCTTCCGTCAGGCCGTCCAGGAAGATAAAATGGGCAGAGCCAAGCAGTGTAGGAAGGAAATAGACTATCTATTGTTGGTGGAGGACATCGCCTGCACCTTGACGGATCTTTACAATCGGGGCGAGCTTCCCCTGCGGGTAACCCACAATGATACCAAGATCAATAATGTCCTATTCAATCCGGAGGACAACCGGGCGCTGGTGGTCATTGATCTGGATACGGTCATGCCCGGGCTGATGGGCAATGATTTTGGTGACGCCATCCGCTTCGCGGCAAACTTCGCGGAAGAGGACTGCCCGGATCCGGAGAAGGCGGGGGTGAATCTCAGCGTGTTCCGCGCCTTTGCGGAGGGCTTCCTGAAAAAAACAGCCGATGCCATCACGCCCAAGGAAAGGGAAACACTGGCGCTGAGCAGCATCTGTCTGACGGCGGAGGTGGCGGTTCGGTTTCTGGACGATTACCTCCGGGGCGATCTGTACTTCAAGATCAAGGATCCCCAGCACAACCTGACAAGAACCCGGTGCCAGATTGCCCTGTGCCAGGATATGCTGAAAAAGCGCCAAGAAATGGAAAAAATCATTGACGAATGCTTTCAAAAGGCGAAGTAATGTAAATAGTACCGCCCGACGACCTGACATCTCCAGGCCGTCGGGCCTTCCCATTTATTATGCAGAGAAAACTTTTCCTTGCTGTATTCGTCATACTGTGCTATAATAAAGCAGCTATTGTGGATATTGCTGTGTTCCCGGAAATATAATCCATAGAGCGCAGCCGTTTCTGCCGGAAGTAAACGATTAATTACGGGATGTGAAGGTTTCATGCTTTCCTGGAAAGAAATAAAAGCAAAGATCTGTTCAAAGAGAATGGCAACGGATATTTCTTCCGTATCGAAAGTTGTGCTGATTGTGATTCTGGACGTGATCGCCACCGTCGGTTCTTTCTTTTTCGGATTGTGGTTTCGAGCTGATTTTAAATTCGGCGAGATCTCGGCTGCCCATATGCAGGGATTCACTGCGGCAATCCTGCCTTGGTGCGCCATCACCGTGGCTGTGTTTTTCATTTTTCGGCTGTATAGCAGTATATGGGTGTATGTCAGCACGTCGGAGGTGTTCCGAATCGTGGGGGCATACATAGTGCTGGGGGTTATCGGGGTGGGGATGTTCCACTTTGACGGTGTGATCATTCCCAGATCCAGTATGGTTGTGGGCTTTGTATTCAGCTTCGTTTGCACGGTTTTTATTCGGTTTTCCTATCGACTTTTTAGGATGGCGGTGCAGAAGGTCAACCATCTTGTCCACATGTCTGGCATTCAACGAGTGATGATCATCGGAGCCGGCGACGCAGGAAGAATGCTGATCAATGAGTATCTGAACAGTGATTTTGTTCAGGATGAAGTGATCTGTGCCATTGACGACAACGCCTCCAAGCACAATCGCCGGATTTGCGGGGTTCCCATTGTGGGAGGCAGAAATGATATCCCGGCTGCCGCGAAAAAATATCGGATCAACAAGATCGTCTTTGCCATTCCAAGCTGTCCGGCGGCAAGCCGGAAGGCAATTTTGGATATCTGTACCACAACAGGCTGCGAGGTGCACATCCTGCCAGGCGTGTACCAGGTTCTCAACGGAGAGGTCAGCGTCAGCAAGTTGCGGAAGGTGGATCCCCAGGATCTGCTGGGCAGAGAGCCGGTGAAGGTCAATTTGGAGGAGCTTTCCGGATATATTTCCGGGAAGGTGGTTCTGGTCACCGGCGGGGGCGGCTCCATTGGCAGCGAGCTGTGCCGTCAGATTGCCAGGCTGAACCCGGAACAGTTGATTATTTTTGATATTTATGAGAATAATGCATATGACATCCAAATGGAGCTGCGCCGAAGCTTCCCGGATCTGAACCTTCAGGTCCTGATTGGTTCCGTTCGGAATATGTCGAGGCTGGAGGTGCTGATGCGTACCTACCATCCGGACCTGGTGTTTCATGCGGCGGCCCATAAGCATGTGCCGCTGATGGAGGACAGCCCCAATGAGGCCATTAAAAACAACGTGTTCGGAACCTATAATACCGCCAGAGCCGCTGCGAAATTTGGGGTGAAGCGGTTTGTCCTGATATCCACGGATAAGGCGGTGAATCCTACCAATATTATGGGCGCGTCCAAGCGGCTGTGCGAAATGGTGATCCAGATGATGAACCGGGAGTCCAAAACGGAGTTCGTTGCGGTGCGGTTTGGAAATGTTTTGGGCAGCAACGGCAGCGTGGTGCCCCTCTTTAAGCGTCAGATTGAGGCGGGAGGCCCGGTAACGGTGACCCATCCCGATGTGATCCGTTACTTTATGACCATCCCCGAGGCGGTGAGTCTGGTGCTGCAGGCAGGGGTGTATGCCAATGGCGGTGAAATTTTTGTGCTGGATATGGGAGAACCGGTGAAAATCGACACCATGGCGCGAAATCTGATCCGCTTGAGCGGCTATGAGCCGGATGTGGACATTAAGATCGAGTATACCGGCTTGCGTCCCGGTGAAAAACTGTACGAAGAACTGCTGATGAAGGAAGAGGGCCTTCTGGAGACGGAAAATAAGATGATTCATATCGGAAGACCCATTGAAATGGACGATGCCCTCTTTAAGGAGCAGCTGTTCCAGCTGGAGGTTGCTTGCCGGGAAGAGACTCCGGATATGAAGGACATTGTGGCGCGAATCGTTCCCACTTATCAGAGAAAGACCCCAGTATAAGGATTACGAAGGAGTGACGGTATGTACCGTAAATTCGGGAAACGACTGCTCGATCTGTTACTGTCAGCCTGCGGGATTGTTGTGCTTTCCCCTGTGTATCTGCTGATTGCCGCCGCAATCAAGCTGGACGATCCCGGCCCAGTGTTTTTCCGCCAGAAACGAGTAGGGATCCACAAGACCTATTTTGAAATTCTGAAATTCCGCACGATGAAAATGGACACGCCCCACGATATTCCCACCCATCTTTTGGACGATCCGGACCGGTATATCACCCGGATGGGCCATTTTCTCCGGAAGGCCTCTATGGACGAGCTGCCACAGATATTCCAGATTTTTACCGGGAAAATGGCGATTATTGGCCCCCGGCCCGCACTTTGGAATCAGTATGACTTGATCGCGCTGCGGGATCAGTACGGAGCCAACGATGTGCGCCCCGGCCTTACCGGCTGGGCGCAGATCAACGGGCGGGACGAGCTGCCTATTGACGTGAAGGCAAGACTGGATGGAGAATATGTGGAGAAAATGAGTTTTTTATTTGACCTGCGCTGCTTTTTCGGAACCATCGTGTCGGTTGCAAAACACGATGGCGTGGTGGAGGGCGGCACCGGGCAGCTGCAAAAGGACCGAACGGAGGAACAGAAATGAAAATCCTGGTCCTCTGCCAGTATTACTACCCGGAGCCTTTCCGGCTTCCGGATATCTGCCGGAAGCTTGTGCAAAGAGGGCACAGCGTCACCGTGGTGACCGGGACGCCGAACTATCCGGAGGGGAAAATCTATCCGGGCTATGCCCATGGTGCCAGGGCGGACGAGGTGATAAACGGAGTCTGTGTCCACCGGTGCCCTCTGATCCCCAGAAAGGCCGGGATTCTTCACCGCTTTCTGAACTACTACAGCTTCGTGTTTTCTTCCAAGCGATACTTGAACGGGCTGAAGGAAGACTACGACGTGGTGTTTGTCAATCAGCTTTCCCCGGTGATGATGGCCCAAGCGGGGCTGGACTGGGCCAAAAAGCATCATAAAAAATGCGTTTTGTACTGTCTGGATCTGTGGCCGGACAGCCTCCTCACCGGCGGCATCCGGGAGGACTCTTTTATTTACCGGTATTTCATTAGGGTGTCCGGAAAGATCTATCGCCGGACGGATCGGGTTCTGATATCCTCCCAGGGGTTCCGGGAGCGATTCCTGGAAACTATGGGGGTGGAAGCAGAGCGGCTTTCCTATCTTCCCCAGTATGCCGAGGCGCTGTTTGATACGCTGCCGCCGTCCCCCGAAAAGGATACCGTGGATTTTCTTTTTGCCGGGAACATCGGAAAGGCCCAGTCGGTGGAAACCGTTGTAAAGGCGGCGGGCCGCCTGCTTCCGGACCGGCGTATTCGTATTCACATTGTTGGAGGCGGCGTGTGCTTGGAGGATTGCCGAAAGATGGCGCGGGAAAAGCCCAACGTCATTTTTTACGGACGCCGGGCGCTGGCGGAAATGCCGGAATTTTACGCGATGGCGGATGTGCTCCTGGTCACTTTGTCCCGGGATCCCCTCACCGCGAAGACTTTGCCCGGCAAACTCCAGTCCTACATGGCGGCGGGCAAGCCGGTGCTGGGAGCCGCCGACGGCGAGACCGGCCGGGTAATTGAAGAAGCCGGGTGCGGTGTCTGCGTTCCGGCGGAGGATCCTGATGCGCTGGCGGAGGCAATGGCGAAAATGGCCTCAGAGCCGGAAAAGTGGGCTTCCTTCGGGGAAAACGCCCGAAGCTACTATCAAAAGAACTTCCGGGAGGAAATTTTCATGGAGCGGCTGGAAAAAGCCCTCCGGGAATGCCGCGTGCCAGATGGAAGATAAAAGAGGGATGGATATGGATGAAATTTTTTCCGGAAAGACGCTGATGATCACCGGCGGAACCGGTTCCTTTGGAAACGCGGTGTTAAACCGGTTCCTGGATACGGATATCCGGGAGATCCGGGTGTTTTCCCGGGACGAAAAAAAGCAGGATGATATGCGCCATGAGTTCCAGGCAAAGCTGCCTCAGGTGGCGGGAAAGATCAAATTCTTTATTGGAGATGTCCGGGACCTTGCCTCCGTGAAAAATGCCATGCACGGGGTGGACTACATTTTTCATGCGGCGGCGCTGAAGCAGGTTCCCTCCTGTGAGTTTTTTCCCATGGAGGCGGTAAAGACCAACGTGGTGGGAACGGACAACGTGCTGACAGCGGCCATCGATGCCGGCGTAAAGACGGTGATCTGCCTGTCCACGGATAAGGCGGCCTACCCGGTGAACGCCATGGGCACTTCCAAGGCGATGATGGAAAAGGTCATTGTCGCCAAAAGCCGCACCACAGACAAAACAAAAATCTGCTGTACCCGCTACGGCAACGTGATGTGCAGCCGGGGCAGTGTGATCCCACTGTGGATCGATCAGATAAGGGCGGGAAACCCCATCACCGTTACGGAGCCTTCCATGACCCGGTTTATCATGTCTCTGGAAGAGGCGGTGGATCTGGTGCTGTTTGCCTTCCGGGAGGGGGTCAGCGGCGACATTTTGGTGCAGAAAGCGCCGGCGTGCACCATTCAGGTGCTTGCCCAGGCGGTGACGGAGCTGTTTGACCCGGGCCACGAGATCCAGGTGATCGGCATTCGCCACGGAGAAAAGCTGTACGAGACGCTGCTGACCAATGAGGAATGCGCCCACGCCATCGACCTGGGGAATTTCTATCGGGTACCCTGCGATAAGCGGGATCTAAACTACGATAAATACTTCCGGGAGGGCAGCTTGGAGCGGAATATTCTCACGGAGTTCAACAGCAACAATACGACCCTCCTGAACGTGGAGCAGGTGAAGCAGAAGCTTTTGACCCTATCTTACATCCGGGAGCAGCTTGCGGCCTTCACGGGGGAGAAATCATGAAAATTCTGATCACCGGGGCAGCGGGTTTTGTGGGAAGAAACCTCACCGCCGCGCTGGAAAATATCCAAAAGGGACTGGACAGAACCCGGCCCGGCCTTTTGGTGGAAAAGCTGTATCTCTTTGACCGGGATACTCCGGAAGTCGTGTTGGAGGAGGGCTGCCGGGAGGCGGACTTTGTTTTTAATCTGGCGGGGGTGAATCGTCCCAAGGATCCGGAGGAATTCCGAAAGGGAAATTTCGGCTTTGCCTCCCATCTGCTGGATACGCTGAAGAAAAGCGGCAATACCTGCCCGGTGATGCTGTCTTCCTCTGTTCAGGCGAGCCTCCTGGGCCGCTATGCCGGAGGGGAGTACGGCAAAAGCAAAAAAGAGGGGGAGGAGCTGTTCTTCTCCTACGCCAGGGAGACCGGGGCGGCGGTGCTGGTGTACCGCTTTCCCAACCTGTTTGGTAAGTGGTGCCGTCCCAACTATAATTCTGCCGTGGCGACCTTCTGCCACAACCGGGCAAACGATCTGCCCATTACGGTGAACGATCCTTCCACGGAATTGGAATTACTTTATATTGATGACCTTGTGGAGGAAATGCTAAGCGCCCTGGAGGGCAACCCCAGCCGGTGTGAGTTCGACGGATTGAACCCTGTTCCCGATTCTCGTGGACGGTTTTGCTATTGCCCGGTGACCCACAAGGCGACCTTGGGAGAAATTGCCGGGCTGCTGGAAACCTTCCGGGCCCAGCCCCAGACATTGAAAATGCCCGCCATCCCGGAGGGAAGCTTTGCCAAAAAGCTGTATTCCACCTACCTTTCCTATCTGCCGCCGGAAAAGGTTTCCGTGACGCTGAAAGGAAACGCTGACGCCCGGGGAAGCTTTACGGAACTGCTGAAAACCGACATGTGCGGTCAGTTCAGCGTGAATGTTTCCCTGCCTGGGATCACCAAGGGCCAGCACTGGCACCATACCAAGTGGGAAATTTTCATTGTGGTTTCCGGTCACGGACTGATCCAGGAGCGGAAAATCGGCACGGATGAGGTGCTGGCCTTTGAAGTGACCGGAGACAAGCCCCAGGCGGTGTATATGCTGCCGGGCTACACCCATAATATCATCAATCTGTCCCAGACGGAAAACCTGGTCACCCTGATGTGGGCAAACGAGGTTTTCGATAAAAATAAGCCGGATACCTACTATGAGGCGGTGGAACAATGAAACTGGATTATTCTGATGTGGCCTTTCGAAATGACGGAAAGCTGAAGCTGCTGATCATCGTGGGTACCCGCCCGGAGATCATCCGGCTGTCGGCGGTGATCACCAAGTGCCGCCGGTACTTTGACTGCATTCTCGCCCACACCGGGCAGAACTATGACTATAACCTCAACGGCATTTTCTTCCGGGATCTGAAGCTGAAGGCCCCGGAAACCTACATGGACGCGGTAGGAGACGACCTGGGAGCCACCGTGGGCAATATCATCAACTGCTCCTATAAGCTGATGATGTCCGCGAAGCCCGATGCCCTGCTGATTTTGGGGGATACCAACTCCTGCCTGTCTGCCATTGCCGCCAAGCGGCTCCATATCCCCATTTTCCATATGGAGGCGGGGAACCGGTGCAAGGACGAGTGCCTGCCGGAGGAGACCAACCGGCGGATCGTGGACATTATTTCCGATGTGAACCTGGCCTACTCCGAGCACGCCCGGCGGTATCTGATGGAGTGCGGCTTGCCTAAGGAGCGAACCTATGTCACCGGGTCTCCCATGGCAGAGGTGCTTCGGGCAAACCTTCCGGAGATCGAAAGCAGCGACGTCCTCGCAAGGCTCCATCTGGAGCCGAAGAAATATATTCTGCTCTCTGCCCATCGGGAGGAGAATATCGACACGGAGAAGAATTTCCGCTCCCTGTTTACCGCCATCAATAAAATGGCGGAAGCCTATGATATGCCGGTGCTGTACTCCTGCCATCCACGATCCAGGAAACGGCTGGAGGAAAGCGGCTTTCAGCTGGATCGCCGGGTGATTGCCCATGAGCCTCTGGGTTTTCATGATTATAACTGCCTGCAAATGAACGCCTTTGCTGTGGTGTCCGACAGCGGGACGCTGCCGGAGGAGAGCAGCTTCTATACTTCCATTGGCAAATCCTTCCCGGCGGTGTGCATCCGCACCTCCACCGAGCGTCCGGAGGCATTGGACAAGGGCTGCTTCCTGCTGGCGGGCATCGACGAAAAGAGCCTTCTCCAGGCGGTTCAAACCGCCGTCAGCCTGGAGCGGGACGGCGCTGTGGGAATTCCTGTGCCGGACTATGTGGAAGAAAACGTGTCCACGAAAGTAGTGAAGATCATCCAGTCCTACACCGGCGTGGTGAACCGGGTGGTCTGGCGAAAAATTTGACTATGAAATACCTCTTTATTAACTCTGTGGCGGGTTGCGGCAGCACCGGACGGATCGCGGCGGATCAGTGCCGTGCCTTGATGGGGCAGGGGCACACCTGTCTTCTTGCTTATGGAAGGAAGGAAGCCCAATGTCCGGATGTTCCTACAGTGAGGATTGGAACCTCCATGGACGCGCGGCTTCATGCCCTTCAGACACGGCTTTTGGATGATATGGGCTTCGGTTCCTATCGGGCGACCCAGCGCTTTCTGGAAACGGTTCGGGAGTACGATCCGGACGTGATCTGGCTCCACAATATCCATGGCTACTATATCCATGTCGGGCTGCTGTTTCAGTATCTCAGCAGCTGCGGCAAGGAGATCCGCTGGACGCTCCACGACTGCTGGGCATTTACCGGCCACTGCTCCCACTTTGACTATGTGGGCTGCGAAAAATGGAAAACCGGTTGCCATGACTGCCCTCAAAAAGGGGAGTATCCCGCCAGTATCCTCCTGGATAACAGCCGGGGAAACTATGAGCGTAAGCGCAGTTTATTTACCGGGATCCCCAATCTGACCCTGCGGGTGCCGTCCCACTGGCTGGAGCGGAGGGTGAAGGAAAGCTTCCTGAAAGAGTACCCTGTGGAAGTGGTGCCCAATACCGTTGATCGGGAGATATTCCGGCCCACTGCCGGAAATTTTCGGGAGAAATACGGCCTGGAAGGAAAGCATATTGTTCTGGGGGTCGCCAACGTCTGGGGAGAGCGAAAAGGAATCCGGGACTTTTACGTCTTGGCACCTATGCTTCCGGACAGCTGCCAGGTGGTATTGATCGGCTTAACGGAAAAGCAAATCCGGGATCTTCCGGCGGGGATTTTGGGACTTCCCAGGACGGACAGCGCATCAGGGCTGGCGGAGGCGTACACCGCCGCGGATGTTTATATCAATCCCAGCGTGGAGGAAACCTTTGGTATGACTTCCCTGGAGGCGGCCTGCTGCGGCACCCCCGCAATCGTGTACCAGGGCACCGCCTGTGAAGAGGCGGCGGCGGCCTACGGCGGCATTGCGGTTCCCCGGGGGCCGGAGCATCTCCGGGCAGCGGTGGAAAAAATCATCCGGGAGGGTGCAAGATGACATACTATCCATTTCCAAACCGGCGGAGCATCCGGCTGATTTTGGGCGCGTTCTTCTGCGCCGTCCTTTTTCTGGCGCGGGACTCTCTGTACGATAATCTGATCATCGGGTTTACGCTGTCTCAGTTTTTGACGGTGGGGCTGACGGCGGCTCTGGGAATTTGGTTCCTTGCGGTCAATCGGGGCAGGTGTAAGGAGATCTTTTGGGACAGGCGGCTCCTGCTTGCCGCTGTGGCTGGGGTGCTGATCCTGCTGCCTATGCTGTGGAAGCGAGATTGGCAGCTGATGTATTTCAGTATTTTCTTCGCCGTGGTTCTGGGGGTGTTTGTATCCTATTTTCTCACCTGCGGCGAGGCGGCAAAATACTATGTGACCATCCTTTCGGCACTGGCGGTCTATTCCGTGCTGGCGGCGTACCTGCTCCGGATCCCGGCGGATCGGGGAATTTGGAAGATGCCGGTGGCGGTCAGTTCTGCCGAGGTGGAATTCTACTGGCTGGGCTTTTCCTTTGTACCCCTGACCTTTGTGAAATATCGGAATTTCGGGATCTTTCGGGAGCCGGGGGTATACCAGTATTTCCTGATTCTGGGCCTGTACCTGAACAACTATCAGATCACCTGGGATAGCCCCAAAAAGCTGTGGGCGGTGAATATCATTCTTGCCGTGACCACCGTGACCACCTTTGCCACCGGGGGACTGGTGGAGCTGGCACTTCTGGCGGCGGTGCTGTTCTTTGACAAGGGCTGGTATCGGAAAAAGACCGGTAAGTGCTTGGCGGGAGCGATCCTCCTGCTGGGCGCGTTGGCGGTCACTTACATTGTTCTGGAAAAGGGGGCGCTGTACGCTACCCTCCTGGATATGCTCAGCAAATTCCGCTTTGACAGCGAGTCCATGTCCGATCGGGCGGGCTCCATTGCGATGAATACCAAGCTGTTTTTCTCCCGCCCGATTTTCGGGGCGGGCATCCGGGAAACCCTGTATGCCATCGCCAACAATACCAGCTCGTCTACCATCCTGTATGCCATCCTGGGTATTTTCGGCGGCTCGCTGAATGCCGCCGGATGGCTGTGCCTGGTATGGCGGAAGGGTCAGAAAAAATGGGTCAGTCTGGCGCTGACGGTGATCCTGTTCATGTCGTTCAATACGGAAAACCTGATTACGGAACCATACTTTTGGCTGTTCCCGGTCATGGCTTTGGCACAGTGGGGACTGCCAGCGGTGAGGGGGCTTCGCCGCCTCGGAAAGGAATGATTTATGGAGCGGGAAATCCTTGCCCAGGTACAGCCGGTGCTGCTGAAGATCCTGGAGGAGGTGGATCGAGTCTGCCGGGAGAATCATATCCGGTACTTTCTCTACCGGGGGACTCTTTTGGGCGCCGTCCGGCATCAGGGCTTCATTCCCTGGGACGATGATCTGGATGTTGCTATGCTTCGGGAGGACTATGAAGTTTTCCGGCGGGTCGCGCCGGAAAAACTGAACAGCAGATACTGTTTCCAGGACTGGCACACGGATCCTGGGTATGCGGTTCCCTTTGGCAAAGTTCGCAAGCGGAATACGGTGTACCTGGAAGCCAAAGGCGGAGGCCTGGCGGAGAATGGCTTTTATGTGGATGTTTACCCCCTGGACTGCGCACCGGAGGATTCCCAGGAGCGGAAGAATCTTGCTCGGGTGCTGTTGCATAATTTCCGAGTGAAGCTGATGAAGTCCGGCTACACCCCCTGGAAGGAGGGGGAGAGGACGGTTTGGAAAAAACGGCTGGGATATTTGGCCTATCAGACGGCGGCACTGTTTTTCAGCCAGGAAAAGCTGATCCAAAAATATGACGCCCTGGTATCGGCTGTTGGAAAAACCGGCACGGTCTATGAGCAGAGCGCTATGCCGAAATCGTTCTATTTTCAAAAAGACTGGTTTAGGGAAACGGAGGAATACAGCTTTTGCGGCAAGTCGTTCCCCGGGCCGAAGGCGGCGGATGATGTACTCACTGTCCTGTACGGCGACTATATGACGCTTCCCCCGGAGGACTGCCGGGAGAACCGCCATCAGATATTGCAATTGGATTTTGGAAGTGATGGGGAAGCATGAAGCGGGTACTGTTTATCACCAAATACGCCTCTCCTTACCGGGTGCGTTTCTTTGACGAATTAAGCCGGTACTGCCAGGTGACGGCGGCGTTTTCCGAGGAGACGGGGGAGCAGAAGCACCGGGACAAAAGCTGGTTTACCCAGGGAAGCGGCTCCTTCCGCTGGGTGCAGTTAAAAAAGCGGCTGTGCACGATCCGTGGGGATGCGCTGTGTACCAATGTGATAAGCCTTCTGAAGGAACCCTTTGACATTATTGTCATTTGTGGCTACTCCTCTCCAACGGCGATCCTGGCAATGGCATATCTCCGCAGCCACAGGATCCCCTATTTTCTGGAGGTGGACGGAGGGATGATCCGGCAGGACTCTCCGGTCAAGCTGCGCTTGAAGCGGATGCTGGTAAGGGGAGCGGCGGGCTATCTCAGCACCGGCGTCACCGTTTCCGACTACCTGCAGCATTACGGCGCGGAGACGGAAAAAATCTACCGGTATCCCTTTTCCTCCCTGGAAAGCGGGGACATATGGGAATCCCCCGCCGCTTTGGAAGAGAAAAAAGCCCTCCGGGAAGCGCTGGGCATTTCGGAGGAAAGGGTTATCCTTGCGGTAGGACAGTTTATTCCCCGGAAGGGGCTGGATGTGCTTCTGGATGCGGCGGCGCATATGGAAAATACGGTAGGTATCTACATGGTGGGCGGCGAGCCTACCCCGGAGATCCTTCAAAAATGGGAGAAGAGGAAGCTTCCCCGCGTTCACTTCGTGGGCTTCCGGAAAAAGGAAGAACTTAAAAAATACTACCGGGCGGCGGATGTTCTGGCGATGCCCACCCGGGAGGATATTTGGGGCCTTGTGGTGAATGAAGCCATGGCCTGCGGCCTTCCGGTGGTGAGCACCGACCGGTGCGTGGCGGCCCGGGAGCTGGTGGAGGACGGCGTGAACGGCTATCTGGTTCCGGCAGAGGATCCGGCTGCGTTGGCGAAGAAGCTGGGGCAGGTGCTGTCGGGAGACAGCATCGCCATGGGTAGGGCCAGCCTTGAGAAGATCCGGCCCTACACTGTGGAAAACATGGCTTTAGCCCATGCCGAACTGTTTGAACATTTGGGGAAAGGATAGCCTATGCATATCATCTACGCCATTACCGGCTGCTCCGACGGAACATACCGGCGGTTGTTCGCGAATCAGGAGAAGAAACCCTCCTTCCAGGCTCAGAAGTACCACCGGTTGATGATCGAGGGGCTGGCGGCGCATTGCCATGTGGACGTAGTGGCAAATCCCCCAGTCAACCCATCGATTCTCCGAGAGAAAGTGATTCGCCTCCCGGCGGACACCGAGGGCGGGGCGAATTACCAGTACATTTCCGCTTACCGCAGTCCGGCGCGGAAGCTTCTCCACGTCTTTTTCGGAACCTTCTTCCGAACCCTCCGCCTTGCGGACCGGGATGCCGCGGTGGTGGTGGACTGTCTGAACCGGGTGGCCGCCCTGGCGGCAATGCTGGCGGCTCGTCTTCGCCACCGGCCCTGCGTGGGCATTGTGACGGATTTGCCGGATATGTTCCAGTGCGGGCGGTTTTCCAAAAGCTTCGCAAATTTTGTCATTCGCCGCTGCACCCATCACGTGCTTTTGACGGAGGCAATGCACGGGTATCTTTCTGAAAAGCTGGGGACGGACAAGCCCTACGTGGTTCTGGAAGGACACTCCGATATCCGCATGGAAGAAATGAAGCCGGGGCTGGAAAAGAAGCTCCATCCCAGAGTGTGCCTGTACGCGGGATCGATCCACAGAAAATATGGGATCGCCAACCTGGTGGAGGGCTTCCGCCTGGCGGATATTCCCGATGCCGAGCTTCATATTTACGGTTCCGGAGATTACGAGGAAGAGTTGCGGGCTGTCGCCGCGAAGGATCCCCGGATCGTCTACGGCGGCATGCTTTTCAGCGGCGAGGTGGTGGCAAAGGAGCAGGAAGCGACGCTGCTGGTCAACCCCCGCCCCACCGGGGAGGCGTTTGTGAAGTATTCCTTCCCGTCCAAAACCATGGAGTATATGGCTTCGGGAACGCCGGTGCTGACCACCAAGCTTCCCGGAATGCCGGAGGAATACGATCCCCATGTGTTTTTTATTTCGGACGAGACGCCGGAGGGGATTGCCGACGCCCTTCAAAAGGTGCTGGAAAACCCGGAGGCGGTGCTGTTTGCCCGGGGCCTCAGCGCAAGAAAATTCATTCTGGAACAGAAGAACAATGTTTCCCAGGCGGGAAAGCTGCTGGGAATGCTGGGATATGGGGAGGCAAAGGTGTAATATGAAGATTCTGTGGCTGTGCAATATCCTTCCCAGCGCTGTTCGGGAGAATACCGGGGAGAAGCCCGGCAGTGGCTTGTGGATGGACAGTGTCCTGGCGGGACTGCGGGAACGGGAGAATATGACACTGAAAGTGGTCTGTCAGGGAAGCGGGGATGGGGAAGGCAGGATCGACGAACGCCTGTCCTATGTCCGCTTCCGGGGTGGTCACCCGTATCGGCCCCGGCCGGATCTTGTCCCCCGGTTCGTGTCGGTGCTGAAGGCATATCAGCCGGATGTGATCCACATTTGGGGCACGGAGTATCCCCACACTCTGGCAATGCTTCAGGCGTGTGAGGCTCTTGATTTGCTGGATCACACGGTGGTGAGCATTCAGGGACTGTGCCACATTTTGGCGGGACACTACACCCAAGGGCTGCCGTCTTCCGCATGCCGGGGCTTTACCCTCCGGGATCTGCTCCGGCTTGATAATATTGCCCTTCAAAAAAAGAAATTTGCCCTGCGGGGGGAAAGCGAGAAAAAGGCACTGACAATTGCCCGCCATGTCATTGGCAGGACGGAGCTTGACCTGGCCTGTACCGAGGCAGTCAATCCGGAAAGACATTATCATTTCTGCAATGAGACACTTCGCCAGCCATTTTATGAAGGAAAGTGGGCCTATGATGCCTGCCAAAAGCATCGGATCTTCGCGTCCAGCTTGGTCTACCCGGTGAAGGGATTCCATTATCTTTTGGAAGCGGCTGCCCAGGTGGTGAAACGGTTTCCGGATGTGACCATAGCCGTGCCGGGGGAAAACTATCTGGATCTTTCCTGGAAGGGAAAGCTTCGCCAGGGAAGCTATGCCCGGTATCTCAAAAAGCGGACCGTCGAGCTGGGGTTGGAGGATCGGATCGAATTTCTGGGCAGTCTCAGCCCGGAGGGGATGAAGGAAGCCTTTCTAAAAAGCAATGTGTTTGTCCTGCCATCCACCATTGAAAATTCCCCCAATTCCCTGGGAGAGGCAATGCTGCTGGGAGTGCCCTGTGTAGCGGCGGATGTGGGGGGCGTAACGACCCTTCTGGAGCATCCCTGGGAAGGGTATGTGTATCCCTCCACCGCTCCCTATATGCTTTCCCACTATATTGAAAAAGTGTTTTCAATGGGGCAGGATGCGGAAGATCTGGGCCGCCTGGCTCGGATTCATGCCAGAAAAACCCATGACCCGGAAAAAAATATGAGTCAGCTTCTGGAAATTTACAGGGAGCTTACTCCCTAGGGAGGAAGGCCGTATGGAAAGGATTCCCAGGATATCCGTGATCGTGCCGGCATACCGGGTGGAAAATTATCTTCCCGGATGCCTGGATTCCATCCTGAATCAATCCTTTCGGGATCTGGAAGTGATCCTGGTGGATGACGGTTCCCCGGATCGATGCGGGGAGATCTGCGATGAATACGCGGGAAAGGACGAAAGGATCCGGGTGATCCACAAGGAAAACGGCGGCCTCAGCAGCGCCCGGAACGCGGGGCTGGAAATCGCCCGGGGGGAATATGTCGCTTTCGTAGACAGCGACGACACCGTTACCCCGGACTGCTACGAGAAGCTTTTCCGCTGCGTGGAGAAGTACGGCGCGGATCTGGTATGCGCCGGGCGCTGGGATGTGAGCCAGCGCACCGGGGAGCGAACCCCGGGACTGTGCCCGGAGAAGGAAGAGATCGTCTCCGGAACGGAACTGACCCGGCGGATCTTTACCTGGGAAAACCTGGATTCCGCCGCCTGGGATAAGCTCTACCGCCGGGATCTGCTGGATGGGATCTGCTACCCCCTGGGGGTGTGGAGCGAGGATGTACCCACTACGTACCGGATCGCGCTTCGGGCGAAAAAGGCGGTGCTCTGCCCGGAACGGGTCTACTGCTATCTCCACCGGGAGGGCAGCATTACCTACAGCCGGGTTTCGGAAAAAACCTTTGATTTTTCCGACCATGGGCAGAAAATTTTTGAATCATTTCAGAAAAGCCATCCGGAGTTGATCCGGGAGGCCAGGTATCTTCGGGACAGAGGGCTGTACTATAACGTAAAGTCGCTGGATCTGGCCCGGTCAGAGGATCGGAACCGTTTTCGGGAGCGGTATTGC
Organism: uncultured Oscillospiraceae bacterium; assembly: GCA_964499615.1. GTDB lineage: Bacteria > Bacillota > Clostridia > Oscillospirales > Oscillospiraceae > Faecousia. The sequence goes on from CAZCLX010000008.1 coordinate 27,588, forward strand.
GGTTCCCGGAGGGTGCTGCTTCGGGAGCTGCCATTCCTGCTTTCCTGCCGGTATGTGTCCCGGCGGGAGCGTGCGGAATGCGCGTTTCTGGCTCTGGGGCTGTACCGGGGCTTCCGGAGAGTGTATTATTTTGTCAGGAGAAAACCGCTTTAACAGCTGGGAAGAATATGAAAAAACAAAACCGAATTGCCATTTTGAATATTTCCAGCACCGTTCTGCTGCGCAGCATTTCCCTGGTGACCTCTTATCTCTTCGCCTGGCTTCTGGGCACCGACGGCACCGGCGTGACCGCCGCCTATACGACCTGGGTCAGCATCGTGGCCATCGTCTGCACGCTGCAAACCAACGGCTCCCTGGTCAATGCCCGGATCGAGTACCCGGAGGAAGAGCAGAGCCGGTATCAGTCCTCGGTGATGACCTTGTCGCTGCTGTTTTTCCTGGTGTGCTGCGGCCTTATAGCAATCTTTATCAAACCCGTCATGTCGCTTTTGCAGATGTCTGCCGTCATGGTGGCGCTGATGCTGTGGCAGGCCTTTGGCACCTTCTGCATTAACTTCCTCAACAGCAAATTTACCTACGAGTTTAAGGCTGGCAGAAATATGATTCTGTCGGTTGTTACGGCGCTGTCCACGCTGCTTTTGTCGGTGGCGCTGATCCTGCTGATGCCGGAAGATCGCCGCGCTTTCGGCAGAATTCTTGGCATGGCTGTCACCTACGGAACCCTTGGCGTGGCTGCCTGCGTCTATATCCTTGGAAAGGGAAAAACCTTTTTCCAGCCGAAATATTGGAAATTCTGTCTGACGCTGGCGGTTCCCGTGATGTTTTACAATCTGTCGGATCTGCTGCTGGGTCACAGCGACCTGGTGATGGTGCGGCATATGGCGGGGGACTCCGCTGCGGGAATTTACGGCGTGGCATTCAACTTCGGCAATGTGATGTTTACCATCTTTGCCGCCCTGAATAACAGCTGGACGCCCTTCTTTTTCGACGATATGAAGCAGAACCGGGACGTGAAATCCCAGGCGAAAAACTTCCTGGAGTTGTTTACGGTGCTGAGCATGGGTTTTGTGCTGCTGACCCGGGAGGTTTTCCACCTGTACAAGCGGGATTTCTGGGACGGAACCGTACTGGTGCCGATTTTTGTCGCCGGCTATTATTTGAACTTCCTGTGCACCTTCCCGGTCAACTTTGAATATTTTCACAAAAAAACCAAGGTGGTGGCGGTGACAACCGTAGCGTCCTCCCTAGTAAACATTGCGCTGAACTATTTTTTCATTCTTTGGTTCGGCATGATCGGCGCGGCGGCAGCGACGCTGCTTTCTCACTGCCTGCAATACGCAGCCCACTATCTGTACTGCCGGTACGTGCTGGGAAGGGGAAGTTATCCCTTTGGCGTCCGGCTGTGGGTTCCCTACACTGCCATATTTGTGCTGACGGCGGTGGTTTCCGTGCTGGCATCTGACCTGTGGCTCCTGCGCTGGGGGCTGGGCGCCGGGTTAGGCGTCTGGGAGCTGCTGCGGATACGAAAACGTAAGGTGCTGCTATAGGGGGAAATATGAAGAAAAAAGTGCTGTTTGTCGCCACGGTGGTGAAGACCCACATCATGGAGTTTCACATCCCGTTTCTGAAAATGTTTCATGACGCGGGCTGGGAAACGGCGGTGGCGGCGAGAAATGACTACGAAGACCCCGCTGATTGCCAAATTCCCTTCTGTGACCGCTATTATGACATTCCCTTTCAGCGCAGTCCCATCAAGCCCGGCAACCTTCGCGCCTACCGGGAGCTGAAGCGGGTCATCGACGGGGGCGGCTATACCCTGGTGCACTGCCATACCCCGGTGGGCGGGATTCTGACCCGGCTTGCCGCCCGGGGGGCAAGAAAGCGGGGAACCAAGGTGCTGTATACCGCCCACGGGTTCCATTTCTTCCGGGGCGGGCCGCTTTCCAGCTGGCTGCTGTATTTCCCGGCGGAGTGGCTGTGTGCCTTCTTTACCGATGGACTGATCGCCATCAATCAGGAGGATTTCGCGTTGGCGCGAAAGTGCCTCCACGCCAAGAAAATTTACTATGTCCCCGGAGTAGGAGTGAACCTGGACAGGCTCCAAAGCGGAAGGGGCTGCCGGGAAGAAACCCGCCGGGAACTGGGGTTCGGGGAGGACGACTTTTTCCTGCTGTCCGTAGGGGAAATGACGGTGAACAAAAACCACCGGCTGGCGCTGGAAGCCCTGACCCAGCTCCAGGATCCCCACATCCAATATGCCATCGTGGGCCGGGGCGTTCAGCGGAAAGCCTTGGAAAATCGGTGCCGGGAGCTGGGGATCACGGATCAGGTTCACTTCCTGGGCTACCGGGAGGACGTAGCAAGGCTCTATGCCGCAGCCGATGCCTTTTTCTTCCCCTCCCTCCGGGAGGGACTGTCGGTGTCTTTGATGGAGGCCATGGCCAGCGGCCTTCCCTCTGCGGTGGGAAGAATCCGGGGCAATACCGACCTGATCCGAGACGGCGTGGATGGACTTTATATGCCTCTGACGGTTCCCGGCGCGGTGGAAACCATCCACAAACTGGCGTCGGATCCTGCTCTCCGGGCACGGCTGGGAAACGCCGCCCGGGAGCGGGTGCAGGACTTTTCCACGCAAAAAGTACAGGCGCGGATGGCGGAAATTTACCGTGACGCGGTAGGCGGGGAGGTGTAGACCATGGCGGGTACCTTGATCGTATCACTGGATTTTGAGCTGTTTTGGGGAATGCAGGACTGCCTTCCCTTGGAGGAATACGAAGACCACGTGCTGGGCGGCAGGCGCGCGATCCCCAAGCTGCTGGCGCTGTTTCAGAAGTACGGCATCCATGCCACCTGGGCGGCAGTGGGGTTCCAGTTTGCGGGAAGCAAGGAGGAGCTGAGCCGTTTTTTGCCGGAGGAAGCCCTTCGGCCCAGCTATGAAAACCCGATCCGATCCACCTACCGGTGCATTCCGGAAATTGGGGAGGATGAAAGCGCCGCCCCTTGCTTCTTCGCGCCGTCTCTGCTGCAAGAAATTGCCGCCTGCCCTGGGCAGGAAATCGGCAGCCACACCTTTTCCCATTACTATTGCTGGGAGCCGGGGCAGACCGTTCAGCAGTTTCGGGCGGACATGGAAGCGGCAAAGGCCATTGCCGCCGCCCACGGATACCCGCTGAGAAGCGTGGTATTTCCCAGAAATCAGACCACGCCGGAGCATGTCCAGGTTCTTCGGGAACTGGGATTCACTGCCTACCGGGATGAGGAAAACGACTGGATCCACCGGCGGATCCCAATATGGATGCTGAAACGGGCATTGCGGCTGATTGATGTGTATCTGCCCCTTACCGGGCAGGGAGGCTATACGCCGAAAAATGAAAACGGGATCGTGAATTTGACGGGATCCCGGGCCTATAAGCCTTATTTTGCCCCGCTGGGCTTTTTGGAGCGCGTCAAGCTTCACAGAATCAAAAGCCAGATGCGCCACGCCGCAAAATACGGAAAAACCTTCCACCTGTGGTGGCATCCCCACAACTTGGGTGTCCGGACGGAATATCACCTTGCCCAGCTGGAAGAAATTTTTGGGTACTATTGCACCCTCCGGGAAAAATACGGGATGGTGAGCCGAAACATGTCCGAGGCGGCGGAAACCGTATTGCGGGAGACATGAATCCGTTTGCGCCGCAGCGGGATTTCGCTGCGGCGTTTTGTCATTGACAAATATGAACGGATGTTCTATAATAGAGAAAACGGAAGGAGGCGGGAAAATGGAAAAGCAAAAAACCTATGTTGCCATTGACCTGAAATCCTTCTATGCTTCCGCCGAGTGTGTCGAGCGGGGATTGGATCCCCTGACCACCAACCTGGTGGTGGCGGATGAGAGCCGGACGGAGAAAACCATTTGCCTGGCGGTCTCCCCAGCATTGAAAGCTTACGGTATCCCCGGGCGGGCAAGGCTGTTCGAGGTGGTTCAGCGGGTGAAGGAGGTCAATGCTTCGCGGCGAGCGAAAGCGCCGGAGCACAAGCTTACCGGAACCTCTTGGGATGCCCAGGAGCTGCGCCAAAATCCGTCTCTTGGGGTGGACTATCTGGTTGCAAAGCCAAGAATGTCCCACTATATGGAGCACAGCGCCAAGATCTACGGGATCTACCTGCAATACGTCGCCCCGGAGGATGTTCACGTGTACTCCATCGACGAGGTGTTTATTGACGCCACCCCCTACCTGAAAACCTATGGGGTAGATGGCACCGGGTTTGCCCGGATGCTGATTCAGGCGGTGCTGAAGGAGACCGGCATTACCGCCACCGCCGGCATCGGCACCAATCTGTACCTTTGCAAAATTGCCATGGACATCGTGGCGAAAAAAGCCCCACCGGATAAGGACGGTGTCCGGATGGCGGCGCTGGACGAAATCTCCTACCGAAAGCAGCTGTGGAGCCACCGGCCTCTGACGGATTTCTGGCGGGTTGGTGCCGGGTATGCCAGAAAGCTGGAGCGGTACGGCATGTACACCATGGGGGATGTGGCCCGGTGCTCCCTGGGACGCGACGATGGGTACCTCAACGAATCGCTGCTGTACCGTCTGTTTGGCGTGAACGCGGAACTGCTGATCGACCACGCCTGGGGCTATGAGCCTTGCACCATCGCGGATATTAAGGCCTACCGCCCGGAAAATAACTCCATCAGCTCCGGGCAGGTGCTGACCTGCGCCTATCCCCACGATAAGGCGGGACTGGTTCTCCGGGAGATGGCGGACAGTGTTGCCATGGATTTGGTTGCCAAGGGCATGGTGACAGACCAGCTCACGGTGACGGTGGGCTATGATGTGGAAAATCTCCAGGATGCCGGGCGGCGAGGAAAATACAAAGGTGAAGTGGTGCGGGATCGGTATGGCCGGGAGATCCCCAAGCATGGCCACGGCACGGTGCGTCTTCCGAGGAAAACCTCTTCCGCCCGGATTATCACCCAGGCGGTGGCGGAGCTGTACGAGCGGATCACGGATCCGGATCTGCTGATCCGCCGCCTTACCGTGGAATGCGCCCTGCTGCCGGAGGGAACGGAGGAGTTCCGGCAGATGGATCTGTTTTCTCAATCGGAGGAGCAGACCCGGGAAACGGAAAACCTGGAGCGGGAGAAGCGGCGGCAGCAGGCTATGCTGGAGATTAAGCGCCGTTTTGGGAAAAACGCCATCCTCCGGGGCATGAATCTGGAAGAGGGCGCTACTGCTCGGGAGCGGAACGGTCAAATCGGCGGGCATAAAGCTTAGGAGAAACAATGAAAGACAACCACCAATATGACGACATTTTGTATCTGAAAAGACCGGAGTCCCGGCGGGCGAAAATGTCTATGACGGATCGGGGCGCCCAGTTTTCCCCCTTTGCCGCCCTTACAGGCTACGACGCGGTGATCCGGGAAAGCGCCCGGCTGACCGATGAGGCGGCACAGCTGGACGCGGATGAGATCGCCGCCCTGGATGAAAAGCTCCGCCGGATTCGGGAAGATCCGGAAAAATACGGGGAGATTACCTTCCGAATTTTCCAGCCGGATGAATGGAAAAGCGGAGGAAGCTACGTCCCTGTCACCGGCAAAGTCCGGCGGATGGATCCCGTCCGGCAGACGGTGCTGCTGGAGGGCGGCGAAGAATTCCCAATCGACGCGATTTATGCCATCGACGGCGTGGAGGAAGACTATGGAGAATCAAATTGAGATCGTCCGCAGCTGCCGGAAGACGGCTTCCATCCAGATCCGCCCCGATGGGACGGTGGTGTTTCGGGCGCCTATGAGGATGCCGGAAAGCGAGATCCGCAGGATCCTTCAGGAGAAGCGGAACTGGATCGAAACCCACCGGGAAAAAGCGGTAAACAATCAGATGAGCGCCGCCCAGGCGCCCCTGACTGAGGAGGACATTCGACGCCTGGCTCAGGAGGCAGTGGTGACGCTGCCTCCGCTGGTGAAAGCGTATGCCACTCGGATGGGGGTGACCTACGGGCGGATCACTATAAGGAATCAGGTAAGCCGCTGGGGAAGCTGCTCTTCCTCCGGAAACCTGAATTTTAACTGCCTGCTGATGCTGGCCCCACCGGAGGTGCGGGAATATGTGGTGGTCCATGAGCTGGCCCACCGCCGCCACATGGACCACAGCGCCGCCTTTTGGCAGGAGGTGGAGGGAATCCTGCCCGATTACCGGCAGCAGGTTCGGTGGCTGAAGGAAAACGGCGGCGAGCTGATGGCAAGAATGCGCTGGGGGAGGAAAAGGCATGTACCGAATCCTAATCGTGGAGGATGACCGGGGGATCGCTCAGGGGGTGGCGGAGCAAATCGCCGCCTGGGATATGGAGGCAAGGTGTGTGGAGGACTTCCGGAATGTGCTGGGGGAGTTTGCCGCCTATGGGCCCCACATGGTTCTCATGGATATTTCCCTGCCTTTTATGAACGGCTACCACTGGTGCGGGGAGATCCGGAAGGTGTCCAAGGTGCCCATTCTGTTTCTGTCCTCCGCTTCCGACAATATGAATATCATTATGGCCATGAACATGGGGGCGGACGACTTTATTGCCAAGCCCTTTGACGGCAGCGTGCTGATCGCCAAAATCCAGGCACTGCTGCGCCGAGCCTATGCCTTTGGAGACAGCGTGCCCATTCTGGAACACCGGGGGGCGGTGCTGAACACCGGGGACAGCACCCTCCGGTATGGAGATCAGGTGGTGAGCCTTTCAAAAAACGAGTACCGGATCCTCCTGGTGCTGATGCGAAACCGGGGTAAAGCCGTGAGCCGGGAGAAGCTGATGGAAGCGCTGTGGAAGACCGACGAATTTGTGGACGAAAATACCCTGACAGTGAACGTAGGCAGACTCCGAAAGAAGCTGGAGTCCGTCGGCCTGCCCGGATTTATTGAAACCCGATTCGGGGTAGGGTACATCATCCCCTAGGAGAAGTTTATGAAACAGACGATCAAATGGGTAAGGCTCCTTCCGCTGACCCTCCTGCTCATCTGCGGCGGGATCTATGCCGCCGTGTTTTTTCTGTACCGTCTGCCGGTGGAAGCGGCAATTTATCCAACGGCGCTGTGCGCCATGCTGCTTTTCGGGGTGGGGCTGTGGTGGGCGAAGAAAAGCCGGGCAAAGCACCGGGCGCTAACGTACCTTGCCGCTCTGCCCGATGACCTGACGGAGCGGCTACAGGAATTCGACGGCAGGCTTGACCGGGACTATCGGGCGATTATTGATGCACTGGCTTGCCGGGAAGCGGCGGAGCGGGAAAGCCACCGCCTTGCCTTGGAAGACCGGATGGACTACTACACCACCTGGGCACACCAGATCAAAACACCAATTGCCTCCATGCGCCTTGCTCTGGAAAAGGAGGATACCGCCCTGTCTCGCCAGCTTCGGGAGGAGCTGTTCCGGGTGGAGCAGTATGTGGAAATGGTGCTGACCTACCAGAGGCTGGACTCGGAGAGCACGGACTATGTGTTTCGTGAGTGCGACGCGGACACGGTGATCCGGGGAGCGCTGCGGAAATTTGCCTCCCAGTTTATCGGCAGAGGCATCCGCCTAAATTACGAGCCTTGCACCGGGAAAGTGATTACTGACGAAAAGTGGCTGTCCTTTGTCCTGGAGCAAGTGCTGTCCAACGCCCTGAAATACACCCGGGATGGATCCATCACCGTCTCCTTCCGGGAGGGGATATTGGAGATCCGGGATACCGGCATCGGTATTGCCCCGGAGGATCTGCCGAGAATTTTTGAAAAGGGCTATACCGGCTATAACGGGCGGACGGACAAGAAGGCCAGCGGTTTGGGCCTGTACCTGTGCCGCCGGATCTGCGACGGCCTGGGCCACGGAATTTTCGTAGACTCTCAGCCGGGAGTGGGCACCGCTGTCCGTCTGGATCTCCGCCAAACCCGCCAGCGGTTTGAATAGACTTCCGAGCGCGTAGGGCGTGACGACTTGGCGCACCGTTGGTACATTGGTAGATAGCGGATAGCGGTTCGCAATCAGCAGCTAGGATTTTATAGGGAAGCTCTGAATAAATCGGCAAGAGCTGGGGCGAAAGATTTTGTCCCAGACAAAAGTGTTAAAAATGGGGGAATACTGTATGTATTTCCCATTTTTAACACTGCATGGATGGGACAAAAGATC